>NZ_JBFAOM010000018.1:0-24547 GCF_040675235.1 Nonomuraea sp. NPDC049637
GCCGGCGCGGGCGGCGGTGCAGCCCGCGGGCGGCGTGCCCCGGCTGCGGCTGGTCGCGCCGGACGGGGCGACGGCGGCGGGCCGGCTCGCCGTACGGGCCGTCACCGAGCTGCTGGAGCTGGCCGCGGCCGGCGACTGGGAACGGCTGCGCCAGTGCGCCGCCACGCCGTGCACCGACGCCTTCGTCGACCGCAGCCGGCCGGGCAAGCGGCAGTTCTGCTCGACCCGCTGCGCCAACCGGGCCCACGCCCAGGCCTCACGCGCCCGCCACCGCTGACGGCGAGCATGCTGAGGAGGGTCAGGCGAACAGGGTGCGGCCCCAGTAGTCGCCCGCGTCCTGGACGCCGGGCGGGCAGGCGAACAGGCCGCTGGAGACGTGCTTGATGTACTCGTTGAGCGCGTCGTGCCGGGCCAGGTTCATCTGCACCGGCACGAACTGCTTGCGCGGGTCGCGCTGGTAGGCGATGAAGAACAGCCCGGCGTCCAGGCGGCCGAGGCCGTCGGAGCCGTCGACGAAGTTGTAGCCGCGGCGCAGCAGGTGGGCGTTGCCGTTGTTGCTCGGGTGCGCCAGCTTGACGTGCGAGTCGTCCTTGATCAGCGGCTGCCCGTCGGGGCCCTTGGCGGCGAAGTCGACGGGGTCGAACTCGGCCTTCCTGCCCAGCGGCGCGCCCTCGCCCTTGTCCCGGCCGAAGATCTGCTCCTGCTCGGCGAGCGAGGCGCGGTCCCAGGTCTCGATCGTCATGCGGATCTTCCTGGTGACCATGTACGTGCCGCCCGCCATCCAGGCGGCGCCGTCCGAGCCGCCGGCCCACAGGTGGTCGCGCAGCAGGTCGGCGTCCTCCAGCTTCATGTTGTTGGTGCCGTCCTTGAAGCCCAGGAGGTTGCGCGGCGTGGCCTGGGCCCGCGACGTGGACGACGTACGGCCGAAACCGAGCTGCGACCAGCGCACCGAGACCTTGCCGAAGCCGATCCTGGCCAGGTTGCGGATGGCGTGCACGGCCACCTGGGGGTCGTGCGCGCACGCCTGGACGCAGATGTCCCCGCCCGAGATCTCCGGGATGAGCTGTTCGCCGGGGAACTTCGGCAGGTCGGCCAGCGCGGCAGGCCGTCTGCCCGCCAGCCCGAACCGGTCGTCGAACAGCGACGGGCCGAACCCGATCGTCAGCGTCAGCCCCGAGGCGGGCAGCCCCAGGGCCTCGCCGGTGTCGTCGGGCGCCGCCTCGGCCGCCCCGCCCACCGCGCCGAACGTCCCGGCCTCCTTGCCCTGCGTCAGCCGGGCCGCCGCGGCCGTCCACTCCTGGAGCAGGTCGACCAGCTCGGCCTTCTTGTCGGTGATGACGTCGAAGGCGACGAAGTGCAGCCGGTCCTGGGCGGGCGTGACGATGCCCGCCTGGTGTTGCCCGTAGAACGGGAACGGATCGGACGTCGAGGCGGCGTGCGCGATCGGCGGATCCTCCAGCAGCGACCTGGTCGTCACCGCCCCCGCCCCCAGCACGGCCGCTCCCGCGGCGCCCAGCCCGAACAGCTTGCGGCGGCTCATCCGCCCGCCGGCCTGCGACATCGCCCCCACCTCCCGTTACTTGGCGATGACCGGTGCGATCTTACTGATCGGCTCGGCCAGCGCGTTGATCGCGTCGGACAGCGCCTTCAGCTCGGCCTTGGACAGCTCGTCGTGCAGCTTCCAGCCGTCGCCCTTCTGGTGGGCGCCCAGGGCGGCCTCCGCGGCGGCGAACTTCTCGTCCAGCGTCTTGACCAGGTCGGGGGAGCGCTGCTCCAGCACCGGGCGCAGCGACTGCACGGCGGCCTTGGAGCCCTGGAGGTTGGCGTCGAAGTCCCACAGGTCGGTGTGCGACCAGATGTCCTCCTCGCCGGTGATCTTCCCGGAGGCCACCTCGTCGAGCAGTCCCTTGGCGCCGTTGGCCAGGTTGAGCGGGGTCAGCTCGGCGGAGTTGGACTTCTGGACGATGGTCTTGACGTCGGCGATCAGCTTGTCGGCGACCGGGCCGTCTTTGCTGATGTCCTTCTTGATCCACAGATCCTTCTCGATCCGGTGGAACCCGGTCCACTCCTCGCCGTCGGCCAGGTCGGCCTCGCGGGCGTCGATGGCCGGGTCGAGGTCGCCGAAGATCTCCGCGACCGGCTCGATGCGCTCCCAGTACGTCCGTGAGACCGGGTACAGCTCCTTGGCCTTGCCGATCTCGCCGGCCTTGACGGCGTCCACGAACTCCTGCGTCTTGACCAGCAGCGTGTCGCTCTGCGACTTGATGTAGCGCTTGTAGCTGGCGACGGCGTCGGCGAGCTGGGCGTCGGAGGTGAGCGCCTTGTGCTCGCCGGTCACCTTCAGCGCGTTGCGGATGCCCTTGCCCACCATGCCGGGCTTGCAGACGGCCTCGTACGCGCCGGCCGGCAGCTCGGCCACCAGCTCCCTGGTCAGGCCGGGCACGATGTTCTCGACCTCGGCCATCACCCGGTCACCAGGGGCGTACACGTAGAACTCGGTCACCTTGGAGCCGCCGTTGGTGATCGTGAACGTGCTCGTGCCCGCCGCGACCTCGGTGGCCGCGACCTTGCACTCGGTGTCGGACGCGGCCACGGTGATCTTGCCGGGCGCGCCGGCCGGACCCTTGGCGGCCTGCGTGGCGGTGGTGCCCGAGCCGCACGCGGTCAGGCCCGCGAGGGCGAGCGCGCCGAAGGACAGGCTGATGGCGGTACGCATGATGCTCCTGTTCAGGCCGCGGGTGCGGTGGAGGCGGGAGTGGTCTTCACTCGCTGTGGCAGCAGGAAGAGGAAGAGAGTGGGCGCGAGGTAGACGATCCAGGCCACGGCCTCGGCGATGCTCGGCTGCGGCGTGATGTTGAGCATGCCGGAAAGCAGCGCCCCGTACCAGGAATCGGCGGGCAGGACGGCGCTGATGTCGAAGGCGTAGGAGCTCAGGCCGGGCAGGATGTTGGCTTCCTGGAGGTCGTGCACGCCGTACTTGAAGATGCCGGCGGCGACCAGGATGAGCAGCAGGCCCGTCCAGGTGAAGAACTTGGTGAGGTTGATCTTCAGCGCGCTCTTGTACAGCCCCCAGCCGATGACCACCGACGTGAGCAGGCCGAGCGCGATGCCGAGCAGGGGATCCATGGTGGCGGTCGCGCCCTGGACGGCGGCGAAGAACAGCAGCGCCGTCTCCAGCCCCTCGCGGGCCACGGCCAGGAAGGCCATCACGACCACCGCGAGCGAGCCCATCTGCAGCGCGTCGGAGAGCTTGCCCCGCAGCTCCCCGGAGAGCGCGCGGGCGGTGCGCCGCATCCAGAAGATCATCCAGGTGACGAACGCGACGGCGAGCAGCGAGGTGATCGCGTCGAACAGCTCCTGCCCCATGTGCCCGAGGTTGGCGGCGGTGAAGGTCAGCAGCGCGCCGAAGCCGACGGACAGCGCGACCGCCGCGGCGACGCCCGTCCAGACCTGGGGAAGCTTGTCCTTCCTGTCGCTCTTGACGAGGAAGGCGATGAGGACGGAGACGACGAGCGTCGCCTCCAGTCCCTCGCGCAGTCCGATGAGGTAGCTGGCGAACACCGTCACTCCTGCTGGCTGAGGAAAGGCTTACCTAAATTAGGGCAGCCGAAGCATACCTAGCGCAAGCAGTGATGGCGATAGTTTGCCCGGTGGTGTGACGCACCCGACTGTATGAGCGGTTTGTCACCCAGTGAGATTGCCGGCCAGCAGGTCGAGCAGCGGCTCGCGCCGTACGCACTGCTCCAGCGCGAACGAGTCGGCCAGGGCCAGCAGCTCGTCGTCGCCGAGCCCCCCGAACAGCCTGGCGTACTCGGGCAGCAGGGCCTGGGCGAGGAGGATGTGCCTGATCAGGTCGTCGGTCTGGTAGCGAGCGCCCCACGGGTAGGGCGCCCAGTCCGGGAACTCGGTCTCGACCAGCCGGTGCAGCGGGGCGAGCACGTCGGCGCACTCCTCCATGGTCGAGCCCCACCGGTCCGCGCCGAGCCGCCGCTTCTTGGCGATGAACGCGCCGAACCTGTCCAGGTACGCCCCCGACGCGTGCACCAGCCCCTGCAGGCCCACGTCCTTGTACGTCCAGAGCGACCAGCCCGCCTCGTGGGCGTCGTAGATGTCGAGCTGGTCGCGCAGGACCTGGTAGCGCTGCGCGTCCCGGTCCGGGTCGCCGGTGTAGACCGGGCCGAACTCGCCCACCCACAACGGCGTGCCGGTCTCGCGCTGGAACCGGGACCGCCGGGCGAAGGTCTCCTCCAGCTGGCCGCGGTCGCACCACTCGCCCCTAGTGAGCCCCGGGTACGGGCCGCCGTGGGCGAACCCGGCCAGGGCGTAGTCGTGCATGACGAACACCGTGTTCTCGTACATCTCCCGGAACATCGAGAAGTCGGTGGCGTAGGTGTTGCCGTCCAGGAACAGGACGTGGTCGGGGTCGGCGGCCCGTACGGCCTTGACCAGCCGGTCGTAGAACGGGCCGACCACCTTGCCCGAGACGTCGCCCGGCTCGTTCACCACGTTGTACCCGGCCACCCACGGATGCCCCCGGTAGTGGTCGGCCAGCGCCTCCCACAGGTGCACGGCCCGGTCCTGGAAGTGCCGGTGCTGCCAGAACGCCGCCACGTGCGTGGGGTTGTCGCTGTGCCAGTGCTGGTTCTGGGAGCCGGGCAGGGCGTGCAGGTCGATGACGCTGTAGAGGCCGCGCTCGCCCAGCAGGCCGATCACCCGGTCGAGGTGCCGGAAGCCCCTCGGGTCGATCTCCATGGGCCGGTCGTCGGACTCCCAGTGGTGGTAGTTGACCGGGATGCGCACGCAGTTCATGCCCAGCCCGGCCAGCAGCCCGGCGTCGCTCTCGGTGAAGAACGAGGTGAGCAGCCGGTCGAAGAAGAGCTCGGCCCGCTCCTCGCCCAGCACGCCGGTCACGGCCGCGCGCATCGAGGTCTCGTTGGCGGGATAGCCGGTGACGAAGTTCTCCATGTTCATCCAGCCCCCGAGGCCCACCCCCCTGAGCCGGACGGGCGTGCCTTCGGGGGTGAGGAGCCGGCTTCCTGAGACGTGGAGCATGTTCACCCTTTCGTCGCACCCGCGGTGAGCCCACCGACCAGGTGACGTTCAGCGATGGCGTAGAACCCGAGCGCCGGCACCATGGCCAGGATCAGGTAGGCGAGGACGCGGGCGGTGTCGGTGGCGTACTGGCCCTGGAACTGCTGGATGCCGAGCGGCAGCGTCCAGCTCGACTCGTCGCTGAAGACCACCAGGGGCAGCATGAAGTTGTTCCAGCTCCCCACGACGGCCAGCACGGAGACCGTCGCCATGGCCGGGCGGGCCATCGGCAGCAGGATCCGCCAGAAGAACCCGAACGGCGAGCAGCCGTCGATGATCGCGGCCTCCTCGATCTCGCCCGGGATGCTCCGGAAGAACCCCCGCAGGATGATGATCGTCAGCGGCAGCCCGAAGGCGGCCTGCGTCAGGATGACGCCGAGCGGGTCGTCCAGCAGCCCGAACGTGCGCAGCAGCACGAAGATCGGCAGGATGGCCACCGCGAACGGGAACATCAGCCCGGCGGTGAACAGCGTGAACAGCGCCTCCCTGCCCCGGAAGGCGAACCTGGCGAAGACGAACGCGGCCAGTGCCGCCAGCCCGACCATCACCACGGTCGTGGCGACCGCGATGAACGTGCTGTTCCACACCTGCCGCCAGAACGACCCCGAGCCGAGCACGTCGGTGTAGTTGGCGGTGATCCAGGGGTCGGGCAGGCCGAAGGGGTTGCCCGAGAGCTGGCTGTTGCTCTTGAACCCGCCGAGCAGCGCGTACACGATCGGCACCAGGATGAACGCGCCGACGAGCCAGGCGATCGCGTGCAGGGGCAGGGTCGGACGGCGCCGCCGCGCGGGCGGCCTTCCGTGGTTCATCGGCGGCCTCCCATGGACGTCGTCGCCCCCGCCAGGTCCCGGCGCAGCACCACGCGCTGGTAGACGAGGGCGAAGACGAGGCTGAGCGCGAACATCACGACGCTGATCGCGTTGGCGTAACCCACCTGGGAGCGCTTGAAGCCGAACTCCATCATGGTGACGGCCATCGTCTCCGAGGAGTGCGACGGGCCGCCGCCGGTGAGGATCCAGACCAGGTCGAACAGCTGGATGGTGTAGATGACCGACAGGAACACGCTGATCCTGATCGTCGGCCCGAGCAGCGGCAGTGTGATGTGCCGGAACGTCTCCCAGGGCGTCGCGCCGTCGATCTGCGCGGCCTCGATCAGCTCGTCCGGGATGCCCTGCCGGCCGGCCAGGTAGATCATCATGTGGAAGCCGAAGTACTTCCACGTCATGACCAGGAAGATCGCGGGCATCACGGTGTCCGGATCGGCCAGGAACTCCGACTCCAGGCCGAACACCGACAGCAGCTGGTTGGCCATGCCGCCGTCCGGCGCGAGGATCAGCGAGAACAGCACGCCGGTGATCACCTCGGACAGCACGTACGGGGCGAAGAACACCAGCCGGTAGACCGCCCGCCCCCGGATGCGCTGGTTCAGCAGCATCGCCACGGCCAGCGAGAACGGAAGCTGGACCAGCACCGACAACAGCACCAGGACCACCAGGTGCCACAGGTCGGTGGCGAAGATCCCGGACGACAGCAGCCTGGTGAAGTTGGCCGGCCCGACGAACTGGGTGGGCAGCCCGCCGAACCCGTTCCACTTGAACGCGCTGGCGTAGACCGCCACCAGGATCGGCGTCACCACCAGCAGCAGGAAGAGCACCAGCGCGGGCAGCAGGAACAGCGCGATCGTCACCGCGCGCCCGCGCCGCCGCCCCGGCGGGGCGGCGGCCGGCGGCGCGACCGCCGCCCGCCCTCGGGTCAGCGTCGTCATTCGCTCTTGGCCACTTCGCTGATGTCCTGGCCGATCTGCTCCGGCGTCTTGGTCCCGGCGATCAGCTCGGCCACGCTGTCGTTGACCTGCTGGCCGACGGCCGGCGGGTAGGCCTGGTCCAGGTAGAGCTGGTAGCCGGAGGCCCCGGCCAGCAGGGTCGCGACCTGCTTGAGGTTGGCGTCCTTGACCGCGCTCTCCTCGCCCTTGAGCACCGGCAGCACGCCGCCCGCCGCCACGGCCTTGGTGTGCTGGTCCATCTGCGTCATGAACTTCACGAACTCCACGGCCTGCGGGGGCGCGTCCGCGCCCACCGACAGGCCGTTGCCGCCGCCGAAGGCGTCGCCGATCGAGCCCTTGCCGCCCTCGACCGCGGGGAAGGGGAAGAAGCCCAGGTCGTCGCCGAGGCCCTTGCCGGAGTCCTTCTGCACGGCGGGCGCCCACTGGCCCATCAGCTCCATGGCGGCCTTGCCGTTGGAGACCGTGGCCGCCTGCCCGTCGGGGGTGCCGTACCCCGCGCCGAGGAAGCCCTTCTGGAACGGCTGGAGCTCGGCCAGCGCCTTGACCTGCTGCCCGGCGGCCACGAAGTCGGGCTTGGTGAAGTCGTGGTCCACGCCCGCCTGCGTGAGCGCGGGCAGGCCGGCGATGCGCATCGCCAGATAGGCCCAGTAGTAGTGGCCCGGCCACTTCTCCTTGCCGGCCAGCGCGATCGGGGTGGTGCCGGACGACTTCAGCTTCTTGACGTCGTCGAGGAACTCCGCCCAGGTGGCGGGCGGGGCCGAGATGCCGGCCCTGGCGAAGAGCTTCTTGTTGTACCAGAAGCCGACCAGCCCGATGTCCGTCGGCAGCCCGTAGGTCTTGCCGTCGAACTGGTACGCGCTCAGCGCCGCGGGGGTGAACGTGCCCAGCACGGGCGCGACGTCGTCGGAGAGGTCCTTGACCAGGCCGGCGTCGATCTGCTGCTTGAGCACGCCGCCGCCCCAGGTGACGAAGACGTCGGGGGCCTTGCCCGACTGGGTGATCGTGGTCAGCTTGGCCTTGTAGGCGTCGTTCTCCAGCACCGTCGCCTTGATGGTGACGTCGGGGTGCGCGGCCTCGAAGTCCTTGGCCCGCTGCGCCCACAGGGACTTCAGCGGTTCGGAGGTGGACAGGTGCCACCATTCCAGCGTCACCTTGGCGGGCTTCTGGCCGGATTGCGAGGCGCCGGGCTGCCCGCCGTTCTCGCCACTCCCGCCGCTGCCGCATCCGGCGACGAGCACGGCGGTGGCCATGAGGATCAGACCGCGTTTCATCCAGGGGGTCCCTTCATCGGGCACGAGCGGTATGAAAGTTTCGTATAGCCCCCGATAATTTCGTTGGTCGGAGCATAGGTACGTGCTGCGGAGGGCGTCAATAGCTGTTGTGGGAGCGATCCCAGTCCGAAACTTTCGGATACACTCCCGAACGTGTCAGCTAAGAGGCGCGTGACGATCGCACTGATCGCAGAAGAGGCCGGAGTCTCCATCCCCACGGTCTCCAAGGTCATCAACGGCCGGCCCGAGGTGGCGCCGGCGACCCGTCACAAGGTCGAACGGCTGCTCCAGGAACACGGCTACCAGCGGCGCGTCAGCCAGGACGACACCCCCGCCGGCCTGGTCGACCTGGTGTTCGCCGAGATCGAGTCGCCGTGGGCCATGGAGATCGTGCGCGGCGCGGAGAGCGCGGCCCATGAGGCCGGCGCCAGCGTCGTCATCTCGGTGCTGCACACCCACGCCGGTCCCGGCCGCGACTGGCTCGAACGGCTGGCCGCCCGCCGCACCGACGGCGTGGTGATCGTCGCCTCGCGCCTGTCCACCGGCGTGCAGGCCCAGCTCAGCGCGCGGTCGTTGCCGTTCGTGGTGGTCGACCCCGAGGGCGAGCCGGCCCCCGGCATCGTCTCGGTCGGCGCCACCAACTGGAACGGCGGCCTGGCCGCCACCCGCCATCTGCTCGAACTCGGCCACCGCCGGATCGGCATGATCAGCGGCCCCGCCGACATGCTGTGCAGCCAGGCCCGCGTCGACGGCTACCGGGCCGCCCTGGAGACGGCCGGCGTGCCGCTCGCCCCCGAACTCGTCCGGCGCGGCACCTTCCTCGTCGACTCCGGCCACGACCAGGGCCACGAACTCCTGTCACTCGACGAACCGCCCACGGCCATCTTCGCCGGGTGCGACCTGATGGCGTTCGGCGTGTTCGAGGCCGCCCGGCAGCGGGGGTTGCGCGTCCCGGAGGATCTGAGCGTGGTGGGGTTCGACGACCTGCCGCTGTCGAAGTCGGCCTGGCCGCCGCTGACGACCGTGCGCCAGCCGTTGCAGGAGATGGCGGCGCTGGCCACCCGTACGGTGCTGGGGATGGGGAAGGGCGAGGTGCCGGAGACGAAACGGGTGGAACTGGCTACGGAACTGATCGTCCGCGAGAGCACGGCCGCGGTGGAGTGACGGGGCGGGCCAGAACCGCCCGGCCTGAGCAGTGGGGCCCTGCCTGAGTGGTCTTCGCCCTCCGGGCTCAGGCGCTCTTCTCTGGCGCCTCCGGCGCACCCCCCGCGCCTCCGGCGCCTGGGCCTCCCACGGTTGACCTGCGAGACCTCTTCACGCCCGCCCGCTCGACGGCTCTGGTCACCTGTGCGGCTGCTCATTGCGCGCTCGCCGAGCCCGTCTCTCCGGCCGCCTCAGAGGAACGGCGGGATGCCGAGGCTCTCCAGAAGGCGCCACATCCCGCTGGACGGATCCTGATCGATGAGCCCGCAACGTGGCTTGGGGTCTCGCGGATGGGAGCACTCGCCGGAAGCGCAGCGCCTCTCCAGGCTTCGCGCATTGTCGAACGCGGTCTTGAGGCGTGGCATGAGGTGATCGGCGCGCGCTTTGGTGGTCCTCTTGTCCCTCGGCCCGAACCCCGCGAAGCCGGGCCGCTGTGACAAGAGCTGGTGGATCTGGTGGTTGCGGCCGTCCTGCGGCTGGTCGTAGAGGCCGTAGTGCAGGTAGAGCCAGAAGTCGAAGGACGGATGGGACAGGGCGACTCTGATCTTGCGGTGCTCCTTGAGCGCGTTCAGGGCGGCGTCGAGGTCACGATGCTGGTCACGGGCGAAGAGCGTCTTCCTCGGCCACGGTCAGGGCGCGCTGGGCGACCTTCCACGGTTTCATGTCGTCGGGCCGGTACTTCGGCATGTCGATGCGGAACGAGCACTGCCGGGAGAACGCGTTCTGCAGCATCGTGAGGTAGTCGTACTCGGTCACCGCGCCTTCGGCGACCGCGTAGAAGATGCGATTCGCGGCGCGGGGCGGCGGCTGGGCCGTCAGGCTGGAGCCGCGTTGGCGCTTCTTCCTGACCTTGTCGGGGCTCATGCGAGGGCCTCTCCCGCCTCGCGTGCCAGCTCGCCGGGGGCGACCCGTGGTACGCCGCCGAAGCGGCCGAGCAGCCAGCCGCGTTCGAGGTTCTCGTTCGGACGGGGCGGTGGACGCAGGCTCGACAGCGGATACAGCTCCGTCGAGCCCCTGGGGTCCTTCTCCGCCATCCAGACCACGTCCCGGTCCAGGATCCGTTCCCCGCCCGCGAGCGGACGCAGCAGCGACGCGTCGTGCGTCGTGAACACCATCTGCGCCCCTCGCGCGTTGACCTCGGGGTCCTCGAACATCCTGATCACCTCGGCCGCGAGTGCGGGGTGCAGGCTGGCGTCCAGTTCGTCCACGAGCACCGTGGTGCCCTGCTGGAACGCCTCCAGCAGGGGCCCCAGCATCGCGAACCAGGCGCGCGTGCCCATGGACTCGTGCGCGAAGTCCAGAGAGGCCGTGTGATCGCCGGCGCGGTGGAGCAGCCGGACGTCACCACGTGCCAGGGCGGCCTCGTCGAACCCGACGATGCCGAGGTCGGCCCGGGTCAGCAGGCGGCCGACCTGAGCCCTGAACCGTTCGTCCGCAAGGGCTCTGGCCTTGGTGAACACCTGGCGCTGGGGCAGGTCCTGTTCGGGGCTGATCAGCCACAGATTGTCGCGGAACCACTCGAACACGGGCAGCAGTTGCTCGTTGTTCCACTCGGCGGCCACCGTGAGAAAGAGGGAGTCCGGGCGGGTCTTCCGCGCCAGGTCCTGCTTCTCGCCGCGCAGCCCTTCCCCGGCGAAGCGGATGTCGTCGCCGTCGCGGTCGAACCAGACCTGGCGCCGGCCCTTGGGGTAGGCGTGCAGCCATTCGGCGTGGACGCGTTCGTCGTCCAGCTCGAACCCGTAGGTGTAGCGGACGCCCGCCAGTTCGAGGTCGATCTCGACGAAGGAGTCTTCGTCGGCGCAGCTCGGGTCGAGCGCGAAGGGGATCCGGCGGGTCGGCTTCTCCTCGCTGATCCACGCCACCGAGTGCAGCACGGCCTGCCGCATCAGCCGCAGGCCGACGAGCGTGTTGGTCTTTCCCGAGGCGTTGGCTCCGTAGATCCCCAGGACCGGGAGCACGGACAGCGGCCGCCCTCCCTCCCGGACCGGGATGGGGCGGGCCGTGCCGTCGTTCAGCTCCGTCGCGATCAGTGAGAGACGTTGATCATCACGGAACGACAGGACGTTGGCCAACCGGAAGTTGAGAAGCACGGTGTCTCCCTTGTCAGGATCACGCTACCCATTTGAAGCCGTCTGGCGTGCGTTTCGTTCGCGTGAGGGCGTCAAATGGGCGCTTGCTGCCTGGCGGTGCCTGTCAGAGGATCGCGAAGTCCGGGTCGGCGCGGTCGAAGGGTCGCCGGGGAACCAGACGGGGTTCGCCCGGACTGTCATCACCGGTCGTGATGGATCGGCCTGCGGGCCAGTAGGGTCGGGTGGCGTGAGCGAGGAGCTGGAAGGGCTGGCCGTACGGCTGCGGGAGTTCGCGCGGGCCCGCGACTGGGAGAGGTTCCACACGCCGAAGAACCTGGCGATGGCGCTGGCGGGGGAGGCGGGCGAGCTGGTCGCGGAGTTCCAGTGGCTGACCGCCGAGGAGTCCGCGAGCCCCGACCCCGACACGCTCGCCCGCATCCGCGCCGAGCTCGGCGACGTGACCCTGTACCTGGTCCGGCTGGCCGACGTCCTGGGGGTCGATCTGGTGGCGGCGGCGACCGCCAAGCTGGCCGACAACGAACGCCGCTACGACGCGGCCGGCTACCGCGGCTCGGCCAGGAAAGCGCCGCCGTCCGGCTGACCGTGCGTACGAACGGCATGCCCGGAACGGCGAAGGACCGCCGGCCAGGCCGGCGGTCAGCGGGCAACGAGGGCTGAAGGGCGGTCAGGGGACAAGGAGGGCGAGAGGGCGGTCAGGGGACAAGGAGAGGGCGAGAGGGCAGGAGGGGGTCAGGGCGTCGGGCGGTGGTGGCGGAGGGTGAGGAGGGCGAAGACGGCCAGCCCCGCGAAGACCACCGCGCTCACGGCCCCCACCGTGTTCAGCCCCGCCGTGAACGCCGCCCGCGCCAGGTCCAGCAGTCCGGGCAGGTCCTTGGCGGCGGTCACCGCCGCGCCGATGCTCTCCCGCACGGCCTCCACCGGCAGGTGCTCGGGGAGCCGCCCGCGGTAGACGGCCGTGCCGAGGCTGCCGAGCGCGGCCACCCCGACCGCCACCCCGAACTCGCCGCTCGTCTCGGTCAGCGACGCCGCCGAGCCGGCCTTCTCGGCGGGCGCGGCCGTCATGATCACGCTGTTGCCCGTGCCCATCGGCAGCGCGATGCCCGCCGAGGCCAGGACCAGCCCGGTGACGACCAGCCCGGTCCCGCCCACGCTGGAAACCTGGGTGTGCAGGAACAGCCCGACGGCGCCCAGCGCGAGCCCGGCGGCCATCACGTACGCGGTGCCGATCCGGGCGGCGAGCCGCGGCGCGACCGACAGGGCCACGATCATCGCCAGGTTCTGCGGCACCAGCCACAACCCGGCGCCCAGCGGCGACAGCGACGCCACGGTCTGCAGGTACTGGGTGGTCATGAGTGTGGTCCCGGCCATGACGATCCCGCCGAGCGACATGATGCCCAGCGTCGCCGCGAACGCCCGGTTGCCGAACAGCCGCAGGTCCAGCAGCGGGCTGGCGAGGTTGCGCTGCCGCCTGACGAACGCCACGCCGAAGGCCGTCCCGGCGGCGATCGCGATCAGGGGGACGGGCTGCCAGCCGCCGCGCGCGACCTCCTTCAGCCCGTAGACGACCGGCAGGATGGTCGCCAGGGACAGCGCCACGCTGGCCGGGTCGAGGCGGCCGGCGTTCGGGTCGCGGTACTCGGGGAGCAGCAGCCGTCCGGCGACCAGCACGACCGCCATGAACGGCACGCCCATCAGGAACGCCGACCCCCACCAGAAGTGCTCCAGCAGCAGCCCGCCCACCAGCGGGCCGACCGCCATGCCGAGCATGAAGCAGCCGTACCACAGGCCGATCGCGGTGCCCATCTGCCGGCCGTCGGTGAACATCGTGCGGATCAGCGCCAGCGACGACGGCAGCAGCGTCGCCCCCGAGACGCCGAGCAGCGCCCGCGACACGATGAGCATCTCCGCGTTCACCGAGTACGCGGCGGCCACCGAGGCCGCGGCGAAGGCCACCGAGCCGATCAGCAGCAGCCTGCGCCGCCCGATCCGGTCGCCCAGCGTCCCCATCGTCACCAGGAACCCGGCCAGCATGAACGAGTAGATGTCCAGGATCCACAGCTGCTGCGGCGCGGAGGCGCCGAGCCCGGCGCTCAGGTGCGGCAGCGCCAGGTAGAGCACGCTCAGGTCGACGGAGAGCAGCAGGGCCACCGAGGCGAGGATCGCGAGCCCCGTCCATTCACGCCGTCCAGCGAGGGTGCCGGTCTTCATGTCGTTTCCCCTTTCGTCGATCTCACCGTGCCGGAGGGCGCTTCCGGTGCGCTTCTCGAGGACTTACGGCGGCGCATAAGGTGACGGACATGCGATTTGGGGTGCTGGGGCCGCTGGCCGTGTGGACCGATGCGGGGGAGCCCGTGACGATCCCCGGGCTCAAGGTCCGGGCGCTGCTCGCCGATCTGCTCGTGCACGAGGGCCATCCGGTCTCGGCCGACCGGCTGGTGGAGGACCTGTGGGGCGAGGAGCCGCCGGGCAACCCGGCGGGCGCGCTCCAGGTGCGGGTCTCCCAGTTGCGCAAGGCGCTGGAGGACGCCGAGCCGGGCGGCAAGAACCTGGTGGTCTCGCGGGCGCCCGGCTATCTGCTGCGCACCGATCCCGGCGCGCTCGACGCGGACCGCTTCGCCGGCCTGCTGACCCGCGCCGAGGCCGCCGACAGCCCGCGGACCAGGGCGGGGCTGCTGGCCGACGCCCTGGCGCTGTGGCGGGGGGCGGCCTACGCCGACTTCGCCGACGAGGAGTACACCAGGTCGGCGATCGTCCGGCTGGAGGAGCAGCGGCTGACGGCGCTGGAGCAGCGCGCCGAGGCCCGGCTGGAACTGGGCGAGCACGGGCTGCTCGTGGGCGAGCTGGGCGACCTGGTGGCCCGGCATCCGCTGCGGGAGCGGCTGCGCGCCGTGCACATGCGCGCCCTCTACCGGGCCGGACGGCAGAGCGACGCCCTGGCGAGCTTCGCCGAGCTGCGCGAGCGCCTGGCCGACGAGCTGGGCCTCGATCCCGGCCCCGAGCTGGTCGCGCTGCACCAGGCGATCCTCGGCCAGGACCCGGCGCTGAGCCTGCCCGCCGAGCGGCCCACCACGAACCTGCCCGCGTCCGTCAGCAAGCTCGTCGGCAGGGACGAGGCGCTGGCCGAGGTCTGCTCGCTGGTCAGCGCCGAGCGGCTGGTGACGCTCACCGGCACCGGCGGCGTGGGCAAGACCAGGCTGGCGCTGGAGGCGGCGCACCGGCTGCTGGACGGCTTCGCCGACGGCGCCTGGCTGGTCGCGCTCGACGCCGCCACCCACTCGCCCGCCGAGGCGATCATGGCCGCCCTGGACATCCGGGAGGACCCGTCGGGCGGCGACGTGTGCGAACGGCTGGCCGCGGCGTTGCGGCCGAGGCGCGTGCTGCTCGTGCTGGACAACTGCGAGCACGTGGTCGAGCAGGTCGCCGACGTGGTCGACGCGCTGCTGGCCGCGGTGCCGGGCCTGACCGTCCTGGCCACCAGCCGGGAGCCGCTCGGCGTGGACGGCGAGGTGTTGTGGAGCGTCCCGCCGCTCGACCTGCCGGCGGGCACGGACCTGGCGGAGATGGCCCGTTCGGACGCCGTCCGGCTGTTCGTCGCCAGGGCGGCCGCCTCGGCCCGCGGGTTCGCGCTGGAGGCGGGCAACGCGCAGGCGGTGGCCCAGCTCTGCCGGCGGCTCGACGGCATCCCGCTGGCCCTGGAGCTGGCCGCGACGCGGGTGCGGGCGCTGGGCGTCCAGGGGGTGGTGGACCGGCTGGACGACCGGTTCAGGCTGCTGGCGTCCGGGCGCAGGGGCGCGCCCGCCCGGCAGCAGACGCTCACCGCCGTGATCGACTGGAGCTGGGACCTGCTGTCGGACGAGGAACGGGTGGTGCTGCGCCGCCTGGCCGTGCACGCCGACGGCTGCACCCTGGAGTCGGCCGAGGCGGTGTGCGCCGAGCCGGGGCTCGACGTGCTCGACCTGCTGGCCCGGCTGGTCGACCGCTCGCTCGTGGTGGTCGCCGAGAGCACGACGGGCGTCAGGTACCGGCTGCTGGAGTCGGTGTCGGAGTACTGCGTGGGCCGTCTGGCCGACGCCGGCGAGCTGGCCGACGTGCGCCGCGCCCACCTGCGCCACTACCTGGAGCTGGCCGTCGCGGCCGAACCCGGCCTGTACGGCGGCGAGCAGCGGGACCGCCTGCTGCGCCTGGACGCCGAGTCGGCCAACATACGGGCCGCGCTGGACACCGCGATCGCCGAGGGGGCCGCCGACACCGCCGCGCGCCTGGTCAACGCGCTGGCCTGGTACTGGTTCCTGCGCGGCCGGCTGGCCGAGGGACGGCGCTCGCTGGGCGCGGCGCTGGCCGTCGCGGGGCCGGACGGCCCGGCCAGGCACCGGGCGGCGGCCTGGCACGCCGGGTTCGCGCTCCTGCTGGGCGAGCAGGTCGCGTGGGAGCCGCTGCTGGAGCGCGTCGCCGACCCGGGCGAGCGGGCCAGGGCCGAGCTGTTCGCCGGAATGAGCGTGCCCGACATGGTCACCGGCCAGGAGCTGACCGGACGTGCGCTGGCCGCCTGCCGCGCCCTCGGCGACACGTGGGGCGTCGCCGTCGCGCTGGCCAGGCAGGCGCGCGACGCGTTCACCATGCGCGACACCGAGGCGCTGGAGCGCGACGCGGGGGAGAGCGCGCGGCTGTTCGGCGAGCTGGGCGACCGCTGGGGCATGTTGCAGGCCACCGAATGGCTGGCGGGCGCGGCCGAGATGGCCGGCGACCACGAGCGGGCGCGCCGGCTGTTCGCCGAGGGGCTGCGCATGGCCGAGGAGCTCGGCCTGTGGCCCGAGGTGGCCGGGCGCACCGCCTGGCTGGGCTGGACGGCGCTGCACGGCGGCGCGTACGACCAGGCCATGGAGTTGTGCGGACGGGCGTTGAAGCTGGCGCTCGGCCAGGGCTACAAGATGGGCGAGACCATGGCCGAGATGGGCCTGGCCTTCGCCGCGCGCCGCGCCGGGCTGCTCGACCTGGCCGAGTCGCACCTGCACCACCTGCTGGCGGGCCTGCCGCGCGACCCCGCCGTCGAGCCGCCGCTGCACCTGCCGGACCTGCTGGTCGAGCTGGGCCACCTCACCGAGCAGCGCGGCGACCCGGCCGCCGCCCTGGAGCTGCACCGGGAGGCGCTGGCCGCGGCGATCAGGGTCGGCGACCCGCGCACGGCGGCGGCGTGCGTCGCGGGCGCGGCGTCGGCGGCCGGGCCGACCGAGCGGGCGGCGGTGCTGCTGGGGCTGGCCGCCGCGATCCGCGAGCAGATCCAGACCCCGGCCAACGCCGCCGAACGTGCGGAGGAGGAGCGGGTCACGGCCCGGGTCCGGGACGCGCTCGGTGAGCGCGCCTTCGCCGCGGCGTACGAGCGGGGCGGCACGTACAAGCTGGACGACGCCCTCGGCCTGTTCTGAGGTTCAGCGTGTCGTCGGGGTTCAGCGTGTCGGGGTTCAGCGTGTCGTCGGGGATCCGCGTGTCGGGGGTCAGCGTGCGACATGCTCGGCCAGGCGGTCGAAGAACTCGTCCCAGCCGGCCCTGGCCTGCTCGGCGTGCTCCTGGTCGGTGTTGACGCCGAACTGGTGGAAGCGCATCTCGGTGCCGCCGTCCCGGTCGAGCAGGTCGAGCGTGACGACCGAGGCCGGGCCGTCGCCGGGGTTGTCGGGGTCGCCGGTGGTGAACACCAGCCGGGCGGGCGCCTGCACCTCGCGGTAGGAGCCCTCCAGCGTCGCCTCGAACCCCTCCTCGCCGACGAGCGTCGCGCGCCACCGGCCGCCGGGACGGGCGTCGAGGGTGATCCGGCCGACCGGCGTGGCCAGCATGCGCGGGCCGAACCAGCGGGAGAAACGCTCGGGCTCGGTCCAGGCGGCGTAGACGTCCTCGCGGGGGGCGTCGAAGGTGCGGACGATCTCGTACTGTGCGGTCTGCGTCGTTGTCATGCCTCTACGATGCGGGAGCGGCCTTACGATCCTCTTCCCGCGGCCTTACGGTGATCTGCCGCACCGGCCGCAGGGACAGCAGCACCAGGCAGCCGACGACCGTGACCAGCGCGGAGAAGCCCAGCACCTCGCGAGAGCCCACCAGGGCGGCCACCGGCCCGGCCAGCGCCTGGCCGATCGGGAGCGACATGGTCGAGCCGCCGATCTCGTACGCGCTGACCCGGTTCAGCGCCTCGGCCGGCACCAGCGTCTGCACGCTCGTCGCCCACATCACCGACCAGAACGCCCACCCAGCGCCGCCCACCACGTGGCAGGCCATGATCACGCCGAGCGGCAGGCCGGCCGCGAAGCTCAGCGGCTCCAGCGCGAACAGGAACATGCCGATCCCGCCCGCCGCCAGCGGCCTGGCCGGCCTGATCCGCAGCGCCACCAGGCCGCCCACGATCGTCCCCGCCCCGCTCGCCGACATCACCAGCCCGTACGCGGTCTGCCCGTACGCGTCGGTCACCACCACCGAGCCGAGCGGGATCAGCGGCCCGAACAGGGTGATCCCGAAGACCACCCAGATCAGGATGACGCTCCACATCCACGTGCGCGACCGGAACTCCCGCCAGCCCTCGCGCAGCCGCACCAGCACAGGCTCCTCGCCGGAGCCCGCCACCCGCACCCGCATGAGCAGCAGGCACACCGCGCTGATCGCGAACCCGGCCGAGTCGGCGGCGAACACCACGCCCACCCCGGCCAGCCCGACCAGCGCCCCGGCCAGCCCCGGCCCGAGCAACTGCATGATCGCCTCGGACATGCGCAGGGTGGCGTTGGCGCGCTGCACGTCGGCCGCGACCCGGGAGATGGTGCCCGCGACGCCCGGCGTGTACATGGCGGCCGCCGCACCCGCGACCGCCGACAGCGCCACGACCTGCCACAACTCCGGCCGGCCCAGCACGAACAGGGCCGCCGTGCCGGCCTGCGTCGCCGTCCTGGCCAGGTCGGCGCCGACCATCATGCGGCGGGGCGTGAACCGGTCCATGAGCACGCCGCCGAACAGGATGAGCCCGGCCATCGGCACCATCCAGGCGGCCAGCGCCAGGCCGACGCCGGTGGCGCCGTAACCGGCGTCGTGCATGCCGAGCGCGGTGGCCACCGGCATCATCGCCGAGCCCAGCATCGACACCGTGCGGGCGGTGAAGAAGAGCACGAAGTCGCGCGTCCACATGGACGGCCATCATGCCGTAATAAGTAAACCTTCCTATCAATTGGGGCCCCGTGTTCCGGCCCCCGGCGGGGGCGGGCGCGGCGGGGCCGCGTGTGGCACTGTGGAGGGCATGCGGATCATCCGTGCCGGCACGGTGCTCACCGGGCGTCCCGGAGAGGTCATCACGAACGGCGAAGTGCTGATCGACGGCTCGCGCATCGTCTCGGTGGGCCCCCGCGGCAGTGCGGGCCAGGCCGCCGAGACCCTCGACCTGCCCGGCCACACCCTGCTGCCCGGCCTCGTCGACGCGCACGTGCACCTCGGGTTCGACGGCACGGTCGACCCGGTGACCCGGCGCAGCGCCGTGAGCGACGGCCACCTGCTGCTGCGCATGGCCGAGAACGCCCGCAAGCTCGTCTCCGCGGGCGTCACCACGGCCCGCGACCTCGGCGGACGCGACTTCCTCGACCTCACCCTGCGCGACGCGATCGAGGGCGGCCTCGCCGTCGGCCCGCACCTGATCGCCGCGACCCGGCCGATCACGGTCACCGGCGGCCACTGCTGGTACATGGGCGGCGAGGCCGACGACGAGCCGTCCGTCCGGCGGGTGGCCAGGGAGAACCTGCGGGCCGGCGCCGACTGCCTCAAGGTGATGGCCTCGGGCGGCGAGATGTCGCCCGGCTCGGTGCCGAGCTGGCGGGCCCAGTACCCGGCCGCGCTGATCAGGGCCGCCGTGGAGGAGGCCGCGACGCGCGGCAAGACCGTCGCGGCCCACGCCCACGCCCCCGAGTCGATCGGCAACGCGCTGGAGGCCGGGGTCACCACGATCGAGCACTGCACGTTCCACACCCCGGCGGGCCCGGTCTACGACGCGCGGCTGGCCGACCGCATCGCCGCGAGCGGCACGTACGTGTGCCCGACCGTGCACGGCCAGTTCTGGAACCTGCGCGCGCTCGTCGGCGCCGAGCCGATGGACCGCTGGCTGGGCAACCTCGCCGCCATGCGCGAGGCCGGGATCAGGCTCGTCGCCGGGACCGACACCGGGTTCGCCATCGCCGGGCTCGACAAGCGCACCGACGACTACGTCTCGGGGCTGGAGGTCTTCGCCGAGGCCGGGTTCGGCAACGCGGAGATCGTCGAGCTGGCCACCGTACGCGCCGCCGAGGCGTGCGGGGCCGGGGCCGAGACCGGCAGCCTGGAGGCCGGGAAGCGCGCCGACGTCATCGCGGTCCGCGGCAACCCGCTCGACCGCCTGGCCGACCTGCGCGCGCTCGACCTCGTGCTGGTGTCGGGACGTTCGGTCAGCCAGAAGCACGTGGACACCGTGACCTCGTCCGTCGGCTGAGCCGGACGGGGAGGCCCGGCCGCCCCGGCTCCTGGCGTGGCTCGCCCGCGACCTGTCCGCCTGACGGGACGCCGGGCGCTAGGCTGCCGCGTGTGGAGTTGAAGGATCAGGTACGCGAGCTGCGCGCCCAGGGCAGGTCTCCCAAGGAGATCGCCCGGGCGCTCAAGGTGTCGCCGTCGGTCGTCGCGCCCCTCGTGCGCGCCATCGCCGCCGAGAACGTGACGTCGGCCGAGCCCGAGGTGGTCGGCTGCTGGATGAACGTCGGCTGGAGCGCCGGGCTGGGCGTCGACCCGGCCAAGGGCTGGGTCGACGAGGCCCCGGAGTCCGGCGCTGGCGGCATGGTGTGCGTGCTGGTCGCCCGCCGCCACACCTGGGACCGGATGACCGTCGCCGGCTACCTCGCCGACGTCTACTGCCTCGGCATCAAGAACACCATCGGCCCGGACGTGCTCGACGAGCGCGACCTGCGCAGGTTCCGCGAATACTTCTTCGGCGAGTACGCGGGCTACCAGGAGGTGCCGATCGAGCTGGCCCAGCACCTGGTCTTCGGCTCGATCGACTATGCCCGCACCCTCGGCTTCGAGCCCCACGAGGACTTCTCGCCGGTCAGCGACCTGCTGGGCAAGTGGGAGGGCGGCTCGGCCATCACCTTCGGCCGCGACGGCAAGCCCTTCTACACCCCGGGCCCGCACGACGACCCGGGCAAGGTCCTGCGCATCCTGCGCCGCACCCTCACCGGCGACCAGTTCGACTACTTCATCGAAGACCCGTCACCCGCATCGTCACGTTGAGGCGCCCGGCGGCCAGGCCGGTGGCCGGGTCGCCGGTGCCCGGGTAGACCTTCGGCACGCCGTGATAGGCGAAGCGGGACGCGCCGCCGAACACGAACAGGTCACCCGAGGCCAGCTCCACGTCGGTGTACGGCTTCCCGCGCGTCTCGGTGTTGCCGAAGCGGAACAGGCACGTGTCGCCGACGCTCAGCGACACCACCGGGGCGTCGGAGCGCTCGTCCTTGTCCTGGTGCATGCCCATCCTGGCCTGGCCGTCGTAGAAGTTGACCAGCGCGGTGTCGGGGTCGTAGCCGTCGTCCGGGCGGCCGTAGGCGTCGGCCAGCGCGCGGCGGCCGAGGTCGCCGAGCCACGTGGGGAACGCGGCGACCCGCCGCCCGTTCACGTCGTGCGCCAGACGCGTGTACCGGTACGGCTGCCAGTGCCAGCCGACGCACACCGTCCGCACCGACATCACGCCGCCGCCGGGCAGCACGGTGTGCCGGATCGGCACCGGGCCGGTCGCCCACGCCCGGCAGGCGCGCACCAGGTCCTGCTGCTCGGCGAGGGACAGCCAGCCCGGGACGTGCACCGCGCCCGGGGCGATCTCCCGCATGGGTAGAGGGATCATCTCGGGTCCCGATATATCAGGTTTCGGCCTATTCGCCATGTTGTGCCGTCGGTGTCGGCTCCGCGCATGCCTTCCAGTGTCCCAGGAGCGGCCAGGGCGACCGCGCGGGCCGTGGCCGCCGAACCGTACGTCCGGCGCGGATCCCAGTCGGTGCTGCGGCGCAGGCGCTCGCTCATCCCGGCCCATCCGGCCGGCGCGCCCGCGACCACCCAGGCGTCCGGTTCACCCGCCGTGAACCGCCTGGCCTGGCGCAGCCACGACGCCGCCGTCTCCGGCCAGGCGACCACCGCGAGCACCGTCCCGTCCCAGGCGTCGGCGAACGCCTCGGCCAGGCGGGCGCCGTCCCGGCCGTGGCCGACGACGACGGCGCCTGCCCGTGGGCGCTGGGCCCGGACGAGGGCGAGCAGCGCCTCCAGCTCGGCCGTCTGTCCGTCCGGTCGCCCGGTCGTGCGCTCGGTTGTGCGCCGGTCCGTCATGTCGCGTCGTGCAGGACCAGGCCGAGGGTGTGCCGCAGCCCCGAACGCACGGTGCTGACCCCGTGCCGCACCGGCGAGGCCGACCAGCCGCGCGAGGAGCGCACCGGCCGGTCGCGGGTGGTGAAGATCAGCCCGTGCCCCTGCGGCAGCGCGGTCACCGTGCCCCGCGACTGGGCCCTCGGCCGCTGCTCCACCAGCAGGAACTCGCCCCCGGTGTAGTCCTCGCCGGGCCGGTCGAGCCCGATGACGACCTGCAGCGGGAACACCAGGTCGCCGTACAGGTCGCGGTGGAGCGCGTTCCAGTCGTTCTCCCGGTAGCGCAGCAGGATGGGGGTCGGCTTGGTCTGTCCCGCCGCGTGGCACATGTCCAGCCACTCGCCGAAGTCGTCCGGCCAGGGCGCGGGCTGCCCCAGCCGGGCCGCCCAGTCGCGGGCGATCGGCAGCAGGCGGGGATAGAACGCTGCCCGCAACTCCTCGACCAGCGGCGGGAACGGCCGGCGGAAGTACCGGTACTGGCCGGAGCCGAACCGGTGACGGGCCATGTCGACCGTCGAGCGGAACCGGCCGGCCTCGTCGTACAGGCCGGAGATCTCCGCGCACTCCCCGGGCGAGAGCAGCCTGGGCGTCAGCGCGCAGCCGTGGGCGTCGAGCTCCCCGGCCAGCCGCTCCCAGTCGGCCCCCTCGACCTGCGGCGTCATGACGACACGCTCCAGAGCTGCGGCTGCAGGACGCCTTCGAGGGTGAGCAGGTCGCACTTGCGTTCCAGGCCGCCCGCGTAGCCGGTCAGCGCGCCGTCCGCGGCGACCACCCGGTGGCAGGGGACCACGACGAGCAGCGGGTTCGCGCCGATCGCGGCGCCGACCGCGCGGACCCGGTCCCGCGCCACGCCGGCGCGGGCGGTCAGCTCGCCGTAGCTCGTCGTCGTCCCGTACGGCAGCGCCGCCACCTGCGCCCACACCCGCTGCTGGAACGCCGTCCCGCGGGCGGCCAGGGGCAGGTCGAACGAGGTGCGCCCGCCCGCGAAGTACTCGCCGAGCTGTCGTTCGGCCTCCTCGAACGCGGCCGGCTCCCGGCGTCCGGGCGGCGCGCCCACGTCGAACGACACGCGGGTCAGCCGTCCCGCGCCGTCGCCGACGAGCAGAATCTCGCCCAGCGGACTGTCGATGGTGGTGTGGATGTCCATACTCTCTACAACACCGGCGCGCCCGCGGAAGTCAGCGGTTTTCGGACGTCGTGGCTGGATGGGAGAGGAAGTTCATGGCCGAGTCGAGAGAGCACACCTTCACCGGCACGCGGGGGCTGAACGTCGTCCGCGAATGGCCGCACGGCCGGCCCCGCTACCTCGCCCTCCTGGTCCACGGATACGGCGAGCACATCGGCCGCTACGAGTACGTGGCCGACCGTCTCGTCCGGCACGGCGCCGCCGTCTACGGGCTCGACCACATGGGCCACGGCAGGTCGGCGGGCGAACGCGTGCTCGTCGAGGACTTCGAGGACGTCGTCACCGACGTGCACACCGTCGAGGAGCGCGCCAAGGCCGACCACCCGGGCGTCCCGGTCGTGCTGATCGGCCACTCCATGGGCGGCATGATCGCCGCCCGGTACGCCCAGCGCTACGCCGAGGGCCTGACCGCGCTGGTGCTGTCGGGCCCGGTGATCGGCGAGTGGGCGGTCATCCCCGCGCTGATGGCGCTCGACGAGCTGCCCGACATCCCCATCGACCCGGCCACGCTCTCCCGCGATCCGTCGGTGGGGGCGGCGTACGCCGACGACCCGCTGGTCTGGCACGGGCCGTTCAAGCGGGCCACGGTGGAGGCGTTCGCCGCGATGCTGGACACGATCGCCAAGGGCGGCACGTTCGGCGCCCTGCCCACGTTGTGGGTGCACGGCGACGACGACCAGCTCGTACCGCTGGACGGCAGCCGGGCCGGGGTGGAGGCGGTCAAGGGCACCGACCTGACCGAACGCATCTACGCCGGCGCCCGTCACGAGGTCTTCAACGAGACCAACCGGGACGAGGTCCTCACCGACGTCCAGACCTTCGTGGACCGGGCGCTGGCCGACCGATAGCCAGGGCGGCGCGTGCGGTGGGGGGCTGGAAGTCAGCGGTGGTTCGTGCGGCGGGGTGTCGGGGGCTGCTGGGCGACCGGTAGCCAGAGGTGACCCTTGCCGTGGGCGCGGCTGAGCTCGATCTTCCAGCAGCCGGGCTTGGGGAAGACGAGCCCGGTGCCCCACTCGTCCCCCGGCCGGTGCCAGGACGACCCGCCGTGCTCCTCGGGCCCCCAGGCGAGACGGGCGGCGGTGCCGTCAGGAAGGGACGCCCTGACCGTCAGCGGCCCGTCCCCGGTCATCCGCCACACGATCTTGATGGTCTCATGCCGGCGAAGCGGCAGCCCGGACACGAACAACAACCCCCACACCTCGGCGTCCGCCGACACCCCCCGCACCTCCGGAAACCCACTCCCGCCACCTACCAACGCCCCCCGGCACCCCGCCCCCGCATTCGACCTCCCCCTCCCGCCACCGGCACCAGGGCTCGGGCGGGCGTCGATGCTCAGGGTGGCGGTTGGGGTCAGGCTCGGGCTGGGGAGGGGGCCGGCACCGGTGCTCGGGCCGGAGGCGGCGGTAGGGGTGGCGTCGGCGGTCGGGCCGGAGGCGGCGGGCGGAGTGGCGTCGGGGGTCGGGCTTGAGGGCCCGCTCCCGTCTCCGCTCGGCGTGATGCCCGAAGACGCGCTCACCGAGGACCCGGCGCC
>NZ_JBFAOM010000018.1:24645-178940 GCF_040675235.1 Nonomuraea sp. NPDC049637
CCGCCCTCACCTCCGTACGAGGACCCGGCGCCGCCCTCACCTCCGTACGAGGACCCGGCGCCGCCCTCACCTCCGTACGAGGACCCGGCGCCGCCCTCACCTCCGTACGAGGACCCGGCGCCGCCACTTGCCCCCGTCGCCGTCCCGGAACCCCCGGCCGTCGCACACCCGGCCCCCGCCAGAAACGCCGCCACCGCAAACACCGCCATCTTCCTCATGCCCTCACCTACCCCCCACCCGCCCGAAAGGTTCCAACGGGGGAGCACCAGGCCCGACCAGCGGCACCCGCTCCTTGCCGATCCAGGACGATCTGGCCGCCGCACCAGAAGCCCGCACTCGCGCTCCTCCCGGCGCCCCCTTACGGCGTCATCGTGCCGCCGCCGGCGACCGCTGGAAGGCCCGGCCCATCCGCTCTGCCCGCCGGGCGTGAACGGCACTTCGTCGCCAGGGCCGATGATTTTCCGCTTCCCTCAAGGTCTGTATGTATCGAGGAGGCGACATGGACGAACGGGCACGGGCGTTGACGGCAGGGGTGGCGTTGCTGGAGCGGGCCATCCACTACACCTTGGGCAGCCTGCGCGTGGTGAGCCCACACGTCCTGTGCCGGCCCACCCCGTGCTCCCGCTGGAACCTCCAGGAGCTCCTGGACCACATGCAGGACTCCTTCGAGGCCCTGAACGAGGCCGCGCTCGGCCGCATCGCCACCGCCCGCAGGCCGGTGCCGGTCGGCGGGCCGGCGTCCGGGAACCCGGCGCTGCTGCTCAGGGACGGCGCGACGGAGGTGCTCGGCACGTGGACGGGAACGATCCGGGCCGGGATGATCGCGGTGGGGAACGTGCCCATGACGACGCCGATGGTGGCCGCGGCGGGCGCCATCGAGATCACCGTGCACGGCTGGGACATCGCGCGGGCCTGCGGCGAACGCCGCCCGATCCCGCACGCCCTCGCCGAAGAGCTGCTGGACCTGGCCCAGCTCTTCGTCACCGACGAGGACCGCCCGTTCCGGTTCGCCGCCCGGCTGCGGCCGCCCCCGCTGGGCACCGCCCAGGACCACCTTCTCGCCTACCTCGGCCGCGACCCGAACTGACGGCATGACCGGCCCCCCACCCGGCGGCGGCACCCCGTACGATCAAAGAGGGACACCGGGGCCCGGATCCGTCCGGCCGGTCGCGGGCCACGCGCCTCGACCAGGTCGGCCAGCGTGATGGCGACGACCGTTCTTCGTGCGGCCGTCGCCATCACCCCGAACCGTGGCCCGCCCAACGCCAAGCGGAGCCGGACGGGGCTGACCGGGACGGCGTCAGGCGTCTTCTGTGCCCGCCGCCCCAACCACTTCCAGGACCTGCTCTCCGTATTTGGCGAGTTTGTTCTCCCCGACCCCGTTGACCCTGCTCAGCTCCGCCAGCGAGGACGGCGACGACGTGGCGATCTCCCGCAGCGTGGCGTCGTGGAAGATGACGTACGCGGGCACGCCCTGCTCCTTGGCGACCGCGCCCCGCCAGGCCCGCAGCCGCTCGAACAGCGGCACCGCCTCGGCGGGCAGCTCGGCGGCCGGCTGGCCCTTCGCCCCGGACGACCCGGACGACCCGGACGACGACCTGGACGCCCGGGACGCCGGACGGGCCGTGTCGCGGCGCAACGGCACCTCCCGCTGCCCGCGCAGCACGTCGGCGCTGGCGTCGGTGAGCACCAGCGTGCCGTGGTCGGACTCCACCGCGAGCAGGCCCTGCGCCAGCAGTTGCCGGACCACGCCGTGCCACTCGGCGTTGCCCAGGTCGGTGCCCACGCCGAAGACGGACAGCGAGTCGTGGCCGTGCTGGAGCACCTTGGCCGTCTTCTTGCCGAGCAGGATGTCGACCACCTGCCCGACGCCGAACTTCTGGCCGCGCTCCCGCTTCAGCCGCAGCACGGTGGACAGCACCTTCTGGGCGGCGATCGTGCCGTCCCAGGACTCGGGCGGGCTCTGGCAGGTGTCGCAGTTGCCGCAGGGTTCGGCGCCCTTCTGCCCGAAGTAGTCGAGCAGCATGACCCGGCGGCAGCCGGCGGTCTCGCACAGCGCCAGCATGGCGTCGAGGTGGAGGACCTGGCGGCGGCGGTGGGCCTCGTCGCCCTCCAGGGCCATGCGCCGGTGCTGGACGACGTCTTGCAGGCCGTAGGCCATCCAGGCGGTCGCGGGCAGGCCGTCGCGTCCGGCGCGGCCGGTCTCCTGGTAGTAGCCCTCGACCGACTTGGGCAGGTCGAGGTGGGCGACGAAACGCACGTCGGGCTTGTCGATGCCCATGCCGAACGCGATGGTGGCCACCACGATCAGCCCGTCCTCCCGCAGGAAGCGGGACTGGTGGGCGGCGCGGGTGCGGGCGTCGAGGCCCGCGTGGTAGGGCACCGCGGCGATGCCGTGGTCGGTCAGGAACGCGGCGATCTTCTCCACCGACGAGCGCGACAGGCAGTAGACGATGCCGGAGTCGCCCGGGTGCTCGGTGCGCAGGAAGTCGAGGAGCTGCCGCTTGGGGTCGCTCTTGGACGTGATGCGGTATTGGATGTTGGGCCGGTCGAAGCCGGCCACGAAATGGCGGGCCTGGTCGAGGCCGAGCCGGGTGGAGATCTCGGCGTGGGTGGCCGGGGTGGCGGTGGCGGTCAGCGCGATGCGCGGCACCTGCGGCCAGCGCTCGCGCAGCTCCGACAGGGCGAGGTAGTCGGGGCGGAAGTCGTGGCCCCACTGCGCCACGCAGTGGGCCTCGTCGATGGCGAACAACGAGATCTCGCCCTTGGCCAGCAGCCGCATCGTGGCCTCGACGCGCAGCCGCTCGGGGGCGAGGTAGAGCAGGTCGAGCTCGCCGGCCAGGAACTCCGCCTCCACGAGCTGACGCTCGTCGAAGTCCTGGGTGGAGTTGAGGAAACCGGCCCGCACGCCGAGCGCGCGCAGCGCGTCGACCTGGTCCTGCATGAGCGCGATCAGCGGCGAGACGACGACCCCCACCCCGGGGCGCACGAGCGCGGGGATCTGGTAGCACAGCGACTTGCCGCCGCCGGTGGGCATGAGCACCAGCGCGTCGCCGCCGCCGACGACGTGGTCGATGATCTCCTGCTGACCCGCCCTGAACGAGTCGTAACCGAAGACGCGGTGGAGAGCCTCGGTGGGGGTATCCATGCGGCTACCTTACGTGGTCGTCGGCCGACGTTCCGTCAGTTCCGCCGACGGCGGACCGCGGGTCTCAGGTCGGCTCGGCTGGCAACGCGGCCTGTCGCTCCGGCGCCCGCCCGTACCGATCGTAGGCCACCAGCGAGAGCGCTCCGAGCACGCAGGCCGCCGCCACCGAGGCCATCACCGCCGGGTATCCGGCGACCTGCGCCACCGCCGCCGACAGCAGCGGGGCCACGGCCTTGGACACCGTGACGGGCAGGGCGAGCGCGCCACTCAGCGTCGCGTACGCGGCCGTGCCGTACCGGTCGGCCAGCAGGGCGGGACGGGCGATCGTGGCCACCCCGAACCCCAGCCCGAACAGCACCACCCCGGCCACCGCCCCGGCCGCGCTGTCGCCCGCCAGCGGCAGCAGCAGCGCGGCCACCCCCTGGACGGCGAACATCGCCGCCGTGACCAGCGCCACCGGCCACCTGCTCTGCAGCCCCGTCGTGACCAGCCGCCCGGTCACCGACAACACGCCGAGCAGCCCGGCCACGCTCGCCGCGAACAGCGGCGGATGCCCGAGCGCGATCAGGTACGTCACCAGCAGCACCCCCATGACCGCCACCGCGCCCGTCTGGGCCAGGAAGGCGGCCACCAGCAGCCAGAACGGCCGTTCGCGCAGCGCGGAGCCGACGATCGCGCGACGCCGGGCCGGCGGCGCGGACGTCCCCCGCCCCCGCACGGCCAGCGCGTGCAGCGGCACGGCCGTCAGCGTGTACCCGGCGGCCAGGACGACCAGCGCCTGCCGCCAGCCGTACCGGTCCACGAGGAACCCCGTCAGCGGCAGGAAGATGCTGGAGGCGAACCCGGCCACCACCGTCACGGCGAGCAGCGCGCGCGCCCGCCGGGCCGGGTCGAAACCGGCGACGATCACCGCGAAGGCGGCCTCGTAGAGCACCATGGCCGAGGCGATCCCGAGCGCCGCGCACGCCAGGTAGAGCTGCGTCACGGTGCGCACCTGCGACCAGGCGAGCACCGCGAGCCCGCCCAGCAGCGACCCGGCCGTCATCAGCGCGCGCCCGCCGTGCCGGTCGAGCAGGCGTCCGACGAAGGGCGCGACCAGCGCGGACACCAGCACCGACACCGTGATCGCGCCGGTGAGCTGGGCGACCCCGGTCCGCAGGTCGCGGGCCATCGGCGGGATGAACACCGAGAACGCGTAGTAGAGCACGCCGTAGCCGGCCGTCTGCGTGATCGCGAGCGCCCCGACCACGCGGGCCGGCGACCTCGGACCGGATACGGCGATCACGTCCTGGTTCGTTCCCGTTCACCAGCCGGAAATACGGTGAGAAGGGTCACTCCGGGAGCGAGTAGCGTCGGACGCATGAGTCTTTCCTACGTGGTGACCGGCGGCGGGCGTGGCATCGGGAAGGCCGTGGTCCAGCGGCTCCTGGGGGAGAAGGACACCGTCGTCGTCATCGACCGCGACGGCGGCTCGCTGTCCTGGACGGGCCCGCGCGTCATCCCCGTGGTGGGCGACGCGGCCGACGAGGAACTGGTCTCCTGGGCCGCCGACCGGGCCGAGGAGGCCGGCACGCTGGCGGGCTGGGTCAACAACGCGGCGATCTTCCGGGACGCCTCCGTGCACGACGCCCCGATCGCCGAGGTCAGGCAGCTGATCGCGGCCAACCTGGACCTGGCGCTGGTGGGCTGCGCGGTCGCCGTCCGCCGCTTCCTCGCGGCGGGCACGCCGGGCGCGATCGTCAACGTCACCTCCCACCAGGCCACGCGGGCGGTTCCCGGCAGCCTGCCCTATGCCACCGCGAAGGCCGCGACCGAGGGCCTGACCAGGTCGCTGGCCGTCGAGTACGGCCGGTACGGCATCAGGGTCAACGCCGTCGCGCCCGGCTCGGTGGCCACCGAGCGTTACGAGGACTTCCTGGCCTCCAGGACCGCGGACGAGGTGGTGGACGTCGAGCGCGAGATGGCCAGGGTGCACCCCCTCGGCCGGGTCGCCTTCCCCGGCGAGGTGGCCGCGGTCGTGGCGCACCTGCTCTCGCCGGACGCCTCGTTCGTCAACGGGGCGACGATCCCCGTGGACGGCGGCCGGACCGTGCTCGGGATGGACCCGGAAGCGAGGGAATGAAAACCATTGCCACCGGGTTGAGAGGGGCATGAAGAAGAACCTGCACCCCTCGTACCGTCCAGTCGTCTTCCGCGACCCGAGCGCCGGCTTCGCCATCCTCACCCGCTCGACCCTGACGAGCAGCAGGACCGTCGAGTGGGAGGACGGCAGGACCTACCCGGTCGTGGACGTCGACGTGTCGTCGGCCAGCCACCCGTTCTACACCGGCCGCAGCCGCGTCCTCGACACCGAGGGCCGCGTCGAGCGCTTCAACCAGCGTTACGGCAAGAAATGACAGCCAAGGCTTGACCCGCCCCCGTCCGTTCCGCGCCCTCCGGCCGGAACGGCCGGGGGTTTCGGCATGTCACGCCAAGGAGGCGCCGGGCGGGCATGCCGGGGCTACCGGTGGGTACAAGGCTTTCACCGGCGTGGGAGCAATGGTGATCGCGATGGGTCTCTCTGGAAGGGAACGCCGCATCCTCGCTGAGATCGAGCAGGGGCTCGAACGGGACGACCCCGAACTGGCCCGGCGCGTGGCGGCGATCAACAGGATCGAGTCCGACGGCATCGACTACCCGCAGGCCTACGGTGACCGGCTGCGAGTGTGGGCGCTGACCCATGTCTGGATCATCTTCGGGGTGGCCGCCGCGGTGATCCTGCTGCTCCTGCTGGCCGTGCTCACCACGTGACCCGCCGTGCTCACGACCTGACCCACGTGCTCACCACCTGACCGGCCGTGCCCGCCTTCTCACCGGCCGTGCTCACTACCTGACCCGCCGCCCGACGGCCCGGCGCGCCGGCGTCTGAGCACCGCCAGGTCCACGGCGGCCACCACGGCCACCGCGGCGGCCAGGGCGGCCTCCCAGACCCACACCTGCTCACCCGTGGCCATCGCGCGGATCACGAAGAAGACCGCCGCGGCCGCGGCGACCACCAGGGCGATCCATGACAGGACCCGCCTGGCGCGCAGCGGGCTGCGCGCCGTCACCGGCTCGGTGCCCGCACGGTTACGCAGCCACATCCCGCTCTCCTCTCAGGCCAGGCACCGCAGCGCGGCGGCGACCCGCGGGTCGAGCCCGTCGGTCGGCAGCCGCCCCACGGTGGCCTCCACGAACTCCGGGTACGACAACGACGCGCTGCCCTGGTCGACGCTCACCCAGATCTGCTCGGCCGTCTGCTCCACCTGAGCCCTCGACTCCTGCTCGGCCAGCACGAACCGCCCGACGGCGACCCGCCAGAACGTCCGGTCGTCGATCTCCTCCTGCGCCACCGGCGCGCCGACGTCGTCGGCGTGGGTGGCGTACTCGGAGTCGTAGTGGAAGGTCTGCAACCCCACCGGGTACGGGCCCGCCGCCGTGTCGATCAGCGCGTCGGGGCCGAGGGCGCGCATACGCTCGCGCGTCTCGCCGTTCTTGGTGCGCCACTCCTGGAGCACCTCCTCGACGGGCACGTCGCGGCGTTGCCGTACGGTCCACTCGTTGAAGTCGTTGAACCCGGTCACCCCCTCGGCGGCCACCCGGGTCAGCAGCTCCTGCACGGTGCCGTCGAGACAGGCGTGGTTGTACGCCTCCTCGCCCGCCAGATGGGCCAGCACGTCGCGCACCGACCACCCGGCGCAGCGGGACGGACGCGCCCAGCCCGCCTCGTCGAGCCCGTCGAAGAACCGGTCGAGCCGGGCCGCCTCGGTGTCGAAGATGTCGAACGGGTCGAAGTCCCTGAGCAGCTCCTCAGCCATACATCCGGACGTACCCCTCAGGCCCCGACTTTCACGGCCAGTGACCCCAGTTCCGCCCTGGCCCGCTCGTACTCGGCGCGGCACGACGGGACGCGCTGGGCCGGCACCCAGCCGCCCTTGGCGATGCGGGCGTACTTGACGGGGTCGGCGCCGTACAGGAGGCAGGCGAACGTGGCGGCGGCGGCCGTTCCCGACAGGTGGTCGGCGTGGGTGTGGGCGGCCAGCAGGTGGCGGGCCTCGGCGGCGGCCACCACGTGGCCGCCGTCGCGCGCGGCGAGCGTCAGCGCGGCGAACCGGTCGGCCCGCGGCTCGCCGGCGGGCAGGCCGTTGAGCGCGGCCAGGGCGTGGCCGAGCTGGTGGTGGTAGAGGGCGGCCAGCGCGCCGTCCACGCGGGCGGCGGTGGTGCGCCGGTCGGCCTCCTCCGTCTCGGAGATGCCGGTGAGCGTGCGGTCGATCTTGGCCACCAGCGAGTAGCAGATGGTGATCCGCCGCCGGTCGCCGTTCCAGGTGGCGCGGGGGGCGTCGCAGCCGCGGGCGACGACCTGGACGCCGCCGAGCCGGGTGCGCAGCACGCCGCTGTCCTTCAGGAGCTTCCTCGCGTGCTGCTCCCGGGCCGTGCCGGCGGGTTCGTAACGGACCGAAGGGGCCGCCCCCAACGTGCTCGTCAGGCTCAGGACGAGGGCGATCAGGGGGTGGGGCATGTGGGGGCTCCTGTCGGATCGACGCCGGGGACCGCGAGGCGGCGGGCCGCCTCTTTTGCAAATGGGTCAGTCCATGCGGCGATCCGCTGATCGATAAACCTCTCCGGCAAAAGAATCCGGAAATGCCAGAGGCCCGGCTCCCCGCAGGGGAACCGGGCCTCGGCGATCAATCAGTGGTGGTGCCAGGAGCGGTAGACCTTGACGTAGTCGCGACGGCTCTCGGAGCTGTTGAGCTCGTCGTCACCCTCGAAGACGGCCTTGAACGTGCCGCTCTTCCAGGCGCGGGTCTTGGTGGCGAACTTGCCGCCCCAGGACGTCTTGGCCGAGGCGACCCACTTCCAGCCGCTGGAGCCGTCGGCGCGGTAGTAGACGCTGACCTTCTCGCCGCGCAGGCCCTCCCAGCCTTCGTCATCGACCTGAAGGCGACCGGAGAAGTAGATCGAGCGGCCCTGACGGACCTTGTAGGGGTCGGCCGTGAAGCGCGTGATGCGGGTGTCGGCCTTGCCCTTCTGGATCTCGACGGCGAAGAACGCCGAGTCGGTGGCGACCTGCTTGTTGTCCTTGTCGAAGGCCACGGCGGTGGCCTTCCACTTGCCGGCGAAGTCGCCCTCGGTGAACGGGACGGCGAAGCGCCAGCCCTCGAGGTCCTTGACGTCCTTGGCACGGAAGGTGCGGACGTCGCCCTCCGGAGCCACGCTCAGCGTGACCTTCTTGACGTCGGAGCTGGCGCCGATGTCGAAGTACGCGGTGGTCTCGCTGCCGGCCTTCACCACGACCGGGTTGGGGGTGATGTCACGGATCTTGAGTTCGGTGGCGTGCTTGGTCGCGGTGGCGGAGGCGGCGCCCGCGCCGGAAACCAACATGGCCCCGCCGACGAAGGCGGTGATGATTCCTACTGCGATCTTTCTCATGAGGGTGCTGATTCCTCTCCCCGTATCGACTCGAAGCCGGCACCGGGGCGCGCCGGCTTCCTCTACTACTTTGAGGCACGAGTTGGGGAAAAGGTTCGCTAAAGATACAGAAAATATTTGATCACGGTCCCAACCAGGACTTATGCGAAAAAATCAATCCGCGCAGTCGTGACCAACTACAGTCTGGCTCATGACGGACGTCTACGCGCTCGGCGAGCCGCTCGGGGTGGTCTCCAGCGGCCGGGTGCGGCACGAGAACGAGGCCAGACTGGACGTCTGCGGCCCCGAGTTCACCCTGGTGATCGCTCTGTCCAGGCTGGGCCACCGATGCGCGTACGCCGCCCGGGTGGGGGACGACGAGCTGGGCGCCAGGGCGCTGACCGTGCTCAAGGGCGAGGGCGTGGACGTCGAGGACGTGCGGGTGGTCGAAGGGGCGCGTACCGGGATGGTGCTCAGGGAGGTGCGCGTCGGCCGCGAGCCGGTGACCGCCCAGTACCGCACCCGCTCGGCCGGGTCCCGGCTGTCGCCCGGCAACGTGCCGATGGACCGGGTGGGCGCCGCCAAGATGCTGCACGTGACGGGCGTCACGGCGGCCCTGGGCAGGGACGCGCTCGACGCCGTGCACGCCGCCATGGGCGCGGCGCGGACGGCCGGGGTGATGATCTCCTTCGCCGTCGACTACGTGCCCGAGCTGTGGCCCTCGGTCCGGGAGGCCGAGGAGGTGCTCGGCGAGCTGGCCTGCCGGTCCCACCTGCTCTTCCTCGCCCAGGACGAGCTGGACCTGGTCAAGCCAGCCCTCACCCCCGAGCGCGAGGTGGTGGTCGACCGGGGCGCCAAGGGCGCCAGCGTGCGCGCCGACCGCATGCGTTACGACGTGGCCGTCCCGCAGGTGCCCGTGGTGGACATGGCGGGCGCGGGGGAGGCGTTCGCGGCCGGTTACATCAGCGCCGCGCTCGACGGCCTGACGCCGCAGGAACGGCTGCACCGCGGCGCGCTGCTGAGCGCGGCGGCGATGACGAGTGTGAGCGACTGGCAAGGCTTGCCGTCCAGGGCGGAGTTGTGACGCAGGATTTCGCAACCGCTTGACGTGATTGCGCAAACATTTGACTGGTCATTGTCGTGCGGCACTCCGCATTTCCCCCGTCCGCTGCGCCGAAATTGCCGGGAAGGCCGCTCTGGGCGGGAGTGGGAAGGGGTGGCGAGGGTTACGTAAGTGATCGCAAGCGCTTACGCGGGAGGCCGTATAGTTTGCGCATGACGCGACGACTCGCAGAGGTGGCGAAGAAGGTCGGGGTGAGCGAGGCGACGGTCAGCCGCGTGCTCAACGGCAAGCCGGGTGTGTCCGACGCCACCCGCGAGGCCGTCCTGACCGCGCTCGACGTGCTCGGCTACGAACGTCCCACCCAGTTGCGCGGCGACCGGGCCCGCCTGGTCGGCCTGGTGCTCCCCGAGCTGCAGAACCCGATCTTCCCCGCCTTCGCCGAGGTCGTCGGCGGCGCGCTGGCCCAGCAGGGATTCACCTCGGTGCTCTGCACCCGCACGGTCGGCGGCGTCTCCGAGGCAGACTACGTCGATCTGCTGCTCCAGCAGCAGGTCAGCGGCGTGGTCTTCGCCGGCGGCCTCTACGCGCAGGCCGACGCCTCGCACGACCACTACGAGCTGCTGCACGAGCGCAAGCTGCCGACCGTCCTGGTCAACGCGGCCGTCGAGCGGCTGGACTTCCCGCAGGTCTCCTGCGACGACGTGGTGGCCGCCGAGATGGCCCTGTCCCACCTGCGCGCGCTCGGCCACGAACGCGTCGGCATGGTGCTCGGCCCGAAGGACCACATGCCCTCCCGGCGCAAGCTGGAGACGTTCCAGGCCCGCGGCGGCGACCCGCGGCTGGTCGAGCACACGATGTTCTCCCTGGAAGGCGGGCACGCGGCCGCGTCCAGGCTGGTCAAGCAGGGCGTGACCGGCGTGATCTGCGCCAGCGACCTGCTCGCGCTCGGCACGGTCCGGGCGGCCAGGCGGGCCGGCCTCGACGTCCCGGGGGACGTCTCGGTCATCGGCTTCGACGACTCGGCGCTGATGAACTGCACCGAGCCGCCGCTGACCACGGTCCGCCAGCCGATCGACGCGATGGGCCGGGCCGCCGTCGACCTGCTGGTGGCCCAGATCGACAAGGCCGTGGTGCCCGCCGACGAACTGCTGTTCGAGCCGGAGCTGGTGGTCAGGGCCTCGACGGCGCGGGCCCGCGGCTGACCGGAGCCGCCGTGCACCTCCTTGGTCACGGCCTCGACTTCCCGTACATTCGGGCGAATGTGGATCGAGCGGGCCAGGGAGCTCTACGAACGCGGGATCTACGCAGGGGACGACGCCGCGCTCGCCGCGTCCGACCGTGAACGGGACGCGGTCGAGGCCGCGTCCAACCAGGTCGGGCTGATTCATATCGCGGTCGCCCAGGGGCGGCACGACGAGGCGCTGGCGCTCGCCGACGAGGCCCGCGCCCTGGCGAAGTCGTGCGGCGCCGACCGCGTGGCCGCCCACGTCGAGGGGGCCCGCGCCACCATTCCGACCTGACCCGTCACGCGCACAGGCAGCGGACGAACTCCCGCACCAGCGCGCGCACCGACGGCCTGCGGTCGTCGCGCCGCCAGACGATGGCCAGCCTGCTCGGCGGCAGGCCGCTCACCGGCCGCGCCACCACGTCGTCGCGCCGGTAGAGCTCGGCGTTCCCGGCTGAGACCAGCGCGACGGCCCGCCCGGACGCCACCACCTCGAACGCCTCCTCCGCCGTCTCCGCCTCCGCCCCGACCAGCGCCGGGCCGGTGCGCCGGTCGGCGGCCAGCCAGAAGTCCCGCATCGGCCCCGCCGTGCGCGGCAGCGCGACGAACGGCTCGCCGGCCAGCTCGGCCAGCCCGACCTCCGCCCGCCCGGCCAGCCGGTGCCCGGCGGGCAGCGCCACCCACCGCTCCTCGGTGCTCACCACCGTCCAGTCGTAGACGCCGTCGCCGGGGACGGGCAGCCAGGCGACCGCGACGTCCACCTGCCCGTCGCCCAGCCCCACGGTCGGGTCGGCCCAGGTGATCTGGCGGAAGCGCAGCTCCCACCCCGGCAGCGCCTCCACGATGGACGGCACCAGCCCCCGCCCGATCCGCGTCTGGAACCCCACGGTCAGCGTGCGCTCCTCGCGCGCCGAGGCCACCGCGCGCCGCGCGTCCTCCCACTGCTCGATGATCTGCCGGGCCAGCGGCAGCAGCGCGGCCCCGGCGGCGGTCAGCGCGACGGTCCGCCGGTCGCGGTCGAACAGCCTGGCCCGCAGGGACAGCTCAAGCTGCCTGATCTGCCTGCTCAGCGAGGGCTGGGAGATGAACAGCCGCTCGGTGGCCGCCCGCGTGAAGCTCAACTCCTCCGCGACCGCCACGAAATACCGCAGATCCCGGATATGGGCATCCATAGCAAGAAGCTATAACAGCCGGTCTTGGACGCCCGCGGCGTCCCCGCCGCACGATGGAGCTCCACCGATGAAGGAGCACCATTGAGTGAGTTCGCAGGCAGGACCGCGCTGGTCACGGGGGCCTCGCGCGGCATCGGACGGGCCGTGGCGCGACGCCTGGCCGCCGGCGGCGCCCGGGTGATCGTCCATTACGCCACCAACGACGACCTGGCCAAGGAGACGGTCGCCGAGATCGAGCACGCCGGCGGCCAGGCGTACGCCGTCAAGGCCGCCTTCGAGGACGGCGTGGACGCCCTGTTCGACGGACTGCGCGACGACCGGCTGGACATCGTGGTGAACAACGCCGCCATCCTGGGCGGAGTGCTGAACTCGGTCACGCCCGAGCAGTTCGACCGGGTGTTCGCGGTGAACGTGCGGGCGCCGTACTTCGTGATCGAACGGGCGCTGCCGCTGCTGAACGACGGCGGCCGGATCATCAACGTGTCCTCGGCGGTCGTGCGCATCGCGCTGCCCGACGTCGTGTACTCGATGACCAAGGGCGCGCTGGACACGCTCGGCTTCACCCTCGCCCCGCTGCTCGGCCCGCGCGGCATCACCGTGAACACCGTCTCCCCGGGCGTCACCGAGACCGACATGAACGCCTGGCTGCGCGAGGACCACGACGGCGTCGCCGAGCGGCGCGTCACCGAGGTCACCGCGCTCGGCCGCATCGGCCGTCCCGAGGACATCGCCGACGCCGTGGCGCTGCTGGCCCGGCCGGACGCCCGGTGGATCACCGGCCACGTGCTCGACGCCACCGGCGGCTACTTCCTCGGCCCGGCGCAGGGCGTCGTACCGGTCTGAGAACGGGCCGGGGTCAGCGGCCGGCGGGGTCGCGCAGCCATTCGTCGAGGACGGCGCGGGCGGCGGCCCGCTCCTCGGGGAAGCGCCGCGCCCTGACCAGCCTCCACAGGACGGCCTGCAGCGCCCGCGCCTCCGCGAACACCGCCAGGGCCGGGTCGCCGGGATCGGCGCCGTAGGCGCGCACGGCCGCGCGGCCGTCGAGCCGCACGGTCCCGAGCAGGCAGGCCAGGTCCCAGCCCACAGGCCCGTACGTGGTCTCCTCGAAGTCGTTCCACAGCAGGCCGGCGGGCGTGACCAGCACGTTGCCCGGATGGGCGTCGCCGTGCACGGCCTGCCCGCCCTCCGGCAGCCGGGCCGCCAGCCCGGCGCGGGCCTCGGCGAGCCGGGCCGACACCGCCGGCTCCAGGTCGGCGGCGAGCACCCGGAGCAGGTGACCGGGCTCGTCGAGGACCGGCCCGAGGCGCGGCAGCGCGCCCGGATACCCGCGCAGCGCCTCGTGCAGCTCGCGCAGCGCCCGCCCGAACACCTCGGGCGTCACCGGCCGCGACCCGTCGTGCTCGACGTGCCGCCAGTACGACACCAGCGCCCCGCCGCGCTCGTGCACCCGCGCGGGCAGCAGGTCGCTCGGCGGCACGACCGGCGCACCCCGCTCGTGCAGGAACGACACGACCGCCAGCTCCCGCCGCATCGCCTCCTCGGGCCGGAGCCGGGCCAGGGCGGTGACCGTGGGCACCCGCGCCACGACCGGCGCCGGCCGCAGGTGGACGCGCAGGTTGTAGGAGTCCTTCAGCACGACGGGCTCGCGCACCGTGAGGCCGTGCTCCTCGGCCACCGCGACGGCGGCGGCCACGGCCTCGCCGACGGAGATCACCCGGGCGGCTGCGGCGGGCTCAGGCCGACTCACGGACCACCAGCTCGGTCGGCAGGATCACCGGCTCCCGCGAGCCGCCCTCGAACAGGCCGAGCAGCAGCCGGACCATGGCCGCCGCCTGCTCGGCGATGGGATGGCGCAGCGTGGTCAGCGGCGGCTCGGTGTACTTGGCCGCCTCGATGTCGTCGAACCCCACCACCGCGACGTCGTCGGGCACCCGCCGCCCGGCCTGGCGCAGCGCTTGAAGCGCGCCGACCGCCATCAGGTCGTTGCCCACGAACACGGCGTCGAGCGCGGGGTCGTCGCCGAGGAGCTGGCGCATCGCGATCGCGCCCGACTCCCGGGTGAAGTCGCCCACGGCCACGATCGAGCGGCGGTCGGAGTCGCGCAGCACGTTGCGGTAGCCGGTCAGGCGGTCCTGCCCGGCGATCATGTCCTGCGGGCCGGCGATGGTGGCGATCCTGCGCCGTCCGGACTCGACCAGGTGCCGGACGCCCGCCTCGGCCCCGCCCACGTTGTCGTTGTCGACGAACGGGATGTCGACCGGCACGGCCGGCCGCCCGTAGGAGACCACGGGCACGCGCAGGCGCGACAGCGCGGCCGGCAGCGGGTCGGCGCCGTGCATGGAGATCAGCATGACGCCGTCGACGTGGCCGCCCGAGATGTACCGCTCCACCCGGGCGTGGCTCTTGGGCGAGGAGGCCAGCATCAGCACGACCTGCTTGTTGACCGCCTCCAGCTCGTAGCTGGCCGACCTGATCGCCGTGGAGAACATCGGGTCCTCGGAGAAGACCCGGGTGCCCGGCTCGCTGACGACCAGGGCGATCGAGTCGGTGCGCTGGGTGACCAGGCTGCGCGCCGCCGAGTTGGGGATGTAGCCCAGCTCGTCGATGGCGCGCTGCACGGCGTCGCGGATGTGCGGCGCGACGGTCGTCTGGTTGTTGACGACCCTGGAGGCGGTCGCGCGGGAGACGCCCGCGCGGGCGGCGACCGCCTCCAGCGTCGGGCGTCTCATGACTGCACCAAGAGGGAGAGCACGGAAAAAATCTACAGGCCGTTCCTGCCGATCACGTCGCGGTACCACAGGGCGCTGTCCTTGGGCACCCGGGTCTGCGTCGCGTAGTCCACGTGCACGATGCCGAACCTGCGCCGGTAGCCCTCGGCCCACTCGAAGTTGTCCAGCAACGACCACACGAGGTATCCGCGCAGGTCGGCGCCCGCCTCGACGGCCCGGTGCAGCTCGCGCAGATGCCCGTCCAGGTACGCCACGCGCTCGTCGTCGTGCACCCTGCCGTCCTCGACCAGGTCGTCGAAGGCCGCGCCGTTCTCGGTGACCATGAGCCCGACCTGCGGATAGTCCTTCGAGAGCCGGACGAGCAGCCGGGACAGGCCGTCGGGCACGATCGGCCAGCCCATCGCGGTGACCGGCGCGTCCGCCGTGGTGAAGCGCACGCCGTCGGAGCCGGGCCAGGCGGCGTCGGCGGGCAGCCCCGGGCCCGACTCGACCACGCACGGGTTGTAGTAGTTGACGCCGACCAGGTCGATCGGCACGTTGATCAGCTCCAGGTCGCCGTCGTGCACGTGCGCGGTCCCGCCGTTGCGGGCCGCCGCCGCGAGGACCTCCTCCGGGTACCTGCCGTGCACCGCCGGGTCGAGGAACTGCCTGGTCAGCAGGGCGTGGACACGTTCGGCGGCGGCCGCGTCCGCCTCGCCGGCGACCGCCGTGGGGTCGTTGACCTGGGCCGGGGTGAGCACCGGCGCGGAGTTGACCACGAGCATGATGCTGCGCGCCCCCGCCGCCCGCAGCCGGCTCGCCGCCAGGCCGTGGCCGAGCAGCAGGTGGTGGGCCGCGCGCATGGCCTGGCCCGGGTCGCGGCGGCCGGGCGCGTGCACGCCGTTGCCGTAGCCGAGGAAGGCCGACACCCAGGGCTCGTTGAGCGTCGTCCAGTGGGTCACCCGGTCGCCGAGCCGGTCGTGCACGGCCTGGGCGTAGTCGGCGAAACGGTAGGCCGTGTCGCGGTTCGTCCAGCCGCCGTGGTCTTCGAGGGCTTGGGGAAGGTCCCAGTGATAAAGCGTGACATAGGGCGAAATTTCGGCGGCTAGTAGTTCATCTACGAGCTTGTCGTAGAAGGCGAGGCCGCGCGGGTTGACCGGCCCGGCTCCCTCCGGCTGCACGCGCGGCCACGCCACCGAGAACCGGTAGGCCCGCAGCCGCAGCTCGCGCATCAGCGCGACGTCGTCCTTGTACCGGTGGTAGTGGTCGCAGGCCACGTCGCCGGTGTCGCCGCCGGCGACCTTCCCGGGAGTGTGGGAGAAGGTGTCCCAGATCGACCGGCCGCGCCCGTCCTCCTTGACCGCCCCCTCGATCTGGTAGGAGGCCGTGGCGGCTCCCCAGACGAATTCCTCGGGAAACTTCATCCCTTAACAGCTCCTTGCATGATTCCACCGATGATTTGCCTGCCGAACAGCACGAAGACCGCCACGAGCGGCAGGACGCCGACCGCCGTGCCCGCCAGGCCCAGCACGTAGTCGTTGACGTAACCGCTGGCAAGCGTGGACAGCGCCACCTGGACGGTCGGGTTGTCCGGGTTCAGCACGACCAGCGGCCAGAAGTAGTCGTTCCACGCCGACATGAACGTCAGCATGCCGAGCACGGCCGCCGCCGGCCGCGCGGCGGGCAGCACGACGTGCCAGAACAGGCCCCACGTCGTGCACCCGTCCACCCGCCCGGCCTCCAGCAGCTCGTCCGGCAGCGCCCGGGTCAGGTACTGGGTCATGAAGAACACCCCGAACGCGTTGACCAGCGCCGGCACGATCAGCGCGTAGTCCGTGCCGGTCCACTCCAGTTTCACCATGAGCAGGTAGAGCGGGATGATGCCGAGCTGGGCCGGGACCATCATGGTGGCCACGGTGATCACCAGCATGGCGTTCCTGCCCCGGAACCTCAGCTTGGCGAAGGCGAACCCGGCCAGCGTCGAGAAGAACATCACCGCGACCGCGATCGAGCCCGCCACGATGACCGAGTTCAGCAGCGCCAGCCCGAACGGCACGGTGTCGAACACGCGGGCGACGTTGGCGAGGAGGTTCCCGCCGGGCAGCAGCGGCGGCGGGACCTCGGCCAGCGCCGAGTTGTGCCGCGAGGCCACCACGACGCTGTAGTAGAGCGGGAAGGCGGAGAAGAAGGCGACCGCGATGAGGGTCAGGTAGCGCAGTCTCATGTCGTGCCGCCCTTCACCCGGCGGCTGATCAGGAAGTTGATCCCGGCGGCGGCCACCACGACCAGGAACATCAGCCAGGACGCCGCCGAGGCGTACCCGAAGTCGAACTTGGTGAAGCCCTGCTCGTAGACGAACAGCGCGAGCGTCTGGTACTGGCGGTCCGGGCCGCCGCTGGCCGCGCCGCCGCCCGCGCCGCTGCTCTGGCCGAACAGCAGGGGCTCGGCGATGATCTGCATCGCGCCGATCGTGGAGACGATGACGACGAAGATGATCGTCGGCCGGATCATCGGGATGGTGATGCGGCGCAGCTGGGTGAAGCTGCTCGCGCCGTCGAGGGTGGCGGCCTCGTACAGCTCGCGCGGCACGGCCTGCATGGCGGCCAGGAAGATGAGCGCGTTGTAGCCGGTCCAGCGCCACATGATCATCACGGAGAGCGCGATGTGCGAGGTGGCGGTGCCGGCCGCCCAGTCGATCTTCCCGATGCCGACCCACGACAGCACCCAGTTGATCAGCCCGAAGTCGCGGCCGAAGAGCTGGCTGAAGATCACCACCACGGCCACCACGCTGGTGACGTTGGGCAGCAGCATCGAGATGCGCAGCAGCGTCTGGAAGCGCAGCCGCCGGTTCAGCAGGTGGGCCAGCCAGACGGCCAGCAGGAGCTGCGGCACGGTGGACAGCACGCCGATGGACAGCGTGTTGAAGGTGGCGTTCCAGAAGTAGCCGTCGGCCAGCAGCGTCTGGAAGTTCTTCGCGCCGACGAACGTGTGCTCCTCCGACAGCAGGGTCCAGTCGTGCAGGCTCACCCAGGCCGTGTAGACCAGCGGGAACAGCCCGAAGGCGCAGAACAGCAGGAAGAAGGGGGCGACGTAGGCGTACGGCGACACCCTCACGTCGAGGGTGTGCCGCACGCCACGCCGCCGGTGCCGGGCCGGCGCCGACAGCGGGAGCGTACTCATTTGATCTTCTGGACGTCCTGGAGGACCTGCGCCCACGCCTCGTCGGGCGTCTGCTTGCCCTGCTCGACCCGGCCGAGCCCGTTGCCGATCGCCACCCGGACGTCGGCCTCCTTGGGGCCGAGGTGCTGCGGCTTGAGCGCCTTGGCGGCGTCGGAGTAGATCTTGCCGATGGGGGCGTCGCCGAAGAACGGCTTGGTGAAGTTCTGGATCGAGGGGTCGTCGTACAGCGCCGGGATCGACGGGAACGTGCCCTCCTCCTTGAACACCTTGGCCTGGTTCTCCTTGGAGGTCAGGAAGTCGATCAGCTCGGCCGCCTCCTTCGGGTGCTTGCTCTGCTTGGGCACCATCAGATGCGAGCCGCCGCTGTTGCCCGAACCGCCCGGCACGGTCGCGATGTCCCACTTGCCGGAGGCGTCCTTGGCCTGCTCCTGGATGAACCCGGTCATCCAGGCGGGGCAGATGATCGTGGCGAACGAGCCCTTGGCGAAGCCGGTGTTCCACGGCGGGGTGAAGGCGGCCAGCTTGGCGGTCAGGCCCTCCTGGGTGAGCTGGTTGGACAGGTCCCACGCCTTCTTCACGTCGGGGTTGCTGTCCACGATGATCTTGTCCTGGGCGTCGTACAGGCCGACCGGAGCCTGGTTGACCATGGCGCGGAAGATCTCGCCGGGGGAGTCGACGAACTTGGCGCCGGCGACGTTCGCGGCGCCGAACTTCTTGCCGGTCTCGATGTACTGCTCCCAGGTGGGCCAGAGAGCGCTCACCGCGGCCCGGTCGCTCGGCAGCCCGGCCTTCTTGAACAGGTCCTTGCGGTAGCACATCGCCAGGCCGCCGACGTCGGTGCCGAGGCCGAGGAGTTGCTGTCCGTCCTTGCTGAGGCCCTGCTGCCACTTCCAGTCGAGGTAGTCGCCCTGGCGTTTGTCCAGCCCGTACTGCTTGAGGTCGACGAACTTGCCGGGCTGGGAGGTGAAGGTGCTGATGTAGCCCACCTCGACGGCCTCGACGTCACCCGCGCCGGCGTTCGTGGCCAGGCGCTTGACCAGGTTGTTGTGGTGGTCGTTGAACTGGGTGACGGCCTCGGTGATCTCGATGTTCGGGTGGGTCTTGTTGTACTCCTCGTAGAGCGGCTTGAAGCCGAAGTCGCCGAAGAGGCCGATGGACAGCTTGATCTTCTCGCCGGGCTTGGCGCTCGCCTCGGTGGTGGGGCCTGCGCCGCCACCGCAGGCCGTCGCCAGCGCGAGCAGGGACGCGGCGAGCACGGGCAGGGCGAGCCGCCGGACACGAGGGGTCATGGAAACCCTCCTGGGGGGAGAACGGGGGATGTGAGAGAGCGCTCTCTCGCCAGATTCGCGGCCGTCCCGCCGCCCTGTCAACGGGGTCCGCATAACGATCGGCGTTACCGAGAGAGCGCGTTCAGGGGCCGGGCCGGGAGCGGGTGGGGTAGGGTGCTGCAACGTGTCCGACCGGACTGAGGAGCGGCCCGCCGTGACGAGCGACCTTCCGCCCGAGACCCTGCAGGTTCCGCGCCCCGGTGCGCCCGGCCGGAGCGGCACACCCGTCACGCCCGTCGTCGCCCGGCTCGACGACGAGCACGACGCTGTCACGTTCCTGTGGCACGGTCCCGCCCGTGAGGTGCGCGTCCTGGCCGGCAGGCTGCGTCCCGACGGCATCGACGCCCTGCTGGAGCGCGCGCCGGGCCTCTGGAGCCGCACGTTCCGCGTGCGGCGCGGCTGGCGCGCCTCCTACCACCTCCAGGTGGACGGCGCACCGGTCGCCGACCCGCTCAACCCCCGCCTGTGGCGGGGCTTCTCGATCGCCGAGACGACCCCGTCGTCACCGTGGCTGGTCCCCGGCCGGCGCCGCCACCGGCTCGTCCGCGAGCCCCCCGGGTTCCGGTACGAGCCCGCGCTCCCGCCGGTCGGCTCGCTGGTGGCGCTCGACGGCGAGGAGTGGACCGAGGACCTGCCCGTCATCCTCGACAACCTCATCGCCGCCGGCCGCATCCCGCCGGTCCGGGCCTGGCTGGTCGAGTCGGGCCCCGAGCGCACGGCCCGGCTCACCTGCGACCCCGGGTTCGTGGACGCCCTGCCCCACGACGGCTTCACCGTGATCGCCGGCCAGAGTCTCGGCGGGCTCACCGCCGTCTACGCCGCCCACCGGCATCCCGGCAGGTTCGCGGCGGCGGTGTCGCAGTCGGGCTCGTTCTGGTGGCCGGACGGCCCCGAGCCCGAATGGCTGACGGGCGAGCTGGCCAGGGGCCCGGCGCCGCGCGTGCACCTCCAGCTCGGCAGCCTGGAGGACGACGACATGCACGGCCCGACCGAGCGGCTGCGGGCCGTGCTCGGCGCGGCGGCGGACTACCGGGAGTTCGAGGGCGGCCACGACCGCTACTGCTGGCGCGACCGCCTGGGGGACGCCCTGATCGCCGCCTTCGCCGCGCTCCCGGGCGCTACGACCGGCGGCTGAGCACGCGGCCCACCATGCGGGCGTACATGCGGCCGGGGCTCGGCGCCTCGGTCAGGAAGCCGGGCAGCATCGGCAGCTCGACGGCGAAGGGGGCCAGCCGCTCGTACAGCTCGTCGGCGTCGGCCGGCCGGTTCTCCGGCTGCTTCTCCAGCAGCTCGGCCAGGAGCGCGCCCAGCTCGTCGGGAAGCCCGGGGATGGCCGGCGGACGCTCCTTGACCTGCTGCTCGAACACCACGTAGTCGGTCGGCCCGGTGAAGAGCTGGTGCCCGGTCAGCATCTCGTGCAGGACGCAGCCGAGCGAGTACAGGTCGCTGCGCGGCTCGGCCACGCCGTGCTGGATCTGCTCGGGGGCCATGTACGCCGGCGTGCCGAGGATCTGGCCGATGCGGGTGAACGTGGTGACGTCGGCGTCCCGCAGCAGCGCGAGCCCGAAGTCGAGCACCTTGACGCTGCCGTCGGGGCAGAGCATGAGGTTGGTCGGCTTGAGGTCGCGGTGGCAGATCGCCAGGGCGTGGGCCGCCGACAGCACCGCGCACGCCTGGGCCGCGATGGCCGCCGCCCACGGCACCGGCAGCGGGCCGTGCTCGCTGACCACGTCGGCCACGGTGACGCCCTCGATGAACTGCATCACCTGGTAGAGCCGCTGCTCGTGGGTGCCGAAGTCGTAGAGCACGGGCGCGCCCGGATGTTCCAGCCTGGCCAGGATGCGCGCCTCGCGGATGAACCGGCGTTCCAGCTCGTGGTCGGGGCCGCTCGGCAGTCTGAGCAGCTTCACCGCCACCCTGCGGTCGAGGTGGCGGTCGTGGCCCGCGTAGACCGCGCCCATCCCGCCCTGCCCGAGGGGGAGGTCGTCGAGCTCATAGCGGTCGCCGATGACCATTCGCCCCTCCACGCAGCCTTTCGGGAAAAACTACACCGTCAGGACTGCGGGTGCAGATGGCCGTCGGCCAGACCGTCGAGGCCCAGCCTGATCAGCGTGCGGCCGAGGGTCGACGTCTCGCGCAGCGCGTCCTCCAGCACGGCCAGTTGCCTGAACGCCTCCCCGTACGCCTTCTGCTCCTTCAGCGACAACCGCGGCACGCGGGTGCGGCGCACGTCGAACCTGCTGGACCCGGTGGTCACCCGGCCGCCCGCGGCCCGCAGGAAGCCGGCCAGGAAGTCGGGGTCGAGCCGGCGGGCGTCGACCCGGTAGAGGGTCAGGTGGGGGCCGAGCACCGCGCCGCCGTCGGTGATCACCCGCACCCCGGAGTAGGAGGCCACCACGTCGCCAGGACGGATCACGATCAGGCCGGGCTGCATGGTGGTCAGGCCGGAGGGCGCGCCGCCGCGCAGCACGTCGTCGGCCGTGAGCACGGCCACGTCACCCCCGTCGGCGGCCATCTTGGGCGGCGCCTGGGACGTGCTCACCAGGCCCTCCTTGATCAGGTCGCCCAGCGTCGTGGACGGCTGGTCGAGCGGCTGGTCGAGCACCTTCAGGTCGGGCGGGACGGCCGCGGCGGCCAGGAACCGGTCGCGGGCCTGCGCGAAGGCCCGGCCCACGTCGTCGCGGCGCTGGTGGCGGGCCGGGGTCATGTCGACCTCGTCGGCCAGCAGGTCGATGATGCGCACCGTCTGGTCGGAGCGGTCGTCGAGGTAGGCCAGCCAGGCGGCCTCGACCGGCGCCAGGTCGGCCGTCGCGTCGAGGATGAGCACCTCCGACGGCGGCCGCTCGCCCGCCTTCGGCCGGCGCAGCAACCACAGGTCGGAGCCGGGCAGCGCCACCACCGCGCGCAGGGCTCCGGCGCGCAGCAGGTTGGCCCTGATCCGGCGGCCCGCCTTGCGGCTCGCGGCGGCCGGCGGCATGAGCACGGCGACCAGGCCGCCGGGCCGGACGTGGGTGAGGCAGTGCTGGACCCAGGCCAGCTCAGGCTCGCCGCGCGGCGGCAGGCCGTGCTCCCAGCGCGGATCGCCGGTCAGCTCCTCGTAACCCCAGGCCCGCTCGTTGAACGGCGGATCGCACACCACGGCGTCGGCCTTGACCTCGGGGAAGCCGTCGAGCCGCATGGAGTCGCCGGCCACGATGTCGGCCTCGATGCCGCGCAGCCGCAGGCGGGCGGCGGTGATGGCGGCCGAGGTCTCGCTGAGCTCCTGCCCGAGCACCCGGGCGGGCCGGCCCGGCGGCGGGTCGTCGCCCGCGGCCGGCGCGGGGTCGCCGGGAACGGCTTCGGACCGTTCCGCCCCGCCGGGCAGCGCTGCGGGCAGCGCGGTGGGCAGCGTTGTGGGCAGGGCGCCGGCGGGCGGCAGGAGCAGGGTGCCGACCCCGCAGGCCGGGTCGAGGACGGTGGCGCCCTCGGCCCGGACCAGCCGCAGCATCAGTTCGGCCACGTCGTGGCGGGTGACCGAGAGCTGGCGGGAGTGGGCCTCCAGGTAACGCTCGCAGAGGAACTCGTAGGCCGTGAGCGCGCCGTGGCGCTCGGCCAGCTCCGACACGAGCCCGGCCAGCTCGGGCTCCAGCTCGCTCTCACCGCTGGTCAGCAACGTTCCAGCCTGGGCGACCAGCTGGCCCAGCCGCAGATCGCCGGCGGCTTTCAGGCGTTGCCACACCCGATCTCCCAGCGAGACCTGGTAGGACTTCCCATAGCGGCGCAGCCAGGACTCGACCTGCCGCAGCGAGAACAGCGGCTGGTTCGCGGTTCCGCCGATCGGCTGGGGGAAGTCGTCGTGGCGGCGGCGCCAGTTGCTCACCGCGGCACGCCCGACACCGGCGAGCCGGGCGATGTCCCCGGCGTTCACGGTCGGGTCGTGGCTCATGAGGCCACAGTAGTTCACAAGAGTCTTCAGCGCATCTGCTTGTGAAGTCTTTCAACCAATGATTTACTGCTGGGTATGAAGCACAACATCCGCTATGCCGCCGGATCAGACGTGGGCCGTCGCAGGGAGCAGAACGAGGATTCCGGCTATGCGAGTGGCCGGTTGCTCGTGGTTGCCGACGGCATGGGCGGGCACGCGGCAGGCGAGCTGGCGAGCTCGGCGGCGATCGCCGTCATGCGCGAGCTGGATGCCACGCTTCCCGAGACCGGCTCGGACCTGGAGGCGGCCCTGGAGGGCGCCGTGCACGAGGCGGCCCGCAGGCTGGTCGAACTGGCCGACATCGACCCCGCCCGCCGGGGGATGGGGACCACGGTGACCGCCATGCTGTGGGACGGCTACCGGTTCGCCCTTGCTCATCTGGGTGACTCCCGCGGATACCTGCTTCGTGATGGTGCGCTCTATCAGATGACCAAGGATCACACACTTGTGCAGTCGATGGTGGACGAAGGGCGGATAACGGAGGATCAAGCCGCCGTGCACCCCCGGCGTTCCATGGTGCTGCGCGTCCTGGGCAGCGAGGGCAGGGCCGAACCGGACATGGCGCTGCGCGAGGCCGAGCCTGACGATCGTTACCTCCTCTGCTCCGACGGGCTCACCACCGTGCTCGGGCCCGAGGTCCTGCACGAGGTGCTGACCACGGTGGCAGACCCGGCGGCGGCCGTCCAGCGGCTCATCGACCTGGCGAACGAGGGCGGCTCGCCCGACAACGTCACCGTGATCGTGGCCGACGTGGTGGCGCCGGGCGCGGGCGAGGTGAGCGTCTACCGCGTGGGCGCGGGGACCTGACGGGCGGCGCACCACCCGTCTCAGCAGTCGCATGCGTCCCAATGCCGAAATATGGGCCGATAAATAGACGCTTTCTGAATGATTCGAGCAATCCCGCGATGGCGCTACTACAGTCCATCGTGATTTGTCGGTTTTTCGGGGAGGAGTCACCCTGGACCCGATCGCGGACGCGCTGCTGAAGCAGGTACGGCAGGAACTCGGTTACAAGGAGAAGAGCGGCCAGACCACCAAATTCGGCCAGTGGTACGCGGATCGCGTCCAGGACACCCAGTACCGCAACGCGCCCTGGTGCGACATGTTCATCGCCTGGGCGGCCGACAGGACCGGCCTCGGCCCGTACGTCGGGCAGTTCGCCTGGACGCCCTCGCACGCCGCCTGGTTCATCAAGCAGAACGCCTGGGCGCAGCGGCCCGAGCCCGGCGCGCTGGTCTTCTTCGACTGGGGCGGCGGCAAGAGCTACAAGGGCGTGGACCACGTCGGGATCGTGGAACGGGTCGAGGGCAAGAAGATCCACACCATCGAGGCCAACGTCGACCGCGTCTGGCTCAAGCGCAAGGTCAGGGACACCGACAAGGTCGTCGGCTACGGCCTTCCCCGGGTGGTCAAGGCCGCGGCCGACCAGGCGACCGAGATCCGGTCGACCGAGCGGCCCTTCGTGCCCGCGCCGCGCTCGGACGTGGGCCGGTCCTCGCCGCTCGACGTCCTGGGCACGCCGCCCGCGTTGCTGGTCGCGATGGTGCTGGTGACCGTCGTGCTCTCCTTACGCGTGACCGGCCGCCGTCGTGGCGTCCATCGCCGCTTCGGCTGGCTGCGGTTCTGGAACGCGCCAGAGGGCCGCGGCGCCGCGCGGACGAGGGGTGACGAGGAATGGGCGCCGCCGGTGAACGTGCCCACGCCCGCCCCGCCGCCGCGCGAGGCCGCCGCGATCCGCGTGGGCACCGCCCCGGCGGCCGGCCCCTCCACGCAGGCCAGGACGTCCGCCTCCGCCGCGCTCCGGCAACGCGCCGTCCGGGCGACGGCGCCCGAGGTGCCCGCCCCGCGCGACGGCCGGACGGGCGCGGCCCAGGTTCCCGCCAACCGCCGCAAGCCCTACACCCCGAAGAACTGAGGCGCCCCGAAGAACTGAGGCCGCGGGGATCAACTGGTGAGGTCGAGGACCACCTTGACGTCGCCGGGCTCGTGGGCGAGCGCCTCCTTCGCCCGGGTGAGGGGGACGCGGCGGGTGACCAGGCGTTCGAGCCAGCTCCGGTCCGCCTGGGCCAGGGCGGTCGCGGCGTCCCTGAAGTGGCGGAGGTTGGCGTTGACCGTGCCGAAGATCGCGTCGTTCTCCAGGACGATGTCCCGGTTGATCTCGCTGACGTCCAGGCGGTGGGTGCGCCCGCCCGCGCCGAGCCCGGCCAGGCAGACGATCCCGGCCGCGGACGTGCAGGTCAGCGCCTCCATGACGAGCTGCCCCACCCCGGTGCCCTCGATGATGATGTCCGGTTTGGCGTCGGCGAAGGCGTCCAGGCCGGTGCCGACGTGGTACGTCGCCCCCAGGTCGGCCACCAGCGCGGGCTTGGCCCCGCCCGCCTCCCGGTCCAGGACGTGCACCTCCAGCCCGCGCTGCCGGCCCAGCAGCGCCGCCAGCAGCCCGATCGGCCCCGCGCCGGTCACCAGCACCGTGCGCGGCTCGAACCAGGCCCGCGAGCCGATGCGCTCGATGTGCTCCCACGCCTTGGCCACCACGGACGTCGGCTCGACGAGCATGCCCACGCTCTCCAGCGACGGGTCCAGGCGGACGGCGTACCCGGCCTCGACCGCCCACCGCTCGCTGGCGTAGCCGTCGATCTCCTTGATGCCGCGCTCGGTGTAGCGGCCGTTGCGGCACATGTCGAACTCGCCCCGCGCGCAGGCCCCGCACGGCTCGGGATCGGGCCGGCGCACCACGCCCACGACCAGGTCGCCGGGGGAGAAGGCGGACCCGTCGGGCACCTGGAGCACCCGGCCGAGCGACTCGTGGCCGATGACCATGCGGCTCCTGCCGGGCGGCGCCCAGCCGTACTCGGCCGCCGCCAGCTCCCTGTCGGTGCCGCAGACCCCCAGCGCCAGCCCCTGCACGAGGAGCTCCCCTGGCCCTGGCTCCGGATCGGGCACCTCTTCCACCTCTAGTGTCCCCTGCCGGCCCGGCTCGAACGTCAACGCGCGCATCGGCGTCACCCCCTGGGGCAGTCCTTACCCAGACCGGAAGGAGCTACGAGGACGTCCTACTACCGAAATAGTTGGACGTCCTAGTATCTTCGCAGGAGGGGTCCCCTCACAAAGGAGTGATCAGGCGTGCACGTTCCGGCGTACCCTGTCCGTTTCGTGACCGCCGCGGCGCTGTTCGACGGCCATGACGCGGCGATCAACATCATGCGGCGCATCCTCCAGACGCAGGGGGCCGAGGTGATCCATCTCGGCCACAACCGGTCCGTGGACGAGATCGTCACGGCCGCCGTGCAGGAGGACGTCCAGGGCGTGGCCATCAGCTCCTACCAGGGCGGCCACGTCGAGTTCTTCACCTACCTGGTCGAGCTGCTGCGCGAGCGCGGCGCGGGCCACGTCAAGGTGTACGGCGGCGGTGGCGGCGTGATCGTCCCCGAGGAGATCGAGCTGCTGCACGAGCGGGGCGTCACGCGCATCTTCTCGCCCGAGGACGGCCAGCGGTACGGCCTGCCCGGCATGATCAACAAGCTCATCGAGGAGTGCGACCACGAGCTCGGCGACCCGCCGTCGGTCGAGGCCGTGCTCTCGGGCGACCAGGCGGCGCTGGCCCGCGCGATCACCTTCATGGAGTCCGGCCGCGCCCCCGCCGGGCTGGCCGAGGGGCTGAAGGCGGCGGTCGCCGTCCAGGAGCGCCCGGCGCGGGTGCTGGGCATCACCGGCACGGGCGGTTCGGGCAAGTCCTCGCTCACCGACGAGCTGGTCCGCCGGTTCCGGGTGGACAACGACGACAAGCTGCGCATCGCCATCCTCGCCATCGACCCCACCCGCCGGCGCGGCGGCGGCGCGCTGCTCGGCGACCGCATCAGGATGAACAGCCTGGGCCCCCAGACCTACTTCCGCTCGCTGGCCACCCGCGGGGCCGCCAACGAGGTCCCGGCCTGCCTCGACGACGTGGTCACCGCGTGCCGCGCGGCCGGCTACGACCTGGTGATCGTGGAGACCCCCGGCATCGGCCAGGGCGACGCCGGCATCGTCCCGCACGTCGACGTGCCCATCTACGTCATGACGCCCGAGTTCGGCGCCGCCTCCCAGCTGGAGAAGATCGACATGCTCGACTTTGCCGAGGCCGTCGTCATCAACAAGTACGAGCGCCGCGGCGCCGAGGACGCCCTGCGCGACGTGCGCCGCCAGCTCGTGCGCAACCGGGAGGCGTTCGGGCAGTCGCCGGAGGACATGCCGGTCTTCGGCACGATCGCCGCCCGCTACAACGACGCCGGCGTCACCGCCCTCTACCAGCACCTCAAAGGCCTGTTGCTGGCGGACGCCGGGCCGGGGCTGCTGCCCGTGGTGACCGAGCGCACCTCCAAGGCGGCTGCGGCGATCGTCCCGCCCGCCCGGGCGCGCTACCTGTCCGACATCGCCGACTCCGTCCGGAGCTACCACGCCGAGACGCTGGCCCAGGCCGAGGTCGCGCGCCGTCGTCAGCAGCTCGCCGCCGTACGGGAGCTCCTGGACGGCGAGGACGCGCGGCTGGCCGGGCTCGCCGAGCAGGCCGAGGGGGAGCTGAGCGAGGAGAGCCGGCGGCTGCTCGACGGCTGGCCCGCGATCAAGGAGGCGTACCGCAGCGACGAGCTGGTCGTCAAGATCCGCGACCGGGAGATCCACACCCCGCTCTGGCGCGAGACGCTGTCCGGCAACCGCATCCCGCGGGTGGCCCTGCCGCGCTTCAGCGACCACGGCGACCTGCTGCGCTTCCTGCGCTCGGAGAACCTGCCCGGGTCGTTCCCGTTCACCGCCGGGGTGTTCCCGTTCAAGCGCGACGACGAGGACCCGACCAGGATGTTCGCCGGCGAGGGCGACCCGTTCCGCACCAACCGGCGCTTCAAGCTGCTGTCGGAGGGCCAGCCCGCCACCCGGCTGTCCACCGCCTTCGACTCGGTCACCCTGTACGGCCACGACCCCGACCTGCGTCCCGACATCTACGGAAAGGTCGGCACCTCGGGCGTGTCCATCGCCACGCTCGACGACATGAAGGTGCTCTACGACGGGTTCGACCTGGCGGCGCCCAACACGTCGGTGTCCATGACGATCAACGGCCCGGCGCCCACGATCCTGGCCTTCTTCCTCAACGCCGCGATCGACCAGGCCCTCGACCGCTTCCGCGCCGAGCAGGGCCGCGAGCCCGACGAGCAGGAGGCCCGCGACCTGCGCGCCCGCACGCTGGCCACGGTCAGGGGCACGGTCCAGGCCGACATCCTGAAGGAGGACCAGGGGCAGAACACCTGCATCTTCTCCACCGAGTTCTCGTTGCGGATGATGGCCGACATCCAGGAATGGTTCATCCAGAACGGCGTCAGGAACTTCTACTCGGTCTCCATCTCCGGCTACCACATCGCCGAGGCGGGGGCCAACCCGATCAGCCAGCTCGCGTTCACGCTGGCCAACGGGTTCACGTACGTGGAGGCGTACCTGGCCAGGGGGATGCGGATCGACGACTTCGCGCCGAACCTGTCGTTCTTCTTCTCCAACGGCATGGACCCCGAGTACAGCGTGCTCGGCCGGGTGGCGCGCCGGATCTGGGCGGTGGCCATGCGCGAGCGTTACGGCGCGGCCGAGCGCTCCCAGAAGCTCAAGTACCACATCCAGACCTCGGGCCGGTCGCTGCACGCCCAGGAGATGTCCTTCAACGACATCCGCACCACCCTGCAGGCCCTGATCGCCATCTACGACAACTGCAACAGCCTGCACACCAACGCCTTCGACGAGGCCGTCACCACCCCGTCGGCCGACTCGGTGCGCCGGGCGATGGCGATCCAGCTCATCATCAACCGCGAGTGGGGCCTGGCCAGGAACGAGAACCCGCTGCAGGGCTCGTTCATCATCGACGAGCTGACCGACCTGGTCGAGGAGGCCGTGCTGGCCGAGTTCGAGCGGCTGTCGGACCGGGGCGGCGTGCTCGGCGCGATGGAGACCGGCTACCAGCGCGGCAAGATCCAGGACGAGTCGATGCTGTACGAGATGCGCAAGCACGACGGATCCCTGCCGATCATCGGCGTCAACACCTTCCGCAACCCCGGCGCCGAGCAGTCCGACCCGCACAAGCTGGAGCTGGCCAGGGGCACCGAGGAGGAGAAGCAGTCGCAGCTCGACCGCCTGCGCGCCTTCCACGAGCGCAACCGGTCGCAGGCGCCCGCGGAGCTGTCCCGGATGCGCGAGGTCGCGATGTCCGACGGCAACGCGTTCGAGGTGCTGATGGACGCCGCGCGGGTCTGCTCGCTCGGCCAGATCACCGAGGCCCTGTTCGAGGCCGGCGGCCAGTACCGGCGCAACGTCTAGGCGCAGGCGACGGACGACGGCCCGGCGGGCGCCGCCCGCCGGGCCGTCGCCGTGCCGCCCGTGCGCCCTTCCGGGCCGCTTCCGGGCCGCTTCCGGGCCGTCGCTGGGTCGTCGCTGTGCCGTGCCCGAGCCGCTACGGCGCGGGGGAGATCGCGCCGCTAGGATCGCTGGTCGGGGAACATCGCTATCAGGAGGCTTTCATGTCCGACGTCACTTTCAAGGGCAACCCGATCACCGTGGGCGGCGCCTTCCCGAAGCCCGGCGACGCCGCGCCCGCCTTCAAGCTGGTCGGCACCGACCTGTCCGACCGCACGCTGGCCGACTTCGCCGGCAAGACCAAGGTGCTCAACATCTTCCCGAGCGTCGACACCGGCGTCTGCGCGGCCTCGGTGCGCCGCTTCAACCAGGTCGCGTCCGAGCACCCCGACGCGGTCGTGCTCTGCGTCTCGGCCGACCTGCCCTTCGCCCAGAACCGGTTCTGCGGCGCCGAGGGCCTGGACAAGGTGACCATGCTCTCGCTCATGCGCGGGCGCGAGTTCCTCGCCGACTACGGCGTGGCCCAGGAGTCGGGCCCGCTGGCCGGCCTGGCCGCGCGCGCGGTCGTCGTGATCGACGCCGACGACAACGTGGTCTACTCCGAGCTGGTGCCCGAGATCACCCAGGAGCCCGACTACGAGGGCGCGCTGTCCGCGCTCAAGTAACCCCGCGCTCAAACCTCGCTCAAACCGCGCTCAAACCGCGCTCAATCCGCGCTCAATCCGCGCCGAGACGCTCGCGGAAGTCGGCGGCCAGCTCCAGCAGGTGGTCGTCGTCGGCGGCGGTGTGCTGGAGGTCCAGGACGACCTCGTGGACCCCGGCCTCCGCCGCCCGCGACAGGTACGCCGCGATCTGGGCGACCGTGCCGCTGCGCGGCGGGGCGCCGTCGCCGGTGATCACCGGGTTGGAGCGCAGGATCATGCGCAGGGCGTCCGGGTCGCGTCCGGCGCGCTCGGCGGCGTCCCTGACCGTCTCCCACATCGACAGGAGCACGGGCACGGGCAGCGCGGCCGTCAGCCAGCCGTCGCCCCTGCGCCCGATCCGGCGCAACGCCTCCGGGGCGAACCCGGCCAGCAGCAGCGGCGGGCGGCGGGCCGGCTTGGGGTCGATGTGGCTGGGCGCGATCGTCCACAGGTCGTGCTCGAACGTCACGGGGTCCGTGCCCCAGATCGCCTCCAGGGCGTCGAGGGTGGCCTCGTAACGTTCGGCCCGGCCCTTCCAGGGCACGCCCACGGCGGCGTACTCGTCGGAGGACCAGCCGAGGCCGAGGCCCGCCGCCAGCCGGCCGCCGCTCAGGTGGTCGATCGTGGTGAGCGAGCGGGCCAGCACCGGCGGCGGGTACCAGCAGGCGTTGAGCGCGCTGGTGCCCAGCCGTACCGACGAGGTCACGGACGCGGCCACCGCCAGCACCGCGAACGGGTCGAGGAACACCCGATGGGCCCGCGGCACGCTGCCGTCGCCCCCGGGATAGCGGTCCTTGGGCCGCAGCGGCGTCAGCAGCCGGTCGCCCGCCCACAGGCCGGCGAACCCCATCGCCTCGGCCTCGCGGGCCACCCGCGTCACGCTGCTCAGCGCGGCGAACCCGCCGTACTGCGGGACGGCGAGGCCGAGGTCCATGGGCGTGTCCTAGAGCTTCCTGGCCACGCCGCACACGATGAGCGACGACTCGGGGTGGTCCATGAAGTCGATCGTGTCCGCCTGGTCCGGATGCCACTCGGGCAGCCACACCAGGCCGGGCTCCACCAGCTCGAACCCCTCGAACAGCTCCCTGATCCTGGCCCGGCTGCGCAGCGCCAGCCGCGCGGTGGCGTTGCGGTAGACCTCGGTGCCCGTGCTGACCGCGTCGGGACGGGCGTCGCTGGTGCCGTGGGACATGACCAGGTAACTACCCGGCGCCATGGCCTCACGCAGGGTCTTGAGTATCCGCTCCGGGTCGTCGGACTCCTCGATGAAGTGCATGATCGCCACCAGCAGCACGGCGACCGGCCGGCTGAAGTCGATGGTCCGCAGCACCTCCGGGTCGCGCAGGATGTCGCCCGGGTTGCGCAGGTCGCCCTCGACCACTGTCGTGTCCTCGCCGTGGCCGGTGAGCAGCGCCCTGGCGTGCACCAGCACCACGGGGTCACGGTCGACGTAGACGACGCGGGAGCCGGGCGCGACCTTGGCGGCGACCTCGTGCACGTTCCCCTGGGTCGGCAGCCCCGTGCCGATGTCGAGGAACTGCCTGATCCCGGACTCGGCGAGGTGGCGGACGGCGCGGCCGAGGAAGGCGCGGTTGGCCCGCGCCGCCGCCCGTACCTCGGGCGCCACCGCGAGGATGCGCTCGGCCGCCGCGCGGTCGACCGGGAAGTGATCCTTGCCGCCGAGGTAGTAGTCGTAGAGCCGTGCCACGTTCGGCGTGTTCGGATCGAAGTCCGATGCCTCGTGCTCCAACCGTCGAGCCCCCGATCACAGAGTTTTAACGATCTTTACCGGGATTCTACGGATCTATACCGACATAAGAGTGGTGCTACGCATATTTCAGGAAAACGCAACCTAAGGTGGTGCCGTGGTCCACGATGACACAGGGATCCCTGTGGAGGTACCCCAGACCGTCCGGCGCATCGTGTCGCTGGTGCCGTCGCTGACCGAGTCCGTGGCGGCGACCGTCCCGGAGGCGCTGGTCGGGGCGACGGACTGGTGCACGCACCCGGCCGACCTGGACGTGGCCCGGGTCAGGGGCACCAAGAACCCCGACCTCGACGCCGTCCTGCGCCTGCGCCCGGACGTCGTCCTGGCCAACGCCGAGGAGAACCGCGCGCCCGACGTCGAGGCCCTGCGCGCGGCGGGCGTGGCGGTGTGGGTGACCAGGATCGAGACGCTGGAGCAGGCGTTCACCTCGCTGGAGCGCATGTTCGCGCACGCCTGCCGTACGGACCGCCCGGCCTGGCTGGCCGAGGCCCGCCAGGCGTGGGGAGCCCCCGCGGACGGCCCGCGGCGCACCGCGATCGTGCCGATCTGGCGCCGCCCCTGGATGGTCGTGGGCCGCGACACCTTCACCGGGGACGTGCTGCGCCACCTCGGCGTGGACAACCTGTACGCCGCCCACCCCGACCGCTATCCGAAGATCCCGCTGCCCGAGCTGACCGGCAACCGCCCCGACCTGGTCGTGCTGCCCGACGAGCCCTACGCCTTCAGCGCGGACGACGGCCCCGAGGCGTTCCCCGGCGTGGACTGCGCGCTGGTCAGCGGCCGCCTGCTGACCTGGTACGGCCCCTCGCTCACCGAGGCCGCCACCGCCCTGCCGCGCGCGCGGGCCTGATCAGCCGACGGCGGCCAGCGCGGCGTCCACGGCCGCGGGGGAGAGCACGTGCTCCATGACGATCACCGCCATGCCCACGATCCCCGCCCGGTCGCCGAGCCTGCTGGTGACGATCTCCAGGTTGCGCGTCGTGTACGGCAGGCTCCGCCGGTAGACGATCTCCCTGATCCCGGTCAGGTAGTGCTCCTCCGTCTCGGCCATGTCCCCGGCCAGCACCAGCACGCCGGGGTTGAGCAGGCTCACCGCGGTGGCCAGCACCACGCCCAGCGTGCGGCCCGCCTCCTGGACGCGCGCGATCGCCGCCGGGTCGCCGGCCTGCACCAGGCGCACGACGTCGCGGCTGGTCTCCCGGCCCAGGTCGGCCGCGATCGCGTGCCCGCCGGCCAGCGAGGCCACGCAGCCGCGCGAGCCGCAGGTGCACACCCGGTCGTCGCTCTCCCGGATGCGGACGTGCCCGATGTTGCCCGCGGCCTCCTCGACGCCCCGGTAGATCCGCCCGTCGAGGACGATGCCGGTGCCGATGCCGGTGGACACCTTGACCAGGACCAGCGAGTCGGTCTCCCGCCAGGACGACCACCACTCGCCGAGGGCCATCGCGTTGGCGTCGTTCTCCACCAGGATGGGCACGTCGTACGTGCGCCCGACGGCCTCCCTGATCGGGTGGTCGTCCCAGCCCGGCATCAGGAACGACCTGATCACCCGTCCGCCGGTGTGGTCGACCGAGCCGGGCAGGTCGAGCCCGATGCCGCACACGTCGCCGACCGGCCGCCCGGCCCTGTCCAGCAGGCGCTGGAACGCCTCGCGCACCCACGTCAGCACGGGCTCGGGCCCGCGGTCGATGCGCATCTCGGCGCGTTCCTCGGCCATCGGACGGGCGGCGAGGTCGGTGAGCGCCACCCGGGCGTGGGTGGCGCCCAGGTCGGCCACGAGGATCAGCCGCCGGCCGGCGTCGACGTCGAGCACCGAGGGCGGCCGGCCGCCGCCCGAGGCGCCGACGCCGGACTCGTGCAGGTAGCCGGCGGCGATGAGCCGGTCGACCCGGTCGGTGACGGTCGACCGGGACAGGCCGGTGAACTCGATCAAATCTTTGCGGGTACGGCAGGAGCCATCGCGGATGAGCTGGAGGACCTGCCCTGCCGTCAGCATGTCTATCCCTTCTCCGCTCCTGCCGTGAGGCCCTCCGTCAGCAGGCGTTCACTGGCGAAGAACACGATCACGATGGGCAGCGTCAGCACCACGGATCCTGCCATCAGCACCGTCGTGGGGATCTCTATGCTCCCCGCCAGCTGAGAGAGCCCCAGGGAGACCGTCCAGCTCTCCCGCCGCTCCACGAGGAACAGCAGGGCGAACAGGAACTCGTTCCACGCGATCATGAACGCGTAGAGGCCGGTTGCCATGAGCGCGGGCTTGGACAGTGGCAGCACCACCCGCCAGATGGTCGACAGCCGCGAGCAGCCGTCGATCGCGGCCGCCTCCTCCACGCTCTGCGGCACGGTCTCGAAGTAGTTGCGCAGCATGTATACCGTGACGGGCACGGTCTGCGCGATATAAACCAGGATCAGTCCGACCAGAGATCCCCTGAGCCCCAGCATGGTGAACAGCACGAACAGGGGGATGGCCAGCACGATCGCCGGAAACAGGTAGACGGCGAGGAACAGGAAGTGCACCTGCCGCCGGCCGAAGAAGCGCAGCCGCGCGACGGCGTAGGCGCCCGGGATCGAGATCAGCAGCGTGGCGGCCACCGAGGCGACCGCCACGACCGCGCTGTTCCTGATGAACGTGAGGAACCCCTGCGTGGTCAGCACGTTCACGTACGTGTCCAGGGTGAAGTGCCGTGGCCACACCGAGCCGGGCTCCAGGATGAGCTCCTGGATGTCCCGTACGGACAGCGTCACCATGTACAGGAACGGCAGCCCGGTGACGGCGAAGAGGAACACGATGACCACCGGCCGCAGCACCGCGAACAGCGCGCGCTCGAACCTATCCCTGCTCACGATCGCCTCCCGAGAAGAAGCGCAGGTACACGGCCAGCAGCACGACGAGGACGACGGCCAGGACGATCGCCTGCGCGGCCGAGGCGCCGATGTCGTCGCGGGCGGTCAGGAAGTTGTAGACGCGCACGCTGACCACCTCGGTGCCGGCGCCGCCGCCGGTCAGCAGGTAGACGTCGTCGAACTTGGTGAAGGTGAACACGAACCGCAGCACCGCCAGCAGCGCCACGATGCGCCAGAGCTGCGGCATGATCACGTGCCGGAAGCGCTGGGTGGGGGTGGCGCCGTCCACGACCGCGGCCTCCTCCAGCTCGGCCGGCAGCGCCTGGAGCCGGGCCAGGATGAACAGGAACGCGAACGGGAAGTACCGCCACGCCTCGAACGCGATCACCGTGAGCAGCGCGACCGGCACCTTCAGCCCCAGGAGGTCGCCCTGGGCCTGGGTGAGGAAGGCGATCGGCTCCTTCAGCCAGGTGTTCACGATGCCGTACTGGGGGTTCAGCATGGTCTCCCACAGGAAGGCCACGGCCACCACCGGCGCCACGTACGGGATCAGGATCGAGGCCCTGACCAGGGTGCGGCCGGGGAACCTGGCGCGCAGGGCGAGCGCGGTCACCAGGCCGATGGCGATCGACAAGGCCGTCCCGGCCACCGTGTAGATCAGGGTGTTGACCAGCGACGCCCAGAAACCCGGCTCGGAGATCACGTACGTGAAGTTCTCCAGCGTGTAGTGCCCGAAGACGCCGGCCCGGCGGATGTTGATCAGCCGCACGTCCTGGAAGGCCAGCATGATCGCCCACAGCAGCGGCAGCACCACCACGACCAGCGTGATGACCAGCGTGGGCGAGATCAGCGCCAGCCCGGCCCGCCCTTCCCGCTGCCGCAGGGTGCGGGGTGCGCTCATTGCCGGATCCCGCGCTTGATGGTCTCCACGTCCTTCTTGGCCTGGGCGGCGGCGGCCTGCGGGGTCAGCGAGCCGTCGGCCACCTGGCTGAGGGCCTTGGGCACGGGCAGCTCGCCCATCGTGGCGCCGACCAGCTTGCCCTGGCCCTGCGGGATGCCCCAGCGGGCGAAGGTGTCGGGGCTCCTGCGCAGCGCGTCCAGCACGTCGGCCGGGTAGACCTCCGACAGCGGCTTCTTGGTGTCCACGCCCGCGGGCAGCTTCTTCCACTTGTCCGCGAAGCCCTTGCGGGTGGGGAACTTGCCCTCGGGCGCCATCCCGATCCAGCGCTCGTAGCCCTCGTCCATCATGTACGTGACGAACTTGGCGGCCGGATCGGCGGCGGCGCCGCGCAGCACCGCCCAGGAGACGATCTCGCCGTACTGGGCGGGCGCGCTCGCGCCCGGGCCCTTCAGCGCCGTGACCACGCCGGTGTTCCTCGCCAGCCACTCGGGGTCGGCGCGGCACTCGGGGCAGCTCGGCAGCGCGTCCTTACGCAGCCCCGCCAGCTCGTCGAGGATGAAGGACGACCAGATCATCATGGCCGCCTTCCCGGAGAAGTACGTGGCCCTGGTGGAGTCGACGTCCTGTTTGCCCTTGACCGAGTAGTTCTTCGCCAGTTTTGCGTAGAAATCGAAGGCTTTCACGCACTGTGGGCTGTCGAGCGTGACATTTCCGGAATTGTCGACTAGTTGGCAGCCGTTCGCCAGCGCCACGTGCTCGAAGCTCTGCGCGGTGAAGGAGTCCTTGGGCGCGATCGCCAGCGTGATGCCCGCCACCCCACCCGCGTTCAGCTTCGCCGCCGCCGCCTCCAGCGCCTCGTAGGTGTCCGGCGGCGCCAGCCCGGCCTTGTCGAACAGGTCCTTGCGGTAGAGCAGGAGCTGCGCCCACCCGTCGCTGGGCACGGCCAGCAGCTTGCCGCCCGAGGAGTCCAGTTCGAGCGCGCGCGGCGAGAAGGAGTCCCTGCCGAGCTTGTCCACGATCCGGCCCGGCGTCCCGGTGTCCAGCAGGTCGTTGGCCTCCAGCTCGCGGATGGAGGCCAGCGGCAGCGCGCCGATGACGTCGGGGAGGTCGTCCGCGGCGGCGGCGGCCGTCACGGTCTGGCTGAACTGGTCCTCCCCGACGCCGACCAGCTTCACCTTGATCCCGGTCTTCCTGGTGAACTCGGCGATGATCTGGTTCTGCACGGCCATCCGGTCGCCGAGGTTCTCCTCGGTCCAGACGGTGATCTGGTTCGCGCCGGACTGCTGCTCGCCGCCGTCGCCGCAGGCCGTGAGGGCGGCCGAGGCCAGCAGTGCGACGGAGAGGACGGCGGTGACCCTGTTCGGCATGGCACGCTCCTCTGGTTGGGGATATGCCGCACTTACCCGCAGAAAAGGGCCAGGCACCTGGCGTAGGCGAGAACGAGACCGGCCTGTACCCTCGCCGTGCCGCCCCCGCGCGTCATCAGGGCTTTCGGTAAAAGGTTGGTCGGCGATCCGGCAAATCTTCCCCAGAACCGATCACGGACGCCCACCTCGAAACGATCTGGTCTGATCTCATTTCGGTCATCCGGTTGCTGCCCGGACAAGTGCTTCTGGCGCTTCCGGATCAGGTGGACAGACGGGGCGTGACATGTCGGTAAGGTCTCTTTCCAGAACGCGCCCTACCGGAAACCTGGATTCCATCGGCCGCGATCGACGGAAGTCGTAGACTTACGAGTGTTTCGAGCGCAACTATGGTGTGCAAACAAACACTAAATCTCTGACTTTTGTTTGATCAAAAAGCGTAAGTGTGGGGTATGCGCGTCATCACCTTCCAAGAGCCAGGCCGTGTCAGCGTCAGCCTGGAGTCGCCCGCCGAACTCGTGCCGGGCTCCGTCCGGGTGCGGACCCTCTATTCCGGAGTCTCCGCGGGCACCGAGCTGACCGCATATCGCGGCACCAATCCCTACCTCACCCGCAAGTGGGACACCGAGCGCCGGCTCTTCCTCGAAGGCCAGACGCACGCCTACCCCCTGTCCGGCTGGGGCTACCAGGAGGTCGGCGAGGTGGTGGAGGCGGCCCCCGACGTCGCCGAGCCGCCCGTCGGCAGCCTCGTGTGGGGCATCTGGGGCCACCGCGCCGAGGCCGTCGTCCCCGCCGAGAAGCTGGCCGGGCACATCCTGCCGCCGGGGGCCGATCCCGTCGCGGGCGTCTTCGCCCGGGTCGGCGCCATCGCGCTCAACGCCGTCCACGCCGCCGACGTGCACCTGGGCGACCAGATCGCGATCTTCGGCCAGGGCGTCATCGGCCTGCTCGCCACCCGCATGGCGGTGCTCAGCGGCGCCCGGGTGGTGGCCGCCGACGCCATCCCCGACCGGCTCGAACTCGCCAGGAAGTTCGGCGCCGCCGAGACGTTCGACGTGCGGTCCGGCTCGGTCGCCGAGTTCCTGCGCAAGCGCATCGAGGGCGCCGACACCGCGATCGAGCTCAGCGGCAACCACCTGGGCCTCCAGGAGGCCATCAGGAGTGTGCGCAAGGGCGGCCGGGTCGTGGCGGCCGGCTTCTACCAGGGCGACGGCATCGGGCTGCGGCTGGGCGAGGAGTTCCACCACAACCAGGTGCAGCTCGTCTCCTCCCAGATCGGCGGCGTCGCCTCCTGGCTGGCCCACCGCTGGGACGTCGAACGCCTCCAGCGCACGTTCATGGAGCTCGTGCACCGGGGCGAGGTCGAGGTCGGCGACCTGGTCACCCACCTCGTGCCGGTCGAGCAGGCGGCCGAGGCGTTCGACCTGATCGACAAGCACCAGTCCGAGGTGCTCCAGCTCGTCTTCACCTTCGAGGAGTCACGATGAAGCTCGCCGCCCAGGAGCAGCTTCTGCCCGGCCGCAGCCTGCAGGAGAAGTTCGCGTTCGCGGTGGAGGCCGGGTTCGACGCGATCGAGCTGAGGGGGAAGGGCGACTTCCACTTCGCCGGCCGGCTGACCGAGCTGAAGCGGGCGCTGGCCGACGGCGTCGTGATGCCGACGGTGTGCGTCGAGATGCCGCACTTCATCGGCGACTTCGACCCGGCCAGGCGCAAGGACGCCATCCAGCAGCTCAGGTCGCAGCTCACCGTGATCGCCGAGCTGGGCGGCATCGGCGTCATGACCCCGGCCTCATGGGGCCAGTTCTCGCTCCGGCTGCCGCCGTTCGAGCCGCCGCGCACCGCCGCGGACGACCGCGAGGTGCTGGCCGAGGCGCTCGGCATCCTCGGCGAGCACGCCCAGCGCAACGGCGTGCTGATCATGCTCGAACCGCTCAACCGGTACGAGAACCACATGGTCAACACGCTGGCCGACGCGGTCTCGTACTGCTCGATGGACTCGATCAGGATCGTCGGCGACACCTACCACATGAACATCGAGGAGGACGACCCCTGCCGGTCCCTGGCGGAGGCGGCCCCGTACATCGCGCACATGCAGATCAGCGAGTCCAACAGGAACCAGCCCGGCACCGGTCACCTCGACTGGGGCGCGCAGCTCGCCACGCTCGACGCCGTCGGCTTCGACGGCTACCTCGCCCTCGAATGCCGGCTGCGGGGCGAGCCCGAGATCGTGCTCCCGCAGACGGCGGCCTTCATCAGGAAATTCCTATGATCCTTCGCGACGCCGTACGCGTGCTCGTCGCCAACTGGGACGGCAGCCACACGGTTCCCTCCCGCCGGCTGTACCCCCACCAGTGGAGCTGGGACTCCGCCTTCATCGCGATCGGCAACGCCCGCTGGTCGCCGCGGCGGGCCAGGGCGGAGCTGCTGTCGCTGTTCGGCGCCCAGTGGGCCGACGGCCGGGTGCCGCACATCGTGTTCAACCCCGTCGTGCCCGAGGGCGCCTACTTCCCCGGCCCGCAGTTCTGGGGCGCCCGCGCGCCGTCCGGCTCGGCGACCTCCGGCATCGTGCAGCCGCCGGTGCACGCGCTGGCCGCCTGGAAGGTGCACCAGGCCGAGCCCGACCCGGCGTTCCTGGCCAGGATCTACCCCAAGCTCGTCGCCCAGCAGGAGTTCCTGCGCGCCTCCCGCCGCTCGCCCGAGGGCCTGATCTCGATCGTCCACCCGTGGGAGTCGGGCATGGACAACAGCCCGGCCTGGGACCTGCCGCTGCGGGCCGTGGTGACCGGTGCGACCGGCTTCGTCCGCCGGGACCTCAACACCGTCAGCGCCGACGAGCGCCCCACCGACCGCGACTACGAGCGGTACGTCGCCCTCGCCGGCGCCTACCGCGACAGCGGCTACCAGCGGGCCGGCGCGTTCGAGATCGAGGACCCGCTGTTCAACGCCGCGTACGGCGTGGCCGAGTCGGCGCTCGCCGAGATCGCGCAGGTGTGCGGCCACGACCCCGGGCCCCACCGGCGCGAGGCCGCCGCCGTCACCGCGGCCATGGTCGACCACCTCTACCAGGACGGCCACTTCCGCCCCCGCGACCTGCGCACCGGCCGGCTGATCCGCTCGGGCAGCGCCGCCGGCCTGGTGCCGCTCATGCTCCCGGGGCTGCCGACGGAGATCGCCGAGGCGCTGATCGGCACGGCCCTCGACAAGTTCTCCCTCAAGGACGGCGTGCTGCCCAGCCACGCCCCGGCCACGGCCGAGTTCGACCCGGCCCGCTACTGGCGCGGGCCGAGCTGGATCAACCTGACCTGGCTGGTCTGGCAGGGGCTCCGGGACCGCCGTCCCGACCTGGCCGACCTGCTCGCCGAGGGCATGATCCACGCCGTCGCCCACTCCGGCTTCCGCGAGTACTTCAACCCGTTCACGCTGCGCGGCCACGGTTGCCGGGACTTCAGCTGGTCAGCGGCCCTCATCCTCGACGTCGTGGCTGAGCACGGCCTGGACGGCCTGCCGCCGTCGGGCCGCGAGATCGGTCAGAAGTTCGGGGGCCTCCCCGAAGCCGACGACGTCGGTGACCAGGTGCTCGCGTAGCAGCCTCCCGCGCTCCCTGAGCAGGCCGATCGTCTCGTGCGACAGGCGTTCCCGGTCCCAGGCGTGCGCGAGGCCGCGCGGCACCCGGCCGATCTGCGCGCAGCGCAGCGCCAGCCCGTTGTGGTGGAACTCCTCGCCCAGCCGCACCTCGTCGGCGCCCTGGGTGTAGAACGCGAGGTCGATCAGCGTGCCCTGCGGGCGCAGCAGCCGCAGCCCCAGGGCCAGCGCCCGCGGTTGGCCGCGGCATTGGAAGACCAGGTCCGCGCCGCGGTCGCCCGGGGCGTGCCGCCAGCGGCGCTTCAGCGTCACCGCCGGGTCGTCGTCGGGGGCCGCCAGGACCTGCGCGCCGATCGCCTCGGCCACCGCGAGCCTGGCCCGGGTCTCGTCCACGACCACCACCTCGGCGGCCCCGCAGGACAGGGCGAAGGACGCGGTCAGCAGCCCCACCACGCCCGCCCCCACCACCGCGACGCGGCGGCCGCGCACGCCGTCGCCCAGGTGCTGGACGGCCGGGCCGTGCAGGTCGGCGGCCGCGTGCAGCAGGCCGTTGGCGCAGATCGGGCCCATGTGAGCGACGTAGATGCCGAGCAGCGGGTCGATGTCGCCGGGCAGCACGACGAACCGGTCGGCCATCGGGTCGGCCACGTACGCCGTGCGGTGGCCGTAGGCCATGGCGACCCGCGCGCCCTCGGCCACGGCCCGGGTGCGGGTCTCGGCGACCACGCCCACCTGCATGTAGCCGATGCCGCGCACCGGGTACGCCACCGACGGCGTGCCCGGCAGGAACAGCCCGAGCGCCGGGTCCCAGGCCGAGGTGAGGTAGGGGTTGGCGCCCTTGAGATAGGTCAGCTCGGTGCCCGCCGAGACGCCGCTGTGCGTGGTGGCGACCATGAACCCGCCCTCGGGCAGGCCGGGCAGCTTCTCCTCGACCAGGCACACCTCGCCGGGCGCCTCGATGCTCAGGATCGTGCTCGTCGCCTCAGTCATCCAGCATCACCGGCCTCCGTTCCGCCGCGGAGCGCGCCAGCGCGACGGCCAGGCGGTGGGTTCGCAGGGCTTCGCCGTACGGCGCGCGCACGTCGGCGTCCTTCCCGCGCACCGCGTCGATGAACGCGCGGTCCACGAGGGTCTTGGCGTGCCCGCCGTCCTCGACGGACTCCTCGCCGTCTACGAGCAGCCGGGTCTCGCTGAGCTCCAGCGCGATGCCGTCGGCGCACACCTCCAGCCCCACCCGGTGCTTGCGGCGCAGCAGGCAGGAGGTGGCCAGCAGGCCGGTCGCGCCGCCCGCGAAGCTCATGACGGCCGAGGTGGCCCGGTCGATCTCGCCGTCCACGGCGTTCCCGGCCGGTACGGCGTGCACCATCGACACCTCGCCCACCAGCAGCCTGGCCAGGTCCAGGACGTGCACCGCCTGCTCCAGGATCTGGCCGCCCGACATGCTCGCCTTCAGCCACCAGCCCACCGGCGGGACCTTGTCCAGCCAGTGCCCGAGCGCGAGCTGGACGGGACGGCCGTCGAGCCGTTCCCTGGCCCGGTCGACGATGTCGAGGTAGCGCCAGTGGTGGCCGACGGCGGACGGCAGCCCGCGCCGGTCGATTTCGGCCGCGATGTTTTCTGCGGTTTTGAGGTCGAGAGAAAGGGGTTTTTCCACAAAAATCGGGAGATTGCACGACAAGACGTCGTATTCAGGGTTACCGTGCGCGAAAGGAGGCACACAGACGTAGACAGCGTCGAGACCGCCGGCCTCCAGCAGGCCGGCATGGTCGCCGTAGGCGGGGGCGCCGTGCGCGGAGGCCAACGCCTCAGCCTTGTGGAGATCGGTGTCGGCCACCCCGGCAATCGTCACATCGGGGAAGCCGGACAGGACATCTGCGTGGCGAGCGGCGACATTTCCGGCACCAATGATGCCGACACGGGTAATTGGGGACACAACCCGACATATGCCACGTCTAGGGGTTAACAAACAAGGATGTTCGAAGGCGCATAGATCGGGCAGGGGTCGTGCCCCTATGAGATGGGGCTGACTGCATGGAGACAGATGTGCGAGCCTTGGCCAGGGCCCAGGAGTGGTGCGGCCCGCATTCCAGTACGGCCGCGGAATGGCCGGTGGATGCCTTAATCGAGGCCAAGGGAAACACAACGGTGAGCGTCGTCCTGCCGGCGCGCGACGAAGAGCGCACGGTCGGGGACATCGTCACCGTGATCAGACGTGAACTGGTGGAGCAGGCGCCACTCGTCGACGAGATCCTCGTCGTCGACTCCAACTCCACCGACGCGACGGCGGAACGGGCACGCGCGGCGGGCGCGCGCGTCGTGGCGCAGAACGAGGTGCTGCCCCACCTGCCGCGCCTGTCGGGCAAGGGGGAGGCGCTGTGGAAGGGCCTGGCCGCCTCCCACGGCGACATCGTCGCGTTCGTCGACTCGGACCTGCTCAACTTCGGCGCGCACTTCGTGTCGGGGCTGGTCGGTCCGCTGCTGGTGAACCCGGGCACCCAGTTCGTCAAGGCGACGTACGAACGGCCCTTCACCGGCGAGGACGGCGTGCCCAGGCGCGGCGCGGGCGGCCGGGTCACCGAGCTGGTGGCCAGACCGCTGCTCAACCTGTTCTGGCCGGAGCTGGCGGGCTTTCGCCAACCCCTCGGCGGCGAGTACGCCGCCCGGCGCGACGTGCTGGAACAGGTGCCCTTCGTCACCGAGTACGGCGTGGAGTTCGGCCTCCTCGTCGACCTCCTGGAACTGGTGGGACTCGACGCCATGGCCCAGGTGGACCTGGGCTCCCGCGCGCACGGCCACCAGTCCGTGAACGCGCTCGGCCGGATGGCCGGGCAGATCATGCTCACCGCGTGGTCCCGGCTGGAACGCCAGGGCCGCGTGGTGTCCTCGACACCCCCGGCTCACACGCTGCTGCAGTTCGGTCTCGACGGGCGGGCCGGCCTGGTGGACGTGGGAGTGGCGGAACGGCCGCCGCTCGCCTCGCTCATGCTGGAGGAGGACGTCGCGTGAAGGTGCTGATCAACGCGGGACCGTGGCTGGCGGTCCCGCCGCCCGGCTACGGCGGCATCGAGAACGTCGTCGCCACCCTGGTCCCGGCGCTGCGCGAACGCGGCGTCGAGGTCGTGCTGGCCTCCGTGGCGTCGAGCACGCTGGAGGCCGACGAGCTGATCGCCGTCTACGACGAGGGCCAGTTCGCGGAGTTGCAGAAGCCGTACAACCAGGTCATGGGGATCGCGCACGCGCACCAGGCGCGGGTGGCCGCCGAGTTGCGCGCCCGCGACGACATCGACCTCGTGCACGACCACGTGGAGGTCGTCGGGCCGGCGGTGCTGGCCGCGCTGGGCGGGCCGCCGGTCCTCCACACCCTCCACTGGGACCTGCGCAAACACCCGGCGTTCTACGGCGCCTTCCCGCGCTCGATCGCGGTCAACGGGGTGTCGGACTCGCAGCTCGCCCGCGCCCCGGAGGCCCTGCGCGCGGCCTCGCTGGGCTCCGTCTACCTGGCCACCCCGCTCGCCGACCAGGACGTCCGCGCCGAGCGCGGCGAGCACCTGGTGATCATGGGCCGGATCTGCGGCCTCAAGGGCCAGCACGTGGCCGCCCGGATCTGCCAGAAACTCGGCCTGCCGCTGGTCGTGGCCGGTCCGGTCTGCGGCCGGGACAGCCAGGCCGAGCTGGACGTCGTCCTGCAGGACCCCTACCACCCGCTGCACAGCCACCCCGACGTGCGCTACCACCTGGACCAGGTGTCCGGCTACCTCGACGGCGACCTGGTCAGGTGGGTCGGCGCGGTCGGCGGCCAGGAGAGGGACGACCTGTACGCCTCGGCCCGCGCCGCGCTCTTCCCCATCCAGTGGGACGAGCCGGGCGGCACGGCGGTCGTCGAGGCCCTGGCGCTCGGGGTGCCGCCGGTGGGCCTGCGCCGCGGCTGCCTGCCCGAGATCATCGAGCACGGCCGCACCGGCTTCCTCGCCGACACCGAGGAGGAGCTGGCCGAGTACGTCCAGCGGGTGGACGAGATCGATCCGGAGGAGTGCCGCCGCGAGGCCCGGCGCCGCTTCTCGCCCGGCGTGATGGCCGACCGCTACCTCGACCTGTACGACCGGGTGCTGCGCGCGGACTGATAGACATGTCCGGTGATTCGCGTACTTCTGGCCGAGGACCAGGCCGTGATCAGGCACGCGCTCGCGACCCTGCTCGGCCTGGAGGCCGACTTCGAGATCGTGGCCGCGGTCGAGTCCGGTGACGCCGCCGTGGCCTCCGCCGCCGCGCACCGGCCGGACGTGGCCGTGCTGGACATCGACATGCCCGGCACCCTCGACGGGCTGGCCGCCGCGGCGGAGATCCGGGCCAGGGTGCCCTCGTGCCGCACGCTCATGCTCACCGCCTACGGCAAGCCCGGCCATCTCAAGCGCGCCCTGGCCGCCCAGGTGGACGGCTTCCTGCTGAAGACGGCCCCGCCGGAGGACCTGGTCGCGGCGATCAGGGAGGTCACCCGCGGCGGCCGGGTGCTCGACCCGTCGCTCGCGGTCACCGCCTGGGACCTGGCCGACAACCCGCTCACGCCGCGCGAGGCCGACGTGCTGCGGCTGGTGGCGGGCGGCGCCGAGGCCCCCGACATCGCCCGGCGGCTGCACCTGACCGCCGGGACCGTGCGCAACTACCTGACGGCCATCGTGGCCAAGCTAAACGCGCGCAACCGCACCGACGCCGTGCGCATCGCCACCGAGGCCGGCTGGATCTAGCGGAGCGCGCGCGTCGAGCCGGAACCAGCCGTCCTCGCAGGCGGTCGTGAGCCGGCCGCCCAGCGTGGCCAGGCGGGTGGTGAGGTTGCCCAGCCCGGACGAGCCGCGACGGGGGGCCGCCGTGGCCGCGCCGTCGTTGCGGACGACCAGCCCGACCTCGCCGCCGGCCGCGGAGGTGGAGATCACGCAGGCGCGCGCGGCGCTGTGGCGCAGGACGTTCGTCACGGCCTCGCGCAGCGCGGCGCTGAGCACGGTCTCGACGTCGGCCGGCAGCTCGGGGTGCGCGAGGCGCAGGGTGACCTCGACCCCGGCCGCCGCCAGCACCTTCCCGGCCGACTCGGCCTCGGCGGCGAAGGACAGCTCGCGCTGCTCGCCGGTGACCGAGCGCAGGTCGTGCTCGGCGTGCGCGGCCATGGCGACGACGTTCTCCAGCTCCCGGACGGGGTCGGGCAGCCGGCGGGCCAGCTCGCAGGTGAGCAGGATGGCGGCCAGGCTGTGGCCGAGCAGGTCGTGCAGGTCGCGGGCGGCCCGCAGGCGCTCCTCGACGACGGCCGAACGCGCCAGGCTCTCCCTGGCCGCGTGCAGCTCCTTGGCGAGCTGGGCCAGGCGCAGCAGGCTGTAGACCACCAGGCCGGTGGTGAGCGTGCTCACCGTGATGTTGACGCGGCCGGGCAGCTCGTACAGGGAGGCGACGGTCCAGACGGCGGCCAGGATGGCGGCCGTCAGGGGCCAGGCCGTGCGCGGGCGGAAGGCGAGCAGCACCGGACCGGCGAGGAAGCCCGCCGTCCCCAGCCAGATCGGCCCGAACACCGGGATCGGGGCGAAGGTGAGCGCCGCCATCACCCCCAGCGCCACCATGTGGCGGCCGGCGACCGAGCGCAGCTGCATGACGACGATCACGGCCAGCGCCGCGACCGCGGGGACCAGCAGCCCGGCCGGGATCTGCAGCAGCGCCTTGACGCTGAACCCGACCAGCACGGCGGCCAGCAGGACCACCGAGACGTCGGGCGGCTCGCGCCGGGCCGCCGCGGGCGGGCGCGTGGCGGGCAGCACGGCCTCCACCGTGTACCGGCCCCGGCCGGACAGGCCGCGGGCGAGGGTGCCGCCCGCCGCCGCCACCTGGCGGGCGAGCCCCGCCGGGTCGGCGAGCCCGCCGTCGTCGTCGTCCTCGGCCGTGCGGCGGCCGTCGTCGGCCACGCGCAGGTGCACCTGGGCTCGTTCCGGCTCCTCCCAGGTCTCGATCGCGCACACCGTGGCGGTGCCGCGGCGGGCGACGTCCGTGACCGCCTCGCGCAGCACCGAGGCGAGCAGCGCGCCCGCCGGGCCGAGCGGCTCGGTGTGGGCGGCGCGCACCTCCACGCCGACGCCGGCCGCCTCCAGCAGGGCGCGGGCGGTGGTCAGCTCGGGGGCCAGGGACATCGCGCGGTAGCTCGCCGCCGCGGCGCGGGCGTCCGCCAGCGACAGCCGGGCCGTCGCGACCACCTCGCCGAGCGTCCCGGCCGCGTCCCGCGGCGCGGCCAGCGCCCGCCGCGCGCCCGCCCTGATCGCGGCCAGGCCGCGGCCGAGGCCGTCGCTCAGCTCCGCGGCGATGCGCAGCCGCTCCTCGGCCACCGCCGCCGCGGCCAGCGCGGGACGGGTGGCCTCCATCTCCGCCACCCGCTCGACCAGCCGGATCAGGCCGAACACGACCAGCGACACCAGCACCGTGGTGATCGCGAGGTCCGTCGTGGAGACCGCGTCCCCGGAATTGCGCCAGTGGTGGATCACGACGCCGCTGAAGGCCACCGCGGGCGCCAGCGCCCACCAGCGCGTCACCAGCAGCGATCCGGCGAGGAAGCCCAGGATCGCGACGGACGCGCCCTGCCCCAGCGTCACCGCGTAGACCAGCACGCCCTGGACGGCGAGCAGCCACCCCTTCCTGGCCCGCAGCGTGAAGGCGCACTGCGCGGCCAGCACCGGCAGCGCCCCCCAGGCGCCGGCCACCACGTAGACGCCGGCCAGCGAGGCCAGCACCACGACGACGATCAATCGGGCGACACGCACGCCCAGAAGCTTAGGAGAACCCCCGCGGCAGCACGGTGACCGGGCAGGACGACGACCGCAGCACCTTCATCGCCAGCTCGCCCAGGAACACCCGGTGGGGCTGGGCGTCCTCGCCGGCGGCGCAGACCAGCAGCTCGCCGGGCAGCCACTCGACGTCCTTGAGCGCGGCCTGCACGTCGTGGCCCTCGGCCACCTCCGACTCGGCCTCGATGCCGGTGCTCTCCCAGGCCAGCCGTACGGCCAGGGCGAGGTCGTCGCGCAGCTTGCCCTGGTTCTCGGTGCGCAGGTCGAGGGTGATCAGCCGGAGCGGCACGTCGAACCGGAGCGCCGCCTGCGCCACCCGCTCGACCGCCGCGTCGCACTGCGGCCGGTGGACGTAGGCCAGGGTGAGCCGGGCGGGCTCGTCGGGCGGCACGTAGCCCGAGGGCGCCAGCATCACCGCCTCCGGCGACAGGTGCAGCAGGTGGTCGGCGGTGCTGCCGACGGCGATGCGGCCGTACTGGCCGCCGCTCGCCGAGCCGACCACGATCAGGTCGGCCCTGATCCTGCTGGCCAGCACCGACAGCCCGCGGCCGGTGCCCCGGCTCTCGAACGCCATGTACTCGGCCGGGACGACGCCCAGCTCCTCACCCGCGTGCGCCAGGTTGGCCTGGGCCTCGACGGCCAGCCCGGGGCTGCCCGGGGGATAGATCGACGCCACCGTGAGCTCGCCCCCGGTCAGCCGGGTGATGGCGGCCCCGAGCGCGAGGGCGTCCCGCCCACCGGGGTCGTTGCTGTAGCCGACGATCACGTGCTCTCCGATCACGTTTGCCTCCTTACCCGCTCTGAACTGGGAATACGCGGTCTCTGCCGATGCGTTTGAAACGATTGGAGGCGTAAAAACAGTGAAGATCACCCTTGACACCCGTTTCAACGGGTCCCTTGGCCCGGTCACCCTTCGTGAAGCGGTTCAGCAGCTCAAGGCGCACGACCTGACGTGCACCGTCCCCGCCGGCGTCGTCGAGCAGAAGGTCACCGTCTTCTCCGACTGCGTGGAGCGCGGCTTCACCCCGCTGCGCAGCGAGATCATGGCCGCGTACTACTTGGCCGAGCGGGACGCCACCGCCGAGGCGTTCGACCGCGGCCTCATCACCGAGGGAGAGCTGGAGCAGCGGCGTGCCCTCCTCGTGCGCCAGTATCTTGGGTAAGGACCGGAATCGCCCTTTCGGTCGAAGCATTTGACGATCAAAGTTCATAAGGTCGTGTCCACTACCCGTTCACGGATTGGACACCTGTGTACCGCGACATCGTCGACTTCGCCCTGACCACGCCCGGGTGGCTGCACGCCCTCGCCGAGTTCGGCACGGACGCCGGCCTGTTCATCTTCGCGGCGCTGTTCCTCGTGTGCTGGTGGCGGGCCCGCCAGGCCCCCGCCCGCGACCTCGCGCTCGCCATCGCCGGGCCGGCCGGGGTGGTGGGCGCGTACGTCGTGAGCGAGGGCGTGAAGCTGCTGGTCCGGGAGGACCGGCCGTGCCGCGGCGGCATCGCCACGATCGCGGCCTGCCCGCCCTCCACGGACTGGTCCTTCCCCAGCAACCACACCGTGATCGCCGCCGGGGCGGCGGGCACGCTCATCCTCGTCTGGCGCACCCTGGCCTGGGTGGTGCTGCCGCTGGCCGCCCTGATGGGCTTCTCCCGGGTGTTCGTCGGCGTGCACTACCCGCACGACGTGGCCGGCGGCTTCCTGCTCGGCCTGGTGCTCGCGCCGCTGTTCGCACTGCTGCTGGTCGGCGCGGTCACCCCCGCGGTCAGGCTCGCGCGAAGCCGTCTGTCGCCGCGATGAGCCGGTCGACGATGCCGGGCTCGGTCGCCGCGTGCCCGGCGTCGTGCACCACCTGGAAGTCGGCCTCGGGCCAGGCCTTGTGCAGGTCCCAGGCGGTGGCCATGGGCGTGCAGGCGTCGTAGCGGCCCTGGATGATCACGGCCGGGATGTGCCGGATGCGGTCGACGTTCTTGATGAGCTGCTCGGGCTCGAACCAGCCGCCGTGGTGGAAGTAGTGGTTCTCGATCCTGGCGAACGACACCGCCATCTTGTCCTCGCCGAACTCCGCCACCAGGCTCGGGTCGGGCAGCAGCGTGATCGTGGCGCCCTCCCACTGGGACCACGCCTTGGCCGCCGCCAGCCGGACCGCGTCGTCGTCGCCTTCGAGGCGGGCGCGGTAGGCGGCCATGAGGTCGCCGCGCTCCTCGACGGGGATCGGCGCCAGGTACGACTCCCACAGGTCGGGGAACAGGTAGCTGGCGCCCTCCTGGTAGAACCAGCGCAGCTCGTGCGGGCGCAGCGTGAAGATCCCGCGCAGCACCAGCTCGGTCGTACGGTCGGGGTGGGTCTGGGCGTAGGCCAGCGACAGCGCGCTGCCCCACGACCCGCCGAACACCTGCCACCGCTCGATGCCCAGGTGCTCGCGCAGCCGTTCCATGTCGGCCACCAGGTTCCAGGTGGTGTTGGCGGCCAGCGACGTGCCCGGCGTGCTGGCGTGCGGCAGGCTGCGCCCGCAGTTGCGCTGGTCGAACAGGACGATGCGGTACAGCTCGGGGTTCCATTGCCGGCGGTGGTTGGCGCTGCACCCGGCGCCCGGCCCGCCGTGCAGCATGACGGCCGGCTTTCCGTCGGGGTTGCCGCAGACCTCCCAGTAGATCTGGTTGCCGTCACCCACGTCGAGCAGGCCGGACTCGTAGGGTTCGATGGGCGGGTACAGAGTTCTCATGTCTCGCGATCCTGCCATGGAGCAGGAGCTGGCCGAATTGTGCCGGTCCGAGCCTAGAGTGACCGTATGGACCTGGTGACGATCGACGACATCCGCGCGGCGGCCGGCCGGATCGACGGAACCGCGGTGCGCACGCCGCTCCTGAGGATGGGCGAGGCGTGGCTGAAGCCCGAGAGCCTGCAGCCGGTCGGGTCGTTCAAGATCCGCGGCGCCTACAACGCGCTGGCCGAGCTGCGTCCCGCCGGCGTCGTCACGCACTCCTCCGGCAACCACGGCCAGGCGCTGGCGTTCGCGGCGGCGCGGTTCGGCGTGCCGTGCGTGGTCGTCGTGCCCGAGGGCATCCCGGCGGTCAAGGCGGCGGCCATCGAGGGGTGGGGCGCCGAGCTGGTGGTCGTGCCGCCCGACCAGCGCGAGGTGACGGCCGAGCGGCTGGCCGGCGAGCGCGGCCTGACGCTGGTCCCGCCCTACGACCACCGCGCGATCATCGCCGGGCAGGGCACGATCGGGCTGGAGATCGTCGAGGACCTGCCGGACGTCGAGGCGGTGCTCGTGCCGGTCAGCGGCGGCGGGCTGGCCGCGGGCGTCGCGGCCGCGGTCAAGGCGCTGCGGCCGGACGTGCGCGTGTACGGCGTGGAGCCCGAGCTGGCCGCCGACGCCGCCGAGAGCCTGGCGGCCGGGCGCGTCGTCGCCTGGGAGACCGCCCGCACGTTCCGGACCATCGCCGACGGGCTGCGCGTGCACCAGGTGTCCGAGCTGACCTTCGCCCATCTGCGCGAGCACCTCGAAGGCATCGTCACCGTGTCGGAGGACGAGCTTCGGGCGGCCATGCGGCACATCGCGCGCACGGCCCGGCTGGTGGCCGAGCCCAGCGGCGCGGCGACCACCGCCGCCCTGCTGTCGGGACGCGTCCCCGCCGGGCGCACGGTGGCCGTGCTGTCCGGGGGGAACGTCGATCCGGAGCTGTTCGCCCAGGTCTACGCCTGAGTCCAGGCGTGGCGGGTGAGGAACCCGCGCTCGCCGGTGGCGTACTCGTGGAAGGCCTGCCGCACCTCGGCCAGCTCGGGCACCACCGCGCGGACCATCGTGCCCTCCTTGTACTCCAGCTCGTAGCCGGGGGAGACCTGGAGGAAGTGCCGGCCGAAGTTCACCAGGGCGACGAACGGGTTCTGCGGCGACAGGGTGGCCAGGACGTCGTCGACCAGCCCGAGGTCGGGATCGTGCACGACCATCCCGTCGCCGGTGTGGAGCTGCATGCCCTCGTACACGCCGAGCGGGGCCACGTTGTGCACCAGGTCGCGCTGGGGGTCGTAGCAGACCAGGCCGTGCGCGCGGGCTGTGGTGAACACCTGGGCCGAGCTCTCGTCCATCGTGTCCAGGTCCATCGTCACCAGGACGTGCCCGGGGTACAGGGTGACCTGCCCGGGCAGCTCCTTGGCGACGTCGGGCACGTCCCCCTCGACGGGGTCGCTCCGCTTCACCGCCAGATACGTGGTCCGGGCCTGATCCCTGCTGATCGGCACGGGCTCGTCCCAGACCATCAACTCAACGCTCATCGGTCCATCTTGCCGAACGACCACCGTGCCGGCGCGCCACTGGGGTCAAGAGTCCGTGATGTACGGTTCAGCGCGGTTTCTCGGACTGGGGCACCAGCTCCACCGTGCAGTGGGCGCACCGGCTGGCCTCGGCCGGGATCTCGGACAGGCACTCGGGGCACTCCTTGGTCGTCGCGGCCTTGTCGTGCTCGAACAGGTGGATCAGCCGCGTCATCGGGGCCACGACCAGCCAGTAGACGACCGCCGCGATGACCAGGAAGGTCAGCAGGTGGTTGAGGAAGTCGCCGTACTTGAACTGGCTGCCGTTGACGGTGAAGGAGTATTCGGCGAAGTTCGGCTGCCGGCCGCCGGTCACCGCGCCGATGAGCGGGGTGATGAGATCGGTGACCAGTGCCTGGACGAGCCCGCTGAAGGTCGCGCCGACGATGACGGCGACGGCCAGCTCGACGATGTTGCCTCGGAGTAAGAACTTCTTGAAACCGCCCATGGAGTCGGCATATTGCCGGGGGCCGCGGCCTGAAACCCCGATGGCCCCCGACGAAGCCCGACGGAGAACGTCGTGGCCGGTCAGACCTGGGGCCCGAGCCGTTCGAGATCGAAGTGGCCGCGCCGTACGCCGTCGAGGAACGCGGCCCATTCGTCGGTGGTGAACGACAGGACGGCACCGCTGGCGTCCTGACTTCCCCGCACCCAGACCCGGTCGGCGAGCATGGTGACCTCGACGCAGTCGCCATTGTTGCACCGTTGCCAGCGTGCCTGGTCAAGGGCAGGTGGGCGTTTCATCCATTACCTCCTGAAGGCGGCTGTAGAGGTATTGAGCCGAAGGTGATTTTACCTTGACAGCCGAGGATGACCAGGCGACAAAAGGGGCAGTGCACCCGCCTGAGCCGGACAAAACAAAAGGCGGGCGTCCGTGCGGACGACCGCCGTGAAAAGCGCCGCGCGCTCAGTCGGGCTGACGTATTCCACGCAGGAACGCGTCCCATTCCCGGGCGCTGAAAGTGAGGACCGGGCCGGCCGGGTTCTTGTTGTCCCGCACGCCGATCTCGCCGGCGGACAGCAACGCGACCTCGACGCATTCTCCGTTGTTGCAGCGCGAGGCGGCCCGCCAGCGCGGACCCGCCTGGACGTCAGGGTGGTGGGACGTCATTGTCTCCCCCTCGTGCATCGACAATGGGCGCGGCGGCGGTCGGACCTCGCCGGGCGCGCTGGAACGTGTAACTCGGACACCGGCGATCTCACGTGGAGAGCGAAAGCGTCCCAATGGATGAACAGTAGCACCTGGCACTTGCCACGGAAGCGAGCTCTTGATGTGTCGGCGGCATCATGCCAGGTGGCCGGAGAAAAGAGATGATCTCGTGACGGAGTGCTAGCCGAAGCTTGCGGCCATCTCGGTAATTCGCCGCTTCGATTCCTGGATGCCCAGGGCCTCGGCCCGCAGATGGTCGATGATCTCGCGAAAACGCCGGACCACCTTATCGGCCTCCAGGTAGAAAAGGCCCATTTGATGTTCCACGAAAATGGTGTCGGCGATGCCGGAGTCGTGGTCGAACTCCATGAGCCGGAAGGTGCTGTCGAAACCCACGTGCGCCCCCGCCGTGAACGGGATCACCTGGATGGTGACGTGCGGCAGCTCGTTCAGCTCGATGAGCCGGTCGAGCTGCTCACGCATGGTCTGCCGGCTGCCCACGTGCCGGTAGAGCACCGACTCGTCCAGCAGGACCCAGTAGCGCAGGGTGTCGGGCCGGTGCAGCCACTCCTGGCGTTTCATCCGCACCCTGACCCGGTCGTCGAGCACGTCGGGCGCGATGCGGGGCAGCCAGCCGCGGATCACGGCGCGGGCGTAGTCCTCGGTCTGGAGCAGGCCGGGCACGGTGGTGATCTCGTACTCGGTGATGGCGCTGGCCTCCGCCTCCAGGCCGAGCATCTGCCGCAGCTCGCGGTTGTCGTAGAACTGCCACCACTCCTTCTGCCTGGCGTCCTTGGCCAGCGTCATGAGCTGGGCCGACTCGGCGGGGGAGACCTCGTACAGGCGGCACAGGTCGCGCACGTCGCGCAGGCTGACGCCGCGCTGGGCGGTCTCGATCCGGCTGATCTTGGCCGGGGAGCACAGGAGGAGCTGGGCGACCTCGGCGATGCTGAGGTTCTTCTCGTTGCGCAGCTCGCGTAAGCGCATCGCCAGTTGCCGCTGCCGGAGCGTCGGGTTGGGGATGGTCATCGCCGCACACTCCCTTCCCGCGCGGTGGCCGGTTGCCCCGGAGCGTACCCCCGGGTTCGGTTTCGAAGGCATGTGCGGTAGGTAATCGTCACCGGCACGTTCCTATGGCAAGTGCCAATTCGGGGTGGGATTCCGGCGTCGGAGGGTAAAAGTCAGCCAAGCCGTAAGAGAGGGGGATGCCCTGGGGCTGATTTGATCAAACCACCAGAGATCGAAATGCCGCGTTCATTCCCTGGCGTGATGGCTCACCAGAGGCCGTCCGTCACATAAGGCTGGGCCGACGGGGGCTCGTCGGCCCGGCTGCCACGATCGTTCGCTCCTGCCAGAGCGAGGATCGACCGTCCTGATCGCGGGGGATCGGGGGCGCAGCGTCGCGTCGTCCGATCGCGGGTGCGGATCCGGTGCGCGGGGGCCGCGCACCGGATCCGCGAACCTCGCCAGACCCCCCACCGGGCCGAACACGTGAGCCGCCTTCGAGACCGCGCCGTCGGAGGCGGCTCACTCGATTTTTCGGAGTATTCCGGACGGACGCGTGGGAAGGAACAGGGTGGCCTTGTCCGGCGGAGCGGGGGAACAGAACATGGGGAAAGACCGCAAGGGAGCCTCGATGATCGAGATCTGGCCTGGAGACCCCTATCCTCTCGGGGCGACCTACGACGGCGCGGGCACGAACTTCTCGCTCTACACCGAGGTCGCTCAGGCGGTGGAGCTGTGCCTGTTCGACGAGGACAACGTCGAGTCGCGGGTGCCGCTCACGGAGGTCGACGGGTTCATCTGGCACGGCTATCTGCCCGGCATCGGCCCCGGCCAGCGTTACGGCTACCGGGTGCACGGGCCGTACGAGCCGGCGCGCGGGCTGCGCTGCAACCCCAACAAGCTGCTGCTCGACCCGTACGCGATGGCGATCGAGGGCGGCGTCGACTGGCACGAGGCGGTCTACGGCTACCGGTTCGGCCAGCCGGACACGCGCAACGACGCCGACTCGTCCCCGTACGTGCCGCGGTCCATCGTGATCAACCCGTTCTTCGGGTGGGGGCACGACCGGCCGCCGGCGACGCCGTACCACGACACGGTGATCTACGAGGCGCACGTGCGCGGGCTGACGATAAGCCATCCCAAGATCCCCAAGCACCTGCGCGGCACGTACGCGGCGCTCGGCCACCCCGAGATCCTCGACCACCTCACCAAGCTCGGCGTGACGGCGCTGGAGCTGATGCCGGTGCACCAGTTCGTCACCGACCACATCCTGGAGCAGCGCGGCCTGTCCAACTACTGGGGCTACAACTCCATCGGCTTCTTCGCCCCGCACAACCGCTACTCCAGCACCGGGCAGCGCGGCGGGCAGGTGCTGGAGTTCAAGGCGATGGTGCGCAGCCTGCACGAGGCGGGCATCGAGGTCATCCTCGACGTCGTCTACAACCACACCGCCGAGGGCAACCACCTCGGGCCGACGCTGGGCTTCAGGGGCATCGACAACACCAACTACTACCGCCTGGTCGAGAACGACAAGCGCTACTACGTCGACACCACCGGCACGGGCAACAGCCTGCTCATGCGCTCGCCGCACGTCCTCCAGATGATCATGGACTCGCTCCGCTACTGGGTCATCGAGATGCACGTCGACGGGTTCCGCTTCGACCTCGCCTCCACCCTCGCCCGCGAGCTGCACGAGGTCGACCGGCTGAGCGCGTTCTTCGACCTGGTGCAGCAGGACCCGGTGTTGTCGCAGGTCAAGCTCATCGCCGAGCCCTGGGACGTCGGCCCCGGCGGCTACCAGGTCGGCAACTTCCCCTCCCGCTGGACCGAGTGGAACGGCCGCTACCGCGACACGATCCGCGACCTGTGGCGCGGGCAGGCCGCCACGCTGCCCGAGTTCGGCTCCCGCCTCACCGGGTCCAGCGACCTGTACAAGGACGACAGCCGCCGCCCGGCCGCCTCCATCAACTTCGTGACCTGCCACGACGGCTTCACCCTGCAGGACCTCGTCGCGTACAACGACAAGCACAACGAGGCGAACAAGGAGGGCAACCGCGACGGCACCGACGACAACCGATCGTGGAACTGCGGCGAGGAGGGCCCGGCGAGCCTGGCCATCGAGTCGCTGCGCGAGCAGCAGAAACGCAACTTCCTCACCACGTTGTTCCTGTCGCAGGGCGTGCCGATGCTCTCGCACGGCGACGAGCTGGGCCGCACCCAGAAGGGCAACAACAACGGCTACTGCCAGGACAACGAGCTGACCTGGGTCGACTGGTCCGACGTCAGGGAGAACTGGCTGCTGCTGGAGTTCACCCAGGAGCTCGCGGCGCTGCGGAAGAAACATCCGGTCTTCCGGCGCAGGAGGTTCTTCTACGGCAGGCCGGTACGCGGGCTGAGCGACATCGCCTGGCTCACCCCGTCCGGGGAGGAGATGACCGACAGCGACTGGAACGTCGGCTACGCCAAGTCGCTGGCCGTCTTCCTCAACGGCGACGCCATCACCGAGCCCGACCGGCGCGGCCGCCCCATCAGGGACGACTCCTTCCTGCTGCTGTTCAACGCCCACCACGACACGATCAAGTTCACGATCCCCCAGGACTACGGCGAGATGTGGCACACCGAGATCGACACCGCGATGCCCATCAGGCTCGACGTGCGGATGGTGCGCGCGGGCGAGGCGATCGAGGTCCCCGGACGCAGCGTGCGGGTGCTGCGCCGTGTCTAGGCCGGCCTCGACGTACCGGGTGCAGCTCACCCCCGACTTCGGTTTCGCGCAGGTCGCCGAGATCGCCGGCTACCTGCGCGACCTCGGCGTCAGCCACGTCTACCTGTCGCCGGTGCTGCAGGCCACGCCCGGCTCGCGGCACGGCTACGACGTCGTCGACCACTCCAGGATCAGGGAGGAGTTCGGCGGGGCCACCGGCTTCCGCGAGATGGCCCAGGAACTGGCCGCGCACGACCTGGGCATCGTCATCGACATCGTACCCAACCACATGAACACGATGAACGCCCAGTTCTGGTCGGTGCTCAAGGACGGGCCCGCCTCGCCGTACGCGAACTGGTTCGACATCGAATGGGTGGAGGGGAAGGTGGCGCTGCCGGTGCTCGGCGACGACACCGAGCCCGTGGTCGACGGCGACGTCCTGCGCTACCACGAGCACGCCTTCCCCCACCCGGGCCACTACCGGCTGGTCGACTGGCGCGAGGGCCCCGGCTACCGGCGCTTCTTCGACGTCTCCTCGCTGATCGGGCTGCGCGTGGAGGACCCGGCGGTGTTGTCCGCCACGCACGAGGTGATCTTCTGGCTGCTGGACGAGGGCCTGGTCGACGGGTTGCGCATCGACCATCCCGACGGCCTGGCCGACCCCCGTGGCTACCTCGACCGGCTGCGCGAGCGGACCGGCGGCCCCTGGACGGTCGTGGAGAAGATCCTCATCGGCCCCGAGCGGCTGCAGCCCGACTGGGCGTGCGACGGCACGACCGGCTACGAGGTGCTCAACCGGGTCAACGGCCTGTTCGTCGACCCTTCGGGCAAGGAGCCGCTGGTCCGGCTGTTCAGCGAGCTGACCGGGCAGCCCGACGACTACCGTCCGGTGATGACGCAGGCCAAGCGCGAGGTGCTCGACCTGTTCTTCGGGGCGGAGATCGACCGGCTGGCCAGGGTCACCGGTTGCGCGCCGTCAGCGGTGTCGGAGCTGCTGGCCGCGATGCCGCTCTACCGCGCCTACCTGGTGCCGGGGGAGGAGCCGCCGCCGGAGTCGGTGGAGATCGTCGAGCTGGCCGCCGCCGAGTGCTCGCCCGCCGTGCGGCCGCTCGTCCAGCAGGTCCTGTACGGTTCGCCGGAGGCGATCGTCCGCTTCCAGCAGACGTGCGGGCCGGTCATGGCCAAGGGCGTCGAGGACACCGCGCTGTACCGGTGGTTCCCCCTGTCGTGCCTCAACGAGGTGGGCGGCGAGCCGGACGTGTTCGGCGTCTCGGTCGAGGAGTTCCACGACTTCTGTGGGGAGATGTCCCCGTACACGATGACGACCCTGTCCACGCACGACACCAAGCGGTCGGAGGACGTGCGGGCCCGGTTGTCGGTGTTGTCGGAGATGCCGCGGGAGTGGGCGTCCACGGTGTCCGAGTGGTCGCGGGAGCTCTCCTTCGACCCCCACCTCGACTACCTGGCCTGGCAGAACCTCATGGCGGCCTGGCCGATCTCCGCGGAACGCTTCACCGACTACCTGCTCAAGGCGGCGCGCGAGGCCAAGACCGCGATCTCGTGGGTGCGTCCGGACGCCGGTTACGAGCGACGGCTGCGGGAGTTCGCGCAGGCCGCCGTGCGGCTGCCGGTGGAGGAGTTCACCGAGCGCATCGAGCCGTTCGCGATGTCGAACTCGCTCGGGGCCAAGCTGGTGCAGCTCATGATGCCCGGCGTGCCCGACGTGTACCAGGGCAACGAGACCACCGACTTCTCGCTGGTCGATCCGGACAACCGGCGGCCCGTGACGTACCCGCGCAAGCCCGAGACCTCCTGGGACGCCGCCAAGCTCCTGGTCACGACCCAGGCGTTGCGGCTGCGCCGGCGGCTCGGGGGCGCGGCGCCGTACCTGCCGCTGCGGGCCGAGGGGGAGGCGGCCGAGCACGCGATCGCCTTCGCCCGGGGCGAAGGCCCGCGGGCGGTGGCGGTCGCCACCAGGCTGCCGGTACGCCTCGCGCGCCGCGCCGCGGTCACCGGCCACTCGGTGTGGGGCGACACCACCTTGACGCTGCCCGGTGGATCCTGGCGCGACCTGCTCACCGGCGAGCCGCACTCGGGGACGGTTCCGCTGGCCCGGCTGCTCGATCAGTACCCCGTCTCACTGCTGGAGCGACATGATCTTTGAGGTCTGGGCACCGAAGGCCACGGCTGTCGAGGTCGACGTTCTGGACGGACGCCGGCCGATGTCCCGGGGGGAGAGAGGCTGGTGGTGGGCCGAGGTCGCCGAGGCCGGTCACGGCACCAGGTACGCCTTCGTCCTCGACGGCGGCGGGCCCTACCCCGACCCGCGCTCCCGGCGGCAGCCGGAGGGGGTGTTCGGGCCGAGCGCGGTCTACGAGCACGACCGCTTCACCTGGTCCGACCACGACTGGAAGGGCCGCGACCTGCGCGGTTCGGTGATCTACGAGCTGCACGTCGGCACGTTCACCGGCGAGGGCACGTTCGCCGCGGCGATCGAGCGGCTGGAGCACCTGGTCGAGCTCTCCGTGGACTTCGTGGAGATCATGCCGGTGGCCCCCGTGCCCGGCGGGCGCAACTGGGGGTACGACGGCGTCGACCTCTACGCGGTCAACGAGACGTACGGCGGGCCCGACGGGCTGAAGTCGTTCGTGGACGCCTGCCATCGGGCCGGGATCGGCGTCATCCTGGACGTGGTCTACAACCACCTGGGGCCGTCGGGCAACTTCCTCCACCCCTTCGGTCCGTATTTTTCCGGCTTTGCTGGTAGTTATTGGGGCGAAGCGGTCAATCTGGACGGGCCGGGGTCCGACGAGGTCCGCCGGTACTTCGTCGGCAACGCCGTCCAGTGGCTGCGCGACTACCACATCGACGGGCTGCGGCTGGACGCCGTCCACGCGCTGCACGACAAGCGCGCCCGCCACCTGCTGGCCGAGCTGTCGGAGGAGGTCGACGCGCTGGCCTGCTCGCTCGGCCGGCCGCTGTCGCTGATCGCCGAGTCCGACCTCAACGACCCGCGCATGGTACGCCCGCTGGAGGCCGGCGGCCTGGGGATGACCGCGCAGTGGAACGACGACGTCCACCACGCCCTGCACACCGCCGTGAGCGGCGAGAGCCACGGCTACTACGAGGACTTCGCCGACCCGTCGGCGCTGGCCAGGGTGCTGACCCGAGGCGTGCTGCACGACGGCGGCTACTCCAGCTTCCGCGACCGGACGCACGGGCAGCCCTTCACCGGCGTGCCCGGCCACCGGCTGGTCGCCTGCCTGCAGAACCACGACCAGATCGGCAACCGGCCCGGCGGCGACCGGCTGCCCGTCTCCGCACTCAGGCTGGGGGCCGGGCTGCTGCTGACCTCGCCGTTCACGCCGATGTTGTTCATGGGGGAGGAGTGGGGGGCCGGCACGCCGTTCCTGTTCTTCTCCGACCACGTGGAGCCCGAGCTGCGGGAGAGCGAGGGGACGCGGCGCGAGCGCGAGTTCGACGGCTTCGGGTACGCCTGGGACGCGCCGAACCCGTCCGACGAGGAGGCGTTCCTGCGTTCCAAGCTGGACTGGAGCGAGCTGAAGGAGGAGGAGAACTGGTCCCTGCTGTGCTGGTACCGGGACCTCATCGCGCTGCGCAAGGCGCTGCCGGAGCTGTCGGACCCGCGGCTGGACCGGGTGCGGGTGGAGAGCGATCCGGAGGGCAGGTGGCTGGTCATGTGGCGCGGGACGGTGTGCGTCAGCGTCAACTTCTCCCCGGAGACGCTGACGTTGCCGCCGGCGGGCGCCACCCTCCTCCTGGCCTCGGACGACCCGGTCGCCGCCGGCCCCGACGGCCTCCGCCTCCCCGGCCAAACCCTCGCCATCACCCGCACCACTCCCTGACCGAAGGCCCTCCGCCTCCCCGGTGGTTGTCCACAGGGTGGGGGCCGGTCGGTGGGTTCGTCCCCAGAACCAGGTTCGGCCGCACCGTGGCCGGCCCGGTTCCGGATCCTGGGTGCCTCACCACGTTTCGAAGGCGAGGCACCTCATGAAGATCGTTCTGCCGCTCCCCGCCATGCTGACCTCACTGTTCGTCGTAGCCGTGGAGCACCTGCCGTTCGACGTCGACACGTTCGTGCCCTGGCGCGTGCCCGGGCCGTACCGGAAGGCGGCCCGTGACGCGCTCGACACCCCGCCGTCCCTGACCGTCACCCATGTCCCCGCCCCCTGGCGACCGGCCGGCCTCACCCTCACGGGCGACGAACGCCGGCGGCTGCACCGGGCCGGTCAACACGTGCTGGTGTCCACCACCGCGCCCCCACGCCGCCTGCCCGGCAACGTGCAGACCGCCAGAGCCGTCGCCCGCGCCCTCGCCCGCCAGGGCGGCGGCCTGCTGATCGACCCGTCCACCGCCTCGGCCGTGCCCGCCTGCCCGAGGTCGCCGGGCGAGCCGGGAGACTTCCGCCTCGCCGACGACTGGCTCACCTGGGACGTGCAGATGCGCGACGACGCCACCTGCCCGCCGTGGGACCCGTCCGAGACGGCCGCCTGCGACTGCCTGCGCGTCACCTCGCGCGGCCTGCGCCGCTTCGCCCTGCCGGAGATCACGCTCGACGGCGCCGCCTGCGCCCACAGCCTGTGCGCGACCGCCCTCCTCCGATCAGTGGCCCATCGCCTGGTCGCCGACCAGCTCGCCCACCTGCGGGCGCACCCGCTGGCCACCTGCCACGAGATCGACGACCTCCTGCGGATCCAGCCGTCCGGTGCTCTCCGGGGAGTCCCGCCCTTCGGCGTGCGACTGACTCCCTGCGACGCCGACCTTGCGGACCTTGCGGACCTTGCGGACCTCGCCGACCTTGCCGACCGCGGCGGGCCGGGCAGCTCGGGCGCCATCCGCCGCCTGAAGGTGGGCCCCGCCCCCGGCTCCGGCCGGCTCACCTGTCTGAAGGTGGGGCCGCCGTCCGGCTTCACCGGCTCGGTCAACGACTGGCTCCGCGCCGCCGGCAGCCTCGACCTGACCTCCGCCGACCACGCCGCACGCCCGGCCCTCGCCGCCTGACCTCCGCCCCCGCGAGACGGCCAGACCCATGGAGCACGTACGTGCCTCCCCGCTCATACGCACGTCTCACGACCCCGGCGAAGGCCATCGGGCCCGGGTCCGGCGAGAGGCAGGTGGTCAGCGGTGCAGGATCCGGGTGAGGGCCTGGTCGAGCGTGGACATGGGGTCCGGCGTGGGGCGAGGGGCGCGCCAGGCCACGTACCCGTCGGGCCGCACCAGGACCGCGCCGCCCTCCCGTACCCCGTACCGCTCTCGCCAGCGGCCCTCCACGTCCACCAGCTCGTCGTCCACCAGGATGCGGGTGAGCTGCACGCCCAGGCGCTCCTTGACCACGCGGCCGGCGTCCATCCACACCTGGCCGCCGCTCTTGTCGGCCAGCAGGACGAAGCCCGAGCCGAACAGGTCGATGGTCGAGATGCGCTGCCCCTCCCAGTCGAGCACGACGTGCGGGGCGCGGCTGCCGGGCCGCCCGCTCGGAACGCGCGGGTCCTCCAGCAGCGAGCCGTCGTCGCCGGGCTCCTCCAGGACGGCGGCGGAGTGGTACCGGTAGCCGAGCATCGCCTGCAGGAAGTCCTCCAGGGGCTCGGGGTAGTCGGAGCGTTCGTCCACGGGCATCCGCACGCTGAGGTTGGCGAGCTGGGCGTCGGCGGTCAGGGCGCCGATCGGGCGGCGTTCGGCGTCGTAGGTGTCCAGGAAGCCGGGGCCGGCCTGCCCGCTGAGCACCAGCCAGAGGCGCCAGGCGATGTCGCAGCCGTCCTGGAGGGCGGTGCTGCCGCCCTGACCGCCGGTGGGCGGCATGGTGTGGGCGGCGTCGCCGGCGAAGAAGACGCGTCCGGCGCGGAAGGTGTCGGCCACGACGTGCGCCAGGCTGAACGTCGCCGTGTCCAGCACCTGCACGTCCAGGTCCGGAATGCCGGTTCCGGCGCGGATGAGCTCGACGCAGCGCTCCTCGGTGAGGGGCTCGGCGCCGCCGTCCGCGGAGGGCGTCTGGTTGATGCCGAGCACGTGTGCGCCGACGCCCGTGCCGGTCACGATGACGCCGGTGAACGCGTCGTTGTGGAGGTACCAGATGATGACCTCGCGCTCGTTCACCAGGCCGGTCAGGTCGGCGTCGAACATGATCGAGCACATCTGCACGAGGTCGCCCCTGCCGGAGGTGGGCACGGCCAGCCGCTCGCGCAGCGGGCTCCGGTGGCCGTCGGCCGCCACCACGTAGTCGGCCCGTACGATGCTCTCCTCGCCGTCGGCGGCGCGGATCACGGCGGTGACGCCGTCGTCGTCCTGGTCGAGGGAGATCAGCTCGGTGGAGAAGCGCAGGTCGGCGCCGAGCTCGTCGGCGTAGGCGCGCAGCACCCGTTCGACCTCCGACTGGGGGGCGCCCACGCGGGGCACGGGGGTCAGGTCGGCCAGGGCGTCGGATTCGCCCGTGTCCTCAAAGATCATCTGCGGGTCGGGGTCGGCCAGCGATCTGGCGATCGCGATGCGCATGGAGTCGCCGATGCCGATCCAGATGTCGGCGAACGTCTGCTCGATCCCCGGCAGCGGCCGCAGCAGCTCGACGGCTCGTGGTCCCATGCCGAACGCCTTGGGCTGGATGGACGTGCTCGGGTGCCGCTCGACCAGGATGACGGGCACCTCGCGCCACGCCAGCAGCGCGGCAGCGCTCAGGCCCGCGTACCCGCCGCCGACCACCAGCACGGGCACTCGCTCTTGTCTCATTGCCTCCACCTCCGGGCACGAGTAGTATCGCGTTCGCCGATCAAGCGACACGATATGTCGCGTTTACACAGCCGGTCAAGACATATCGCGAATCCCGCCATTCATCGGAGCTCTCCGGCTGCGTGAAGAAGCGCTCCGCCTTCGGAGCCACGGCCCAACGGGCGATGTCCGCCCAACCCGGGAATCGTGCAGCGCTGACATCCCAAGGAGGCCGCGTTGTGGCACGTTGAGGCAGGCCTTCAGCACACGTGCCCGATCTGGAACTCGGTCCGATGCGCCCGCTACGGGGCTTCGCGCTACGCACGCGCCTCGGGGGGCTTCTCATTACGCAGGGGCCTCGGGGGGTTCGCGCTACGCACGGGCCCGGGGGTGCGCGCTACGCACGGGCCCGGGGGTGCGCGCTACGCATGGGCCCCGGGGGTTTGCGCTACGCATGGGCCCGGGGGTTCGCATCACGCGCGGGCGCCGGCCGTCGCCACCCTGAACGCCGTGGCGCCGCGCTCATGCCCCGCTGCGGGGCTCCGCGGTACGTGCCTGGGTCGGGGCTCCGAGTCCTGTGTCCGTCGTGGGGGCTTGCGGGCCAGGTGCCTGGTGCGGGACTCGTCAACATGTGCCCGCCACAGGAGGTGCCCTGCCCTCTTGCCGCCGCGCGGGGCCGCGCGCCGTGTGTTCATTGCGGGCTCCGCGGTACGCGCCCACGTCCGAGGGCTTCGAGCATGTTGAGTTTCGGGCCGCCGCCCAGGCGCTGGCCGGGGGTGGCTACTGGGCCGGGGGGCGGGTGCCGGACATGGGTGGGGTGCCGGGCATGGGGCGGGTGTCGGTTTCCAGCGGGTGCCTCTGTGTCGGGGCGCTGGCGAGGGCGGATTGCGGGGAGCGACTCCGGCGCAAAGTCCCTGTTGGGACCCAGGTCCCAGGTGTCCCTGGTGGGGTTGAGCTGTTCTGCGGTGGGACGGTGGGTCAGGGGAGGTGGCGTTCGAGGCTTTGGAGTTTGGTGGTCATGCCGTCCGTCACGCCCGGACGCAGGTCGGCCTTGAGGACCAGGCTGACTCTCGGGGCGACCTCCGAGACGGCGTCGACCGCGCGCCTGACGACGTCCATGACCTCGTCCCACTCGCCCTCGATCGTGGTGAACATCGCGTCCGTGCGGTTGGGCAGGCCGCTCTCGCGGACCACCTTGACGGCGCGGGCGACCGGTTCGGCGACCCCTTCGCCGACGCCCAGCGGGGTGATGGAGAAAGCCACGATCATGGCGACAGATCCCTCGGAGAACGGAAAGAGCCCGGACGGGACGATCGTATCCGGGGCGAAGAGCCACGACGCGGGTGGGGCGTCGTGGCTGAACGCCGTACGTCACGTCACGTCACGTGCGAGAGGTCACGCGTGGTCGTGGTCGTGGTGGTCTTCGTCCTCGTCCTCGCTCGGCCCCTCGGACGGCTCCACCCCGAGAACGGCCTCGCGCGGCTCGATCTCGGTGATGTGGTCCACGAGCTGCAGCACGTGGTCCGGCTCGATCAGCCACTGCAGCGCCGAGGCGCCGGTCTCGTCGGAGTTGACGAGGTCGGCCTGCTCGGAGCGCTCCTCGTCGCTGAGGTCGGCGTCGGGATGCCGGATCTCGGCCAGCGCCGCCGCCTGCAGCGCGTTCACGTCGAGCACCTCGACGGTCAGCTCGACCGTAAGGCGCAGGTATTTCGGTTCATCACTCATGGCGACGATGCTAGGGCAGCTTCCACTCGACAGGTGCGGCGCCTTGCTGGGTGAGCAGCTCATTGGCCCGGCTGAACGGCCGCGAGCCGAAGAAGCCGCTGCGCGCCGACAGCGGTGACGGGTGCGCCGACTCGATGCGCGGCACGCTGCCGAGCATGGGCGCGAGGTTGCGGGCGTCGCGGCCCCACAGGATGGCGACCATCGGCTTGTCGCGGGCCACGAGGGCGCGGATGGCCTGCTCGGTGACCTGCTCCCAGCCCTTGCCCCGGTGGGAGGCGGGCTTGCCGGGCATGACGGTCAGGACCCTGTTGAGCAGCAGCACGCCCTGCTCGGCCCACGGGGTCAGGTCGCCGTTGGCGGGGCGGGGGAGGCCGAGGTCGGACTCCATCTCCTTGTAGATGTTGAGCAGGCTCCCGGGTATCGGCCGCACCTCGGGCGCCACCGAGAACGACAACCCGACGGGGTGGCCGGGCGTGGGGTAGGGGTCCTGGCCCACGATCAGCACCCTGACGTCGTCGAAGGGCTGGTTGAACGCGCGTAGGACGTTGGGGCCCGCGGGCAGGTACTGCCTGCCCTCGGCGATCTCGTTGCGCAGGAACTCACCCATCAAGGAGATCTGCTCGGATACGGGCTCAAGAGCCTGAGCCCATCCGGCTTCGACGACTTCATGCAAAGGACGACCGGCCATGGCCGTGAAGCTTATCTAGGTCTGGTACGGCTTGCCGCCCGAACGGACACGCAGGCCGTACCGGAATGATCACAACGACGGCTTGCCGGGCTGGAAGAGCCAGGCGTCGAAGAGGGCGTCGAGCTGCCTGCCGGACACGCGTTCGGACAGGGCGACGAAGGCGGCGGTGTCGGCGTTGCCGTACTTGTGGTCGTTCGCCCAGGTGCGCAGGATCGTGAAGAACGCGCTGTCGCCGACGGTGCGGCGCAGGACATGCAAGGTGGCCGCGCCGCGGTCGTAGACGGGGTCGTGGAAGAGCGCGGCGGCGCCGCCGGGGTCGGCGGTGGGCGTCTGCCAGAACTCGTCGTCCGCGGGCCTGGCGTAGACGCCGTCGAAGGACGCCTGGACGGTACGGCTGCCGATCTTCTCCAGCCAGAGCCATTCGGCGTACGTCGCGAAGCCCTCGTTCAGCCAGATGTCCCGCCATAAGGTCGGCGTCACCGAGTCGCCGAACCACTGGTGGGCCAGCTCGTGCGCGAGCAGCGACTCGCCGGGCACCGCGGGGTAGATGGGCCGGGTCTGGGTCTCCAGGGCGTAGCCGACGTTCGGCTCGTGGTCCACGATCCCGCCCGTGGAGGAGAAGGGGTACGGGCCGAAGAGCGAGCTGAAGTAGTCCAGGACGGGGGCGTGGCGGGCGGCGAAGTCCGTCGCCTTGCCGGCGAACTTGGGGTCCACGGCCGTGATCACCCGGTAGCCGCCGGACCTGGTGTCGGTGAGCTGGAACTTGCCGATCGACACCGTGGTCAGGTAGCTGGCCATGGGCTCGCGGGCGTCCCACACGTAGGTGGTGCGGCCGCCGGCCGACGTCCTGGCCACCAGGTCGCCGTTGGCCACCGCGACCCTGGTGCTCGGCACGGTGACCGAGAACCGGTACGTCGCCTTGTCCGACAGGTGGTGGTTGCCGGGGTACCAGGTCATCGCGCCCTGCGGCTCGTTGGCGTTGAAGACGCCGTCGCTGGTCCTGATCCAGCCGTCCCTGGAGCCGTCGGGGTCGAGGACGTGGGTGGGCCTGCCGTCGTACCGGACGGCGACGGAGAAGCCCTGCCCGGAGGCGAGCCCGGCGGCGGGGGTGACGACCAGTTCGTCGCCGCTGCGGGTGAAGGCGGCGGGCCGGCCGTCCACGGTGACCGAGCGTACGGACAGCGAGCCGGACAGGTCGAGGTCGAAGCGGCTGAGCGCCTGGGTGGCGCGGGCGGTGAGGGTGGCGAGACCGGTCAGGACGTTGGAGGAGGGCTCGTAGTCGAGGGCGAGGTCGTAGTGGCCGGCGTCGTAGCCGCCGTTCCCCTGACCGGGGAAGTACGGGTCGCCCGCCCCGGGCGCGCCCGGGGTGCCGCCGAGCGCGGCGGCGGGGGTGAGGGGGAGGGAGATGAAGGCTGCTGCGGCGAGGGCGAGAAGACGCTTCATGAACAATCATCGGAGGTCCGTAAGGACATGTTACGGGCGCCCGCCTGCCCCCCTCGGGAGGCGGGCGCCCGCCGGGAATGGCCTACTTGACGGAACCGGCCATCATGCCCTGGACGAAGTACCGCTGGAAGGCGAAGAACAGCACCAGCGGGATGATCAGTGACAGGAACGCCCCGGAGGAGAGGATGTCGACGTTCGATCCGAACTGCCGCATCTGAGACTGCAGGGCCTTGGTCATCGGCTGGTTGTCGGTGTTGGCGAACACGAGCGCGATGAGCATGTCGTTCCACACCCACAGGAACTGGAAGATCCCCAGCGAGGCGATGGCCGGCTTGCCCAGCGGGAACACGACCTGGGCGAAGATCTTCCACTCGGGTGCGCCGTCCATCCTGGCCGCCTCCAGCAGCGAGGCCGGGATGCCGACGAAGAAGTTGCGCAGCAGGAAGATGGCGAACGGCAGGCCGAACGCCGTGTGGAACAGCACCACGCCGGGGATCGTGCCGAAGATCCCGATGCCGCCGTAGAAGGCGGCGACGGGGATCAGCGCGATCTGGATCGGCACGATCAGCAGGCCCACCACGACCAGGAACGCCGTGTCCCGGCCGCGGAACTCCATCCACGCGAACGCGTACGCCGCCATGGCGGCGATGCCGATCACCAGGATCGTGGTCGGCACGGTGATGGCCACCGTGTTCCAGAACGACGAGGTGAAGCCGCTGGCCAGCAGGTTCTTGTAGTTGGCCAGGGTCAGCTCGGCGGGCTTGGTGAAGATCGTCCACCAGCCCTCGGCGTTGTTCACCTTCACCGTGCGCAGGGAGACGACCAGCAGGCCGAGCGTCGGCACCAGCCAGAACAGGCCGAGCACGATCATGATCACCTGGACGGCCCCGCCGCCGAGGCGGTCCACGATCCTGCTCGCCACGCCCCTGCGCGGCGCGCCCGACTCCAGTCCGTGAGGCGCGTTCACGGTCGCGGTCGTCATGTGTCTTCCCTTCTGAACCGGCGGATGTTCATGATCATGAAGGGGAGGACCAGGATGAGCAGGAACACCGCGAGTGCGCTGCCGAGCCCCTGGTTGTTCCCGCCGCCGAACGACACGCGCCACATCTCCAGCGCGACCACGTTCGACTGCGGCTGAACCGAGGCCGGCGCGATGATGTAGACCAGGTCGAAGACCTTCAGCGTATTGATGATCATCGTCACGAAGACGACGAGCAGCACCGGCGACAGCAGCGGCACGGTGATCCGCCGGAACACCTGCCACTCGGTCGCGCCGTCGATGCGGGCGGCCTCCAGGGCGTCCCGCGGGATGGCGGCGAGGCCGGCGGCGATCAGCACCATCGCGAACCCGGCCCACACCCAGACGAACGCGCCGATGATCGCCGGCGTGATGAGCGTCTGGCCGAGCCAGGTCAGGCCGCCGTAGCTGGCCTGGAAGTTCGACTCCGGCAGCCGTACGACGTAGGAGCCCGCGGGCAGGCCCTCGAAGCGGAACGTGCCGTCGTCGGCGGTGGTGGCGGTGCCCGCCACCTTGCCGTTCTGGACCGCCTCGACGGTGATGCCGGGCAGGCCCTTCTCCGTCGGGTCGACCGCGCCGCTCTGGCCGCCGCCGCCCTGGGTGAAGTCGAACCAGACGGTCCCGGCCAGGCCGTCACCCGAGGGAGCGCGGGCGGGCTGGGCGTTGGACGGCATGGTCTGCGGCTTGACGCCGACGATCGGGATCAGCACCGGCCGGCCCGCCTGGGCGGGCTCCTTGGTGACGACCGCGCCGTTCTGCTCGGTCACCGGAGAGTCGTCGCCGCCGCGCGGCCGGGCCTCGGGGTAGCCCTTGGAGGAGGAGAACGTGTCGTGCACGGTGGTGAGCACGGCGTTGGCCAGGCCCTTGTCGGGGCTCTCCTCGTACACCAGGCGGAAGATGACGCCCGCGGCCATCAGCGAGACCGCCATCGGCATGAACACGATCAGCTTGAACGCCGTCGCCCACTTGATGCGCTCGGTCAGCACCGCGAAGATCAGGCCGATCGTGGTGACGACGATCGGCGCCACGACCACCCAGATGAGGTTGTTGCGGATCGTGACCAGCATGCCCTGGTCGCTGAAGATCGTGGCGTAGTTGCCCAGCCCCACGAACCCGCTGCCCGAGGCGTCGAACAGGCTGCGGAAGATGGAGTAGACGATGGGGTAGACCACCCAGACGCCGAGCAGCAGGGCCGCCGGCAGGAGGAAGGCGATGGCGACCGCCGGCGATGGGCCGAGGCGTCGTCTCGTACGGGGGGTTTCAGCCGGTCCTGCGGAAGGCCCGCCCGCGATCTTCGCGGGCGGGGCCGCCGGGCCGTCCAACCGTTCGGTCACGGCCTTACCTCTTTACTTCCAGGCCTTCTTGGCCTCGGCCTCGAGCGCCGCCTGGGCGCCCTTGACGTCGCTCGGGTTGCGCAGGAAGTCCTGGAGGACCTTCCACTCGCCCTTGCCGTCGGTGCCGCCGAAGGCGCTCGGGGCCAGGTCCGACATGTCGTAGCGGACGGCGTCGCCGGCGGAGACGATCGTCTGGCCGAGCTGCTTGGTCAGCTCGTCGGGGTAGTTGTCGGGGGAGACGTTCTTGTTGGGCGACAGGTAGCCGGGGAGCTTGGCCCAGATCTCGCCGCCCTCCTTGGAGGCCAGGAACTGCACCAGGGCCATCGCGCCGGGGGAGTCCTTCATGACCACGGCCACGTCGCCGCCGAGCACGACCGGGGCGGTGTCGCCGGCCTTCGGGAACGGGAAGTACTTGGCGCCCTCGCCGACCTTGGCGCCGTCCTGGGTGGCCTGGGTGGCGACGAAGTCGGCCTCGATGACCATGGCGGCCTTCTTGTTGCCGTAGACCTTGGTCACGCAGGTGGGGAAGTCGGTCTGCAGCGCGCCGGAGGCGCCGTCGAGCACGAACTCCTTCTTGCCCGCGATCTGCGCGATCTTCTCCAGGGCGGTGGCGACGCTGGCGTCGGTCCAGGGGATCTCGTGCTTGGAGAGCTTGTCGTAGTTCTCCGGGCCGGCGCTGGACAGGTAGACGTTCTCGAACAGGTCGGTCAGCGTCCAGCCGGAGGCGCCGCAGAGGGAGAAGGGCGGGGTGCCGGAGTCGGCGATGGTCTGGCCGGCCTTGATCAGCTCGTCCCAGGTCGTCGGCACCTGGACGCCGGCCTCCTCGAACGCCTCGGAGCGGTACCAGACCAGCGACTTGTGCGCCGCCTTGATCAGCACGCCGTACACCTTGCCGTCCGCGGAGCCGAGCTCCTTCCAGTACGGCGTGTAGTTGGTGTCGATCTCCTGGGTGACCTCGGCGGACAGCGGCTTGAGCGCGTCCTGCTTGGCGTACTGCTGCACCAGACCCGGCTGCGGCAGGATGGCGACGTCCGGCGGGTTCTTGCCCTGGATGCGCGGGCCGAGGTAGGCGCCGGTGTCCTCACCCGTGGAGGCGTAGGTGACGGTGGCGCCGGTCTTGTCGGAGAAGGCCTTGAGCACCTGCTCGAAATTCTTCTGCTCCGCGCCGGTCCACTTGGCCGCGACCTCCAGCTTGACGCCTTCGAGCGTCTTGGCGCCGGCGGCGGAACTGGCCGGCGCCGACTCCGAGGCGGTGGGGGTCGTCGTCGTCGGGGCGTTGCCGCAGGCGGCGACGGCTACCGCGAGCCCTGCCAGGACTACTGCTGCTCTGGCTTTACGCATGGCTTGCCTCACTGGGTTCTGATGATCTCTTCGAGTTCTGACTTCATGGAGGCCGCGACGTCGTCGGCGGACTCGTTCTCGGGGTCGGCCAGGGCCTTGGCGACCGAGCTGGCGATCACCAGGCTCACCTGGTTGTAGTTGGCGCTCACCGGCCGCGGTTTGGCGGCGAGGATGCTCTCCTTGAGCACGGGCAGGTACGGGAACCGCTTGATCAGGGCCGGGTCGTCGTACAGCTCGGTCCACACGGGCGGGAAGGAGCCCTCGGTGAGGACGCGGCGTTCGTTCTCCAGGCTGGTGAAGTAGCGGATGAACTGCTGTGCGGTCTGCTGGTGCTTGGAGTAGGCGCTGACGGCCAGGTTGATCCCGCCGAGGGAGCTGGATCCCTGGCCGTTGAGTCCGGGCAGCCGGGTCACCGCGAAGCGGTCGCCCAGCTTGGCCCTGGCCGGGCCGTAGGCGTGCGGCCAGTTGCGGGCGAAGGCCAGCTTCCCGTCCTGGAAGGCCAGCCGGGTCTCCTCCTCCTTGAAGGTCAGCGAGTCGCCGGTGATCCAGCGTTCCCGCAGCCCTTGCATCAGGAAGTCGAGGGCGATCTTCCCCTTGGCCGGATCGAGGGTCACTTCCGTGCCGTCGTGGTTGAGAATCTGCCCGCCCGCCGACTGCACTGCCTCGGAGAAGTTCACGGTCAAGCCTTCGTAGGCCAGGAGTTGGGCCGCATAGCCTCCGATATCCCGCTTTTTCGTTACTTCTCGTGCTTCATCGCGAAGTTCTGCCCAGGTCTGCGGCGGCTTCTTGATGAGATCGGTCCGGTAATAGAGCAGTCCCGCGTTGCTGGTGTACGGGACGGCCCAGAGCTTGCCCTTGTAGACGGCCGTGTCCACGACGGGCGGCAGGAACCTGTCGAGCGGGAACAACCCGCGCTCCAGGGGGATGATCCAGCCGTTCTCCGCGAACTCGGCGGTCCACACCACGTCGAGCCCCAGCACGTCGTAGCGGTTGCTCTGGGCCTGGAGGTTGGCCACCATCTGGGCGCGTTGCTCGTCGGCGGCCTCGGGCAGCTCCAGCAGCGTCACCTTCTCGGCCGGGTGGGCCTGGTTCCAGCGGTCCAGCAAGGGTTGCAGGTACGCCGTGGTGTCGCGTCCGGTGGCGAAGGTGATCGGGCCTGTGCCGCCCGTCCCCTTCTCGCCGCCGCCCTCGTCGCCCGCCACCGTGCATCCGGCCGCCAGCACGACGACCAGAGCGAACGAAAGCGGGCGCAGCACTCTGTTTCCTCCACAATCAGCGGGGTTACATACGTGTTAGGTAGATGCATTCATGTTATGCACACCTGTAATCTGATGGTCAACGGATACCTACGTAACGCTCACGTAACACAAAGCGGGGAGGTGAGGCGTGCGGCTTCACCTGCTGGCGCTCCTGGCCAAGGAACCGGCCCACGGCTACGAGCTCAAACAGGCCCTTGAACAGACGTTCGGCAGCGCCTACCCCTCCCCGAACATCGGGCAGATATACGTGACGCTCGGCCGGCTGGAGAAGGACGGGCTGGTCCGGGCCGTCGACGTCGAGCAGTCCAACCGGCCGAACAAGAAGGTCTACTACCTGACCGCCAAGGGCCGCGACCTGCTCACCATCTGGGTCGACGAGCCCACCGAGGGGCCTCGGGTGCGCGACGAGTTCTTCATGAAGCTCGTGCTCGCGCCGCTCACCGGCATCGCCGACCGGATGGCGCTGATCAACCGCCAGCGCCGCCACTACCTGTCGCTCATGGGCGACCTCAACGACCTGCTCTCCCGTACGGCGCCTGCCGACCGGGTGGCGCTGCTGCTGATCGAAGGGGCCATGCTGCACCTTCAGGCCGATCTTGACTGGCTGGAGCGATGCCAGGAGGATCTGGCATGAGCTCGGTCCTAAAAACGGTCAATCTGGTCAAAATCTACCAAGATGGCGCAGTGCCGGTGCCGGCTGTGCGCGGGGTGGACCTCCAGGTCGAGCCGGGCGAGTTCGTCGCGGTGATGGGGCCGTCCGGCTCGGGCAAGTCCACGCTCGTGCACATGCTCGGCGGCCTCGACGCGCGCACCAGCGGCGAGATCTGGCTCGACGGGCAGCGGGTCGACACCCTCTCCGAGAGCGCCTGGGCGCTGCTGCGGCGCAAGAAGGTCGGCTTCGTCTTCCAGTTCTTCAACCTGGTCGCCAACATGACCGTCGGCGACAACGTCGAGCTGCCCGCGCTGCTGGCCGGGGCCTCGCCCAAGGTGGCGCGCGAGCGGCGCGAGAGCCTGCTCGGCGCGCTCAACCTCGCCGACCGCGCCGGGGCCTCGCCCGCCCAGCTCTCCGGTGGCGAGCAGCAGCGCGTCGCGCTGGCCAGGGCCCTGGCCAACAAGCCCAGCCTGCTGCTGGCCGACGAGCCCACCGGCAACCTCGACAGCCGCAACACGCGCGACGTGCTGCGCCTGCTCAGCGACGTGCACAAAGAGGGGCAGACGATCGTCATGGTCACCCACGACGCCCGGGTGGCGGGCCTGGCCGACCGGCTGGTGTCGCTGTTCGACGGCGAGATCGTCGACGACGGCCGCATCGCCCGCCGCCGCACCCGCACCGCCGGCGAGGTGATCGACCTCCGATGAGCACCACCCTGGCCGGAAGCCGGTGGATCAAGGCCGACCTGCGGGCCAGGAAGGGCCAGGCGGTGCTCACCGTGCTGGTCGTGGCCGGGATCGTGGCCGCCCTGATCACCGCGGCGACCCTCCTGGAGGACGGCACCAACCCGTGGCGCAGCCTGTCGGCCCAGACCGACGGCGCCCACGTCTGGGTCTACACCGACGACAACCCCGACGTCGCCCTGGGCGGCATCGACGGCGTCACCGGCACCGCGGGCCCCTACCGCTCCGCCCCCGTCACCGTGGCCCAGGAGGGCAAGAAGGAGCCCGCGTCGCTGCGCGCGATGCCCGCCTCGCCGCCCCGGGTAGCCCATCCCGTGCTGGCCGAGGGCAGGTGGCTCGACGGCTCGCAGCCCGACGGCGTGGTCGTCGAACACTCCTTCGCCAGATCGCTGGGCCTGGCGATCGGCTCGCCGTTCACCGTCATCGCGCTCAACGGCGAACGCCACACGCTGTACGTGCGCGGCATCGCCGACTCCGCCGACCAGGGCTTCTACCCCGAATGGACGCCCGGCCTGGCCTGGGTGCTGCCCGCCACGCTCGACCGCGTCGAGCCCATGCTGGGCCGCAGCGAATGGGTCACCGGGCTGCGCCTGTCCGACCCCGACGCCAGCCAGGTCGTGGCCCAGCGCGTCGTGGTGATGCTGGAGGACAAGCTCCAGCGCGTCTACACCTGGCGCGAGGTCAGAGCCGCCATGGAGCTGGACAACCGGCTGCTCGGCACGCTGCTCGCGCTGTTCGGCGTGGTGGGCATGGTCGCCGCGGCGCTCGCGCTGGCCAACGCCGCCGGCGGCCGGGTGCTCGGCCAGCTCCGCGACCTGGCCACGCTCAAGTCCATGGGCTTCACCGGCGGCCAGGTCGCCCTGCTGCTCCTGGTCGAGCACGGCGCGCTCGGCCTGCTCGGCGTCGGTCTCGGCGCGCTGGCGGGCTGGGGGGCCACGGCGGTGGTGCTCGGCACGTACTCGGCCGCGCCGGTGCCGGTGCTGGCCATCGTGGCGGGCACGGCGCTGGTCGTCCTGGGGGCGGTGGGGGTGCCCGCCTGGCGGGGCGCGCGCACGCCGCCGATCCCCGCCGTGCCGGCCTCGCCGCCGCGCGGCCACCTGTCCCGCCTGGCCCGGCTCGGCCTGCTCGTACGCCTCCCGCCCGCCCTGATCCTGGGCACCCGCGACGCCTTCACCAGGCGCGTGCCGGCGTTCCTGACGGCGTTCGGCCTGGCCGTGCCGATGATGATGATCACGATCGGCCTCGGCGTCTGGGCCACCCTCGACAACTTCCTCAGCCACCCCGAACAGGTCGGCCAGCACGCCGGCCTGTACGTCCGCCCCGGCAAGCAGATGGAGTCGGCCGAGGCCCAGCGCATCGCCGAACGCGACCGCGACGTGCGCGCTGTCTACCCGGGCAGCGACGTCAACGCCCTGGCCCCGGGCGAGGCCCGATCGGTCCGGGTGCGGGCGGTCGGCAGCTCGACCGACCCCTACCCGTTCCCCGTGATGGAGGGCAGGGGCTACGCCGAGCGCGGCGAGGCGGTGGCCGGGCAGGGGCTGCTCGACCTGCTGGGGGTCAGGATCGGCGACCGGGTGCGGCTGACCGTGGGCGGCTCGCCGCTGATCGTCCGGATCGTGGGCCGTACCGTCGAGCCCGACCTGGACGGCGAGGTGCTCTCGGTAGGCCTGGACAGCCTGGCCGCCAAGGACTCCGTGCCGCCCCAGTACTACGCGCTGGCCCTGCGGCCGGGCGCCGACAAGGCGGAGGTGCGCGCCAGGCTGCTGGCCGAGTCGGGGGAGAACCTCGACGTGCAGGCCGCGGTCAACCCGGCCGACCGGCTGTCGATCATCAGAGTGGTGATCGTGGCGCTGATCGCCGTGCTGGCCCTGATCGGCCTGGCCAACCTGCTCACCGCGAGCGCCATCGGCCTGCGCGACCACGCCTTCGACCTGGCCGTGCTCAAGGCCATGGGGCTGACGCCACGCCAGGTGATGGCCACGCTGGTGACCGGCACCGGCCTGCTGGTCGTGCTCGGCGTCGGCGCCGGCACGGCGGTGGGGGCGTCCGTGGTGGTGGGGTTGATCGACCTGCAGGGTCACACGAGCGGCGTGGGCGCGGGCATCGGCCGCGCGCCCTCGCCGGTGACGCTGGCGGTGGCCGTGGTGACGGCAGTGGGCACGGCCCTTGCGGTGGCGCTCATTCCCGCCCGCCGCGCGGCCCGTGCCCAGGTGCCTGTCACGTCACGCTGATCCGCCCGGGGGCTGTGCTCAGTCCCCGGCCTTCAGCGCGAACCAGTAGAAGCCGTGGCCCGGCAGGGTCAGCAGGTAGGGCAGCTCACCGATCTTCGGGAAGCGCACCCCGCCGCGGGCCTCGACCGGCACCATGCCCTCGAACCTGCGCAGGTCCAGCTCGACGGGCTGCGGGAACTTCGACAGGTTGTTGACGCAGAGCATCACGTCGTCGCGGTCCTCGCGCACGTACGTGAGCACGCACGGGTTGGAGGACCACATTTCGGTGTAGGCGCCCAGGCCGAACACCGGGTGGTTCTTGCGGATCTCCAGCATGCTGCGGGTGAAGTGCAGCAGGGAGCCCGCGTGGCGCTGCTGGGCCTCCACGTTGACCGCCTGGAAGCCGTAGATCGGGTCCATGACGGCCGGCAGGTAGAGGCGGCCCGGGTCGGCCGAGGAGAACCCGGCGTTGCGGTCGGGGCTCCACTGCATCGGCGTGCGGACCGAGTCGCGGTCCTCCAGCCAGATGTTGTCGCCCATGCCGATCTCGTCGCCGTAGTACATGACCGGCGAGCCCGGCAGCGACAACAACAGCGCCGTGAACAGCTCGATCAGGTCCCGGTTGTTGTCCAGCAGGGGCGCCAGGCGACGCCGGATGCCGAGGTAGGCGCGCATGCGCGGGTCCTTGGCGTACTCCTTGTGCATGTAGTCGCGCTCTTCCTCGGTCACCGTCTCGAGCGTGAGCTCGTCGTGGTTGCGCAGGAAGATGCCCCACTGTGCCGTGTCGGGCAGCTTGGGGGTGCGGGACATGATCTCGGAGATCGGCTCGCGGGTCTCCTTCTTCACCGCCATGTAGATGCGCGGCATCAGCGGGAAGTGGAAGGCCATGTGGCACTCGTCGCCGCCGGTGGTGGGGTCGCCGAAGTACTCCACGACGTCCTCGGGCCAGCCGTTGGCCTCGGCCAGCAGCACCCGGTCGGGGTAGAGCCGGTCGACCTCCGCGCGGATCTTCTTCAGGTACGCGTGCGTCTCGGGCAGCCCGGAGCACGCCGTGCCCTCGCGCTCGAACAGGTACGGCACCGCGTCGAGGCGGAAGCCGTCGATCCCCAGGTCGAGCCAGAACCGCAGCACCTCCAGCATGGCCTCCTGCACCGCCGGGTTGTCATAGTTCAGGTCCGGCTGGTGGTGGAAGAAACGGTGCCAGTAGTACTGCTTGCGCACGGGGTCGTACGTCCAGTTGGACTCCTCGGCGCCGATGAAGATGATCGGCGCGTCCGGATAGCCGGTGGGCTCGTCGGACCAGACGTAGAAGTCCCCGTAGGGCCCCTCCGGGTCGTGCCTGGAAGCCTGGAACCACGGGTGCCTGTCGCTGGTGTGGTTCATGACCAGGTCGGTGATGATCCGCAGGCCCCGCTCGTGCGCGGCCTCGATCAACTGGACGAAGTCCCCCAGGTCACCAAAGTCCGGAAGGATCTTCATATAGTCCGAGATGTCATAACCGCCATCGCGCAGCGGGGACTCGTACAGCGGCAGCAGCCAGAGGCAGTCGACGCCGAGCCATTCCAGGTACCCGAGCTTCTCGATGAGACCGCGCAGGTCGCCCGTGCCGTCACCGTTGGAGTCCTTGAACCCCCGGACGAGAACCTCGTAGAACACCGCCCGCTTGTACCATCGCGGATCTTCCGAGACGAAAGCCTCAGAGATCGACTCAGGTGATGGGGATGCGTTGATCATGATGTCGCTCACAGGAAGAGATGTGGGCAGGACGAAGTCACCGGTTACCCCGGCGTTCTTAGCTGGTGACCGCGCCGCGTGGAGTCGTCATCCCTGCGAACTCCATGCCCTCGAACGAGACCGGATTTGTGATCTGGTGCCCGTTTGTTGCGGCGCTTACGGGCCGAACACTACCAGCCCGGTGGCTTTCCGGAACCCGCTTCTGCTGTGCGACGTGTAATACCCGCGAGATCCGTATGTAATCGCCCTGTTACCCAGAGTTCACTAAAAAGGTGCGGTGACGTCCGGCAGGTCGTTCTCGAAGTCGTTCAGCCAGAGTCCGAAAAGCACCAGTCCGCGCACCCAGAAACGGTCGTTCCAGCCGTTGAACCGGGTCAGCGCGTCCGGGCCGCCGGCGATCACCTCGTGCAGCTCGTCGGAGAGCATCGCGGGCACGCGGCGGGCCACGACTTCCAGCATGGCGTGGGAATAGGCCCGCGCCGGCGCGGCCGTGGAACGCAGGGGCACCCGCTGGAGCGGCTGCTTGACCACGTTCGTGGAGGGCAGCGCGGCCACCCTCGGATTGGCCGCGTGCAGCACCTCGCGGTAGAAGCGGCCCTTGTCCTTGCGCGCGACGCCGACGCTGAGCGCGGCGTCGAAGAAGGCGGGATGGATGAACGGCGCCGCGAACGACGCCTCCGGCCCCACCAGGTTGACCGCCGAACGCGCGATGCCGCGCACGGTCCTGGTGTGCAGCACCGACAGCGGCAGCTCGGCCCGGTGGCCGTGGAGCATCGAGGTGGCCGCCGCGAACTGCTCGCGCACGGTCTCCTCCATCCACTGCGCGGCCGCCTTGGACAGGAACGGCTGCGCGGGCGCGCCCAGCGACAGCGAGCCCAGCAGCGCCGCCGACCGCTCGGCCTGCGTCCTGGCCTCCAGCGCGGCGCCGCTGACCATGAAGTTCTTCAGCAGCGGGCCGCCGGCCAGGCCGTCGACCAGGATGCGGCCCGAGCCGTGCACCTCCTTGGCGAACGGCGCGTACCAGGCGTGGTGCGGCGTCAGGTACTCCAGCCGGCGGGCCACCTCGGCGGCGTCGGCGGGGTAGGCGGCGGCGTCCTGGGTGACGACCCGGTGCGGGATGCCCAGCTCGCGGGTGATCGCCCTGGCGAAGGCGATGTCGGTGTCGGTGCCGTCGTCGGGGCTGGTGGTCCACGACTCGACGTCGGCGCCGCGGGCCACGGCCACGCTGGCCAGCAGGCGCGAGTCGTAGCCGCCGCTGACCGGCACGAGCAGCCTGCGGCCGTCGTAGTCCTCGTAGACGTGGTGCAGCAGCTCCACGATCTCCTCGGGGCTGGTCCACGCCTCGTACGGCTCCGTGCGCAGCCAGCGCGGCAACCGGCGCTCGGTGGCCAGGCGGCCGTGCTCGAACACCAGCGCGCTCGACCCCGGCAGCCGCCTGACCTCCCGGTACGGGGTCGCCTCGCCCAGCGGGAACGTCACCTGGATGATCGAGGCCCAGGCGGCCCAGTCGATCTCGATGGGCACCAGGCTGAGCAGCGGCTGGATCAGCGAGGAGAAGTAGACCGCGTCGCCCTGGCGGACGTAGTAGACGTCGACCAGGCCGAGCGCGCCGCCGTGCAGCGTCACCCGCGCGCCGTCGCCGATCAGCCCGGGCGTCTCGTACGTCTCCGCGACCGTCATCCAGTCCTCGGCGGCGGCCGGCTTGCGCTCGCCCCACGAGAACGCGAACGCGCCGCCCGCCCGGTGGTACGGCGGCAGCGGCGCGGAGCTGAACAGCGCGGCCTCGTCCGTCTGGAGCGCGGGCCGCACCTTGGGGCCCGCGGCGGCGAGTTTTCCCAGTATGGAGATGTCGATCCGGCCGAGAGCGCCGCATACGTAGGGTCGCACGTTGAACTGCACCGGATCTCATCCCTTCGAGACGCTTCCTGCAAAAGAGTATCCTTTGCCGGGCTAAGAGAGCGGAGGTCCGGTTGTCTACCGAGCTGGAGAGCACGCGTCGGGCGTTGCGGGATGCTGTCGCGCAGGCCGAGCGCGCGGCCGAACTGGCCAGGCTGCTGGACGCCGCGCAGTCCAGGCTGGCGGCCGCCGAGCAGAGCGCCGAGGAGGCCAGGAAACTGGCCGAGCAGCTGAGCGAGACCGAGGAGCGGCTGGAGGCCGAGCGGGCCGCGGCCGACCGGCTGCGCAAGGAGCTGGCCGAGCAGCGCTTCCAGGCCGAAGTCGCCAACTGGAAGCTGTCCTCGATCAAGGTCGCCCGCTGGAACCGGCTCGGCGACGCCATCAAGAGCGGCAAGAACAACCCGATGCGCCTGGCCAAGGGGCTCAGGGGCGCGGCCAGGCCGGTCAAGCGGCCCAGCGCGCCCAAGCGCCGGCCGGTGGCCGTCCAGGGGGCCAAGGAGGCGCGTCCGGGGGCGTCGTTCCAGGCCACCAGCACGACCAGGACGCTGGGCGGGGCGTCGTTCAAGCTCAAGCCGTACCGGATTCCCACCGGGCCCAACACCCGGCCGCACCTGACCGCCGCCGTCGTCGCCGATCCGCACGTCGAGGCGCTGCTGCGCTACGAGTGGCGGCAGACGACCGGGTTCACGCCGCGCGACTTCGCCCGCGTGCTGCCGCTGGAGGTGCCCCACCTGCTCGTGGTGGAGTCCGTCACGCAGGGGCCCTGGCTGGAGGAGCTGACCGGCGAGCCGGGCGAGGGGCTCAGGGCGCTGCTGGCCTGGTGCGCCGAGCGCGGCATCCGCACCGTCTTCTGGCACACCCAGGGCGACGTGGCCGACTACGCCGCCGCGGCCGAGCTGTTCGAGCACCGCTTCACCGCCGACACCACGGTCCCGTGGCCGCGCCTGCACTTCGGCGTGCAGCCCCGGGTGCACAACCCGCTGCCGCTGGCCGGCGGACGGGTCGACCGGGTGCTCACGCTCGACCAGCTCCTGCCGCCGCACCTGGCCTATCCCGACGCGCTCACCTCCTACCGCTGGCCGGCCGCGGCCGACTGCCCGCCGGGAACGCCGCAGTGGCGGCTGGCCGAGATCGCCGCCTGCGGCACGCCGATCGGCACCGAGCCGGACTCGCGGCGGGCGCACGTGGCGCTGCGCCGGGCCTACGACACGGGGACGATGACCGAGCGCGTGGACGAGCTGCTGGAGGCCATCGGCCTGCCCAGCGCCCGCGCCACTCTCGACACCTCCGTGCTGCTGCCGATCCTCGACCCGTCGCGCATGGAGCACGCGCTGGCCCAGGTGGCCAGGCAGTCCGGCGTGGCCCAGGTGATCGTCATCGGGCCGCCCGAGGCCGAGCTGCGCGCCCGCGACGTGCTGACCGACGCCGAGGTGCTGTACCGGCGGCCCCACCCGGCCATGAGCGAGGGCGCGATGCTGGCCAAGGGCCTCGACCTGTGCGAGGCCGACCTGGTCGCGGTCATGGACCCGCGCGACGTCTACGGCCCGCACTACCTGTCCGACCTGCGCCGGGCCTTCCTGTTCAGCACGGCCGACATCGTCGGCAAGGCCGCCTTCTACGCCCACCTGCGCAAGCCCCAGGCGACCCTGCTCAAGCAGCCCGAGGCCGAGTACTCCTACCTCCCCGAGATCGCCGGGGCCACCCTGCTCGCCCGCAGGAACGCCCTGCGCGAGGTGGGCTTCGCCGACCTCACCGAGGGCTGGGACGAGGTCATGATGCGCCAGTGCCGCACCGACGGCGTCAAGGTGTTCTCCGCCGACCGGTTCGGCTACGTGCGGGTGCGCGACGAGGACCGCTGGCTGCTCGGCGCGGCCCACCTGGTCGAGTACGGCTCCGCGGAGCCGCACGCGCTGATCTGACGCCTACGCTGAGTCGATGACCGACCTGCTCGCCCAGTCGCTGGAGGAGGTGCTGGGGGAGCCGCCGGCGCCCGAAGGCACCTGGGAGCGCGAGGCCGTCTACGTGTCGGCCGCCGCGCTGCGCCGCCGCGTCCCGCCGGACGAGCTGGCCGCGGGGGTGCGGGCGCTCGACGGGGTGGCCGAGGCGCGGGCGCGGCCGAACGGCTTCCTGCGCATCGTCGTGGACGTGCCGGGACGGCTGGTCGAGTCCCTGGACCCGCCCGTCCTGCCCGAACCCGGCTGGCCCGACTTCCCGCGCACGTGGGACAACCCCGGCTTCGTCGTCCGGTACGCCCGCGCCCGCGCCTGCGCGGTGCGGCGGTGGGCCGGGGAGCTGGGGGTGCCGCTCACCGGCTTCCGGCCCGAGCTGCTCGACGGCCCCCACGACCGCCGGGTGCTGCGGGTGCTGGCCGAGCTGCCCGGACGCGCCGTCAGCCGCGACCCCGGCTGGGACGCCTTCTCCGTCCGGCTGGCGCTGGCCTACCACGACGCCCACGAGCACGCCCCCGCCGTCCCGATGGGGGACGAGCCGGTCCGGCCGGTGCACACGGCGCGGGTGCGGCTGGCGGAGGCCGTCCGGGGGGTACTGGTTGGGCCGGAAAGATTGTGATGGATCGTAAAATATCCGGCTAAAGCGCGAAAAATCGTGAAAATGTTGCTTGTTGACCTTGATCGCGTCTCGATACGTGGGCAGCGGTCCTGGGAGGGGCGGCGGTTCCGATAGCCTCGATCGGGTGAGCTTCGTCCATCCAGCCGGGGACCGGCACGCCGAGATGCTGCCCCACGAGCGCCCGCCGATGGCGCCCGCCGACCTCAACCGGATCGACCCCGCGATCTGGCCCCGAACGTCGACCCGGACCGACGGCACGCTCACGGTCGGCGGCGTCGACGTGCGCGACCTGGCCCGCGAGTTCGGCACGCCGCTCTACGTCCTCGACGAGGCCGACGTACGCTCACGCATGCGCGACTACGCCACGGCCTTCCAGGGCTCGGACGTCCACTACGCGGGCAAGGCGTTCCTGTGCAAGGAGATCGTGCGCTGGCTGGCCGAGGAGGGCCTCGGGCTCGACGTCGCCAGCGGCGGCGAGCTGGCGGTGGCGCTCAGCGTCGGCTTCCCGCCCGAGCGCATCACCCTCCACGGCAACAACAAGTCCAAGGCCGAGCTGACCCGCGCCCTCGAGTGCGGCGTCGGGCACATCGTGGTCGACTCCTACGAGGAGATCGCCCGCCTCGGCTACCTCGCCGAGCAGCTCGGCAAGCGGCCCAAGGTGATGATCCGGGTGACCACCGGGGTCGAGGCCCACACCCACGAGTTCATCGCCACGGCCCACGACGACCAGAAGTTCGGCCTGTCGCTCAACACCGGCGCCGCCGCCGAGGCCGTGCGCCGCATTCTCGCGCTGCCGCAGCTCGACCTGGTCGGCCTCCACTCCCACATCGGGTCGCAGATCGTCGACACCGCCGGCTTCGAGGTGGCCGCGCGACGGCTGGCCACGCTGCTGGTGCAGATCAAGGACGAGCACGGCGTCGTCCTGCCCGAGCTCGACCTCGGCGGCGGCTACGGCATCGCCTACGTCGAGGGCGACGAGGCCCCCGACATCAAGGAGCTGGCCGACGGCCTGCGCGAGATCGTCACCAAGGTCTGCGCCGACGCCGGCCTGCCGGTGCCGCGCCTGACCGTCGAGCCGGGCCGCACCATCGTGGGCCCGGGCGGCATCACCCTCTACGAGGTCGGCACGGTCAAGGACGTCGAGGGGCTGCGCACGTACGTCAGCGTCGACGGCGGCATGAGCGACAACGTCCGCACCGCCCTCTACGGCGCCGAGTACACCGCCGCCCTGGTGAGCCGCGCCAGCGACGCCGCGCCCATGCTCAGCCGCCTGGTCGGCAAGCACTGCGAGAGCGGCGACATCCTGGTGCGCGACTGCCACCTGCCCGCCGACCTGGCGCCCGGCGACCTGGTCGCCGTGGCCGCGACCGGCGCCTACTGCCGCTCGCTGGCCAGCAACTACAACTACCTGCCCAGGCCCGCCGTGGTCGCCGTCGCCGACGGCGCGGCCCGGGTGATCGTGGCGGGCGAGACCGAGGACGACCTGTTGAGGGGGCAGCTGTGAAACCGCTGAAAGTGGCTCTGCTGGGCTGCGGCGTCGTCGGCTCGCAGGTCATCAGGCTCCTGCACGAGCAGGCCGACGACCTGGCCGCGCGCATCGGCGCCCCGCTGGAGCTGGCCGGCGTGGCCGTGCGCAGGCTCGGGCGCAAGCGCGACATCGAGGTCGACCCGGCGCTGCTGACCACCGACGCCGAGTCCCTGGTCACCCGCGACGACATCGACATCGTCGTCGAGGTGATCGGCGGCATCGAGCCGGCCCGCACGCTCATCGTGGCCGCCCTCGAACGCGGCAAGTCGGTCGTCACCGCCAACAAGGCCCTGCTGGCCGAGGACGGCTCGGCCCTGCACGAGGCGGCCCGCCGGGGCGGCGGCGACCTCTACTTCGAGGCCAGCGTCGCCGGCGCGATCCCGCTGCTGCGCCCGCTGCGCGAGTCGCTGGCCGGCGACCACGTCAAGCGCGTGCTCGGCATCGTCAACGGCACCACCAACTACATCCTCGACAAGATGGACAGCACGGGCGCGTCCTTCACCGACGCCCTGGAGGAGGCCCAGACGCTCGGCTACGCCGAGGCCGACCCGACGGCCGACGTCGAGGGCTTCGACGCCGCCGCCAAGGCCGCGATCCTGGCCGGCCTGGCCTTCCACAGCCGGGTCACCGCCGACAAGGTGCACCGCGAGGGCATCACCGAGATCACCGCGACCGACGTCGCCTCCGCCAAGGCCATGGGCTACGTCATCAAGCTGCTGGCCATCTGCCAGCGCTCCGACGACGGCCGTTCGTTCGGCGTGCGGGTGCACCCGGCGATGATCCCGCGCACCCACCCGCTCGCCGGGGTGCGCGAGGCGTACAACGCGGTGTTCGTGGAGGCCGAGTCGGCCGGACAGCTCATGTTCTACGGCAAGGGCGCCGGCGGCGCGCCGACGGCCTCGGCCGTGCTCGGCGACCTCGTGGCCGTCGGCCGCAACCGGCTGGCCGGCACCCACGGGCCCGAGGAGTCCACCTACGCCGACCTGGCCGTCCACCCGATGGGCGACACGGTGACGCGCTGCCACGTGGCGCTCGACGTGGCCGACAAGCCCGGCGTGCTGGCGCGGGTGGCCGACCTGTTCGCCAAGCACGACGTGTCCATCCAGACCGTCCGCCAGGAGGGGCACGGCGACGACGCCCAGCTCGTCATCGTCAGCCACCGCGCCACCGACGCGGCCCTCACGGCGACCATGGAGGGGCTGCGCGAGCTCGACATCGTCCGCGCGGTCGCCGGCGTGATGCGCGTGGAGGGCGACGACTGACAGCCGCCCCGCCCGGTCAGTGGGCGGGGAAGGCCAGGTCGCGGACGCGGCGGACGGCGCGTTTCAGGACCGTGCGGTCCTGTTCGCGGGCCAGGCGCACCGCCTCGCGCCGCCAGCTCTCGGCCTTCTCCCGCCAGCGGGAGGCGTCCCTGCCGTTCTTGGCGGCCTCCCGGCGCAGCTGGGCGAGCTCGGCGCGCAGGGCGGCGACGCGCTTGCGGTGGAGGGCCAGGTCCTTCTCGTGGCGGGCGGTGAGCAGGGCGAGCTCCGCGACCGGCGGCCTGCGCGGCGGGTAGACGTCGGGGCGGCGGCGCAGGCCCCACGACGCGCCGTCCGCCCATTCCAGGCCGTACAGGGCGTCGATCAGGTCGTCCGGGTGGTCGCCGGGGGCGGCGACCAGGGCGGCTCTGGACAGGGCGGCCGTACGGTCGAGGCGGGCGGCGACCACGCCCTGCGGGGTCTCGTCCAGGGCCAGGCACAGGCTGCCGAGGTCGTGCTCGTCCAGGTGGGCGATCAGGCGTTCGAGCGTGCCGGGGGAGAGGGTCCAGCCGGGCGGCACGGTCAGGCGGAAGGGGGCCGTCGTGCCGGCGGGCGGCCCGGGAGGCGGCTCGGCGGCCAGGCGGACCCGCGGGTCGTGCTGGAAGGTGGCCTTGAGCAGGCGAAGGTCCAGGTCGGGGTCGCGCAGGGGCGAGCGGCGTCCGGTGGGCAGCGCGGTCCAGGGGCCCGTGAGGGTGAGGCGCACGTCGGGGATGGAGGAGGCGAGCACGGCGTCCGCGGTGGCGCGGGTGTCCTCGTAGCCGTCCGCCGCCACCACCGCCTCCACGTACGGCACCAGCCACTGCCGCCCCGGATCCGTACGCAGGTACCGCCGGTAGGGAACCCGGTCGGCCACGTACGGGTCGTTGTACCGCTTCAACTCCGCGACGTCGCGCATCGCGGTCGGCAGGCCGACGTGCCAGGCCCGCGCCTGCGGGTCCGGGACGAACACCGCCCCCGCCTGCACGAGCCGGTACCCCAGCTCGGTGTCCTCGGCCAGCACCAGCGAGGTGTCCAGGCCGCCGATCGAGCGCAGCAGCGCCGCCGGGTACGACGCCGTGGCCCCCACGTGCACGCGGGCGGCCGTCGCGCCGGACGCCGTGCGCAGGCCGTCGTGATCGTGGATGATCTTCTCGGCCCAGTCGTGCCGGTGCGGCGACAGGGGGAACAGGTCGTCCTCGGCGCCCGCGTCCAGGGCCCGGACGACCTGCTCCGGCGTGGGCGGCTCGCCGGCCGAGGTGAAGTCGATCCAGCCGAGCACCACCACGTACGGGGCCAGGTGGTGCCACCGGAGCTGGGCCTCGACGTGCCGCCGGTGCGGGACCATGTCGGCGTCCAGCACGAGGACGACGTCGCCGGCGGCGGCGTCCAGGCCCGCCTGCACGGCCCAGGCGCGCCCCCAGCCGCCGGGAGGGCTGGAGATCAGCTTGGTGCCGCCGGGGGCGAGGCCGGGCAGGCGGATGGGGGTGGCGCTGCCGTCGTCCACCACGATCACGTCGAGCAGGTGCGCCGGGTAGCTCTGCGCGGACAGGGCGGCGAGCGTCAGGTCCAGGGTCTCCTGGCGGTCGTGCGCCGGGATGACGACCGTGACGGCGAGCTCCGGCTCCCAGGCCCCCAGCTCGGGCGGGTCGAGGACGCCGAAGTCGTTGCCACGGATGCGCGGGACGGTCATGGGCGGCTGCTCCCCTCCAGCTCCATCAGGGCGTTCGGGCGGAACCCACGCCACTGGCGCCGGTTGCGGCGCAGGAACGTGCCGATCGGCTCCTGCCAGGTGTGGGCGGCGGCCGGGCCGCGGCGCAGGATGTAGCCCAGGCCGTGGGTGCGGTAGATCTGGCCGCCCGCCGCCTGGAGGGCCTCCTGGAACTGGGTGTCCACCGAGCGGCGCAGCGGCCGGAAGCCGCCCACGGCCTGGAACGCCGACCGTTCCACCAGGATCGTGCCGCCCGCCACGAAGCTGGTGATCTGCTCGGTGACCTGGCTGCGGTGCACGGTGACGTCGATCGAGGCCAGGTAGACGAACTCGGGCACCGTGCCGACCACCTGCGCCCCCGAGTAGGCGTGGGCGAGCAGCAGGTCGGCCAGGAAGTCGGGGCCGTACCAGTCGTCGTCGTCCATCTTGAGCAGGAACGAGCCGGAGGCCCTGGCGGCGGCCTCGTTCAGCACCTCGCCGAAGACGGCCGCGGGGTCGGCCTCGTACACGGTCAGCGGGCCGGCGAAGGCGGCCAGGGCGGCGGCGACGTCGGGGTGCTCCCGGGGGACGCCGTGCAGCGCGAGCACCACTTCGAGCTGCGCGTCGCGCTGGCGGGCGATCTGCCGCAGGGCGAACGGCACCATCTCGGCGCGCCGGGTGGCCAGCAGGACGGAGGTGAGCGGGGGAGCGGGGGCGGGCGCGCCGAGCTGCTCCCACCGCGCCGCCACGCCGTGGGTGCGCAGGGCGGCCCGGCGCAGCCGGATGCTGTGCTCCTCGCGTCGCAGCTCGTCGGACAGGTCGGGGGCGGCGGGCAGCAGCGCGACCAGCTCGTCCCCGAGAGCGCCCGCCCAGCGCGGCACGGCCCCGGTGACCAGCGGCACCCCGGCGGCGGCCAGCCCGGCCAGCACCCGCACGGCCGCCAGCGGGCCGCTGTGCGGATGTTGCCAGCTCACGTCGACGCCGCGGATCTGCCGGAGCCTGGCCACGTCGGCGTCGGTGACCCCGCCCGACTCGGCGAACGTCGTCACGACCTTGCCGTCGAGCAGCACCGACCAGCGGCCGTCGCGCTCGGCCAGCGCGGCCATGCCCCGGGACGGCGTGGTCACGAACCCCTGGGGGTTCACCAGGCGCTCGTCCACGGGCGGGACCATCGACGGCTCGCCGAGCACGTCGGGATCGGCCAGCGGCGACCCCGCCCCGCCGGGACGCCGGATGCTCTCCCAGCTCGCCGCGACGATCGTGGGCCGCTCGACGGGCGCCTGATCCCCGGCCCAGCCGATCCCGCCGGGCTCGGCGGACCCGCCCGGCGTGGGGGCCGGGGGCGCGTCCGGGACCCGGCTGTCGCCCGGCGGGCGCAGGGCGTCGCCGGGCAGGCCGCGCAGGGCGACGTCGCCCAGCGTGCGGAGCACGACGTCGCTGCCGGGGGCGCCGACGCGTTCGGGGACCGGGCCGCTCACCTCGGCGGGCGTGGCGTTCGGGTCGCCGGGACGCCAGTCGGCCGAGCCGATCCCGGCGATGCCGGCGGCGGGCGCGGCGATCACGTCCAGGCGGTGACCGGCGAAGGCGCGGGCGGTGGCCGTCACCGTACGGCCGGCGGGCGTCGCGGCCGAGAAACGGGCGTCCACCACCCACACCCGGCTCCTGGGCTGGTAGACCCGCAGGTCGGTCAGCGAGCGCCAGCGGTGGGCGGGGGTCGGCGTGGGCACCGGCGCGGGGTGCGAGGCGGGGGCGTCGAGCACGCACACCACCACCCGCCCGGCCAGCGGGAGCAGCTTGTGCAGGGTCGCCACCCTGCGCAGGTCGGCGGGCGTCCTGGCGAGCACGAGGACGTGGTCGGCCGACTCCGGCTCGGCGGGCGGCTCCAGCAGGTCCCGGTCCAGGTCCACGGCGCCGGCGGGCAGCCCGGCGCGGCCCTCGCCGCCGTCCACGAACGTGTGGCCCTCGATGCCGGCCAGGAACACGCGGGCGTCCGGCAGCTCGGCCAGCAGCGCGGTGACCGTCCGCCGCTCTGCGCTCACCCGGCGCTCCGCAGGTGCCGGATCAGGGAGCTCAGCGGCCCGGGAGCGGGGTCCTCCTCGTCCTGCGCGCGGGACAGGCGCTCGACCTCGGCGGAGAGCCGGTCGACCTGGGCCCGCAGCTCCTTGGTCTCCGCCAGCCGCCGGGCCGCCAGCGCACGCCACTTGGCCGGGTCGCCGGCCAGCGGCGGCGGCTCCGCGGCGGTGCCGAAGCCGTGCTCGCCGCCCTCGACCCACAGGACGCCGAACAGCTCGTCCACCAGGTCGTCGGTGGGGCCGTCGAAGCGTGCGGCGCGGGCGAAGGCGGCCGTGCGCTCCAGCCGGGCGGCCACGACGCCGTCCGCGTTCTCGGCCAGGGCGACGCAGAGCAGGCCGAGCACGTCCTTGTCGGCCAGTCGCACGAGCCCGGCCAGGGTGTCGGCCCCGAGGACCCATCCGGGGGGCAGCCGCAGCAGGAACGGGGTGGGGGCGGCGCTGACCGGTTCGCTTTCCGCGAACGTGACGCGCGGCTCGTGGGCGTACAGGTTGTGCAGCAGCCGCAGGTCCAGCAGCGGGTCGTCGAGGCTGGACCGGCGCTCGCCGGTCAGCCGGCCCCAGGGGCCGACGACGGTGACCGCGGCGTCGGGCAGCGTGCCCGCCAGCGCCGCGTCCACGCTCGCCCGGGTCTCCTCGTACGTGGTCGCGCGCACCACGACCCGCACGTACGGCACCCGCCAGTGACGCCGGGGATGGCCGCGCAGCCAGCGCAGATCCGGCACGAGATCGCCCAGGAAGGACCAGTTGTGCCGGTGCACCTCCTTCTCCCGCAGCATCACCGTGGACGGCCCGACGTGCCACGCCCTGGCCTGCGGATCGGGTACGAACACCGCCCCCGCCTGGGCCAGCCGGTAGCCCAGCTCGGTGTCCTCGGCCATGTTGAGCGAGGCGTCCACGCCGCCGGCCGCGCGCAGCAGCTCGGCGCGCACCGACGTGGAGGCCCCCGTGTGCAGCAGGTACGCGCTCGTCCCCGCGTCCTTCAGCATCCGGGTCGACTCCAGGGTCCTGCGCGTGTACTCCGGTTGCGTGCCCTCCTCGCCCGGGGCCGTCACGAACCGGATGTCGCCGATCACCACCGCGTGGTCGAGCAGGTGGTGCCAGCGCATGTGCGCCTCAAGGTGGTCGGGGGCCAGGATCATGTCGGAGTCCAGCCAGTGGATCACCTCGCCGGTGGCGGCCAGCTGCCCGGTCTGCCGGGCCGCGCCGCGTCCCCAGCCGCCGGTCACCCGTACGACGCGGGCCCCCGGCAGCTCGACCGGCGGCGTGCTGCCGTCGTCGGCGACCACGATCTCGACGAGTTCGGCCGGGTAGGTCTGCGCGGCCAGCGCGGACGCCGTGCGCTCCAGCGCCTCCTGGCAGTCGTAGGCCGGGATGACCACGGACACGCGCAGCTCGGGCGTCCAGTCCCCGATCGCGGGCGGGCGCAGCACCCCGTAGTCGTTGTGCCGGACGCGGGTCATGCCAGGCCCTTGGCCAGCGCGCGAACCTCCTCGCGCAGCTCTTCGACCTCCCGGGCCCTGGTCATGGCGTTCACGCGGTCCTCGCCGAGCGAGGCGAGGATCGCCCCGATGTCGTCGGCCCGCCGCGCGGCCGACTCCTCGACCGCCTGGACCAGCAGCTCCAGCCGGGATTCGAGGTTCTTGACCGCGGTCGTCGCACGGGCGAGCTCGGCCTCGTGCTTCTTCATGCGCAGGTCGATCCGGTGTGCCTTGCCGTCCACGCGGCGGACGGTGAGCAGCAGCAGGGCGAGGGCGGCCAGCGTGACCGCGAACGCCGCGACGGCCGCCGCCGCGCCGAGGGTGAGCAGGCCGGCCAGGACGAGGAGGGTGAGCACCCCGGCGGCCACGACTGAGAGAAGTGCGGCGGCCGCTGCCAGTCGGCGGGGCGAGAGCATCCGCGCAAACCTTTCATAGTCACGACGAGTCGGGCATAGGAGGATGGGCGGGATATTTGCCACCCTAATAAAACCTGACCACTACCGTGCCATAAGTTCCTGGAGGAAAACTGGGAACCGCCGCCTCGGGACCCGTGCCGCCCGCCATGCGATACCTGCCTGTCTGTCTACTGACGTGTAAAAACGGGCGTAAGGTAGGCGCCGATCCAGTCCCGTCCGGTCGAGGAGCATCGTCCATGTCCGTCACCCCCTGCGGCTTCACGCGTACGCCGGGCAAGGGGTTCGCCCGGCTGCACTGGGCGGACGGATGGCAGGTGGACGGCGGGCCGCCCGACGTGCCCGAGCTGCGTCCCCGGCGCGGGCTGGAGATCGACTGGCCCGCCGCGCCGGTGCCGCTCGACGGCCTGACCGAGCTGGCCGGCGCCGGGATCCCGCTGACCGCCCAGGACGCCCCCGCTTGGGTGCCGGGCGACCTGGCCGCGCTGCTCACCGACCGCGACTGGCTCGCCGAGCCCGCCGACGGCACCGGGCGCTCCCTGGCCGACCTGCGGCGCGAGGAGCACAGCGTACGGCTGCGGCGGCTGGTCCACCGGCCCCCTCGCGCGACGGTCAGCATCGTCATGTCGACCAAGCGGCCCGCCCTGGTCGGCGCGGCGCTGGCGCAGATGGAGCGGCAGCGGGGCGTCGAGGCCGAGGTCCTGCTCGGGTTGCACGGGGTGGCGTTCGAGCAGGTACGCGCGGCCGTCGAGGCGTGCTCGCTGCCCGTCAGGTGGGTCGAGGCGGACCGGACGGTGCCGTTCGGCGAGGTGCTGAACCGGGCCGCCGCCCTGGCCTCGGGCGACTACCTCGCCAAGTGGGACGACGACGACTGGTACGGCCCCTGCCACCTGTCCGACCTGCTCATGGCCCGCTCGTACGCGGGGGCCGACGTGGTGGGCACGACGGCCGAGTTCTTCTACCTGGAGCCGTTGCGCGCCACGATCCGGCGGACGACGTTCGCGAGCGGAGCGGCGTACCCTAGCGAGGTTTGGGCGGATCACGTAGCTGGAGGCACAATTTTGCTCCAAAGCGCGAAATTTCGGGAAATTGGAGGGTTTCCTGCGCTCCCGCGTGCGGTCGATCTGGAGTTCCTGAAAGCGGCGCAAAAGATCGGCGCGCGCACCTATCGCACGCACGGCCTCGGCTACGTCCTGCGCAGGGGTCTCACCGAGGAGCACACCTGGCAGCTGCCCCTGGCCCATTTCGTCAGGATCGCCACGAACCAATGGCACGGCTTCCGGCCGAGCCTGCTGATGGAAGCCGCATGAACAACGGCCAGAAGCCGCCGGTGCGCGGCAACGACTATCGCGTGCTGCGGCCCGGCGAGGGCCTCACCCCGTCGCTCACGGTCAGCGTGATCATCCCGGCCTACGGCGGCCAGGACAAGCTGGACCTGGTGCTGGCCGGCCTCGCCCGCCAGACCTACCCGGCCGCCCTCACCGAGGTCATCGTCGTGGACAACGGCAGCCTGCCGCCCCTGCGGCTGCCCGCCGTCCGCCCCGAGGGCACCCGCCTGATCGTCTGCGACCGGCCCGGCCGCGCCAACGCCCGCAACGCCGGCCTGGCCGAGGCCACCGGCGACGTGATCCACTGGCTCGACTCCGACGTCGTCCTCACCCCGGGCGCGATCGAGGCCCACATGCGCTGGCACCACACGGCCCCCTACCTGGTCGTGACCGGCTACATCAGGTTCACCGACGCCGAGCTGCCCGCCGAGCTGCCCGCCGACCTGGAGGAGCACTTCGAGCCCGCCGAGCCGCACACCTGGATCGTCGACCTCGTCGAACGCACCGACGGCCTCACCGCCAACCCCCAGCGTCCCTTCAGCCTGCACGTCGGCGGCGCGACCTCGGTCGGCGCCCGCCTGATCGAGGCCGCCGGCCCCATGGACGACGAGCTGATCCTCGGCCAGGACACCGAGATGGGCTACCGGCTGGGCCAGGCGGGCGCGGTGTTCGTGCCCGAGCCGCGCGCCCGCGCCTACCATCTGGGCCCGACCATGCGCATGCGCGACAAGGAGTCCATCGACCGGGTGAGCCACGCGTTCGTGGCCGACCGCATCCCGGCGTACCGGTGGTTGCGCTCCCATCCGTCCCGCCAGTGGAAGATCCCGTACGTCACCGCCGTCGTGGACGGCACGGCCGGCTACGACAGCGTGCGCGCGACGGTCGACGCCCTGCTCGCCGGGACCGTTCCCGACCTGTCGGTGCTCCTGCTCGGCCCCTGGGACGACCTGGAGCGCGAGCACCGCTCCCCGCTCAAGGACCCCGCCCTCGACCTGGCCCTCGTCCACGGCCACTACCTGCACGAAGGACGGGTGCGCCTGGCCACGGCCGAGGAGGTGGACCCGGCCACGCCGTTCGTGCTGCGCCTGCCGCCCGGCTGGATCCCCGGCGAGGACACCCTCGCCCGCCTGCTCGACCTGGCCCGCGACGAGGGCCTCGGCCTGGTCGCCGTGCTGCTGCGGGAGTCGTCGCAGGGTGTCGTGGCGGCCCGCCTGGAACGCTGCTCGGCCTTCGCCAGGGCCCGCATGGTGGCCGCCGACCACCCCGGTGAGCACGGTGAGCACGGTGAGCCCGGCGACCTCGACGACGTGGTGGACGCCGTGTCCGGCGTGTCCTGGGTCGAGGGGGAGACCTACGGGTTCACCACGGAGGCGGCGCCGCTGATCGGGCGGCGCGGGGCGTACCGGGCGCGGCTGGAGGCCCAGGCCGAGACCGAGCGGCTGGCGGCGGAGGCCGACCGCTTGCGCGCCCAGGTGACCAAGTGGCGGGACGAGGCCACCCGGTGGCGCAGGACGGCCGTCGAGCTGCGGCGCGACGTGAGCACCCTGCGCCGCCAGCTCGCCGCGGCGAACCGCGCCCAGCAGAGCCTGCGCACCCTGCTGTCGGCCACGATGAAACGGGCGCTGGGCCGCCGTCTGCGCGGCTGACCGCGTCCCGCCGGCGGCGGTCAGTTCGGGCGCAGGGCCGACTTCAGCCGCCTGAACAGGGTGTTGTCGGCGGACTCGGCCGGCACCGCGACCGTGGCGGGGATGGTGACCGGCTCCGGCTGCGGCGGCGCGGGCCAGTAGCGGTCCGGCGGCTCGTGCCGTACGCCGTGCGTGGTGTCGATGACGTCGTCGAGGTCGGCGCCGGGGCCGGCCAGCAGCAGCGCCCGGCCCAGCGCCGAGGTGCGTTCGAGCCGGGCCGTGCGCCCGTCGGGCAGGTCGACGACGAGCACCCCGGCCAGGTCCTTCTGCACCGACTCGACCATGCGCTCCAGCGTCGCCCGGTGCAGCGGCACGTCCACCGGGCCCCGGTAGCGGAACGGCGTGGGCGCGGGCGTGGGTGCGGCCTCGTCGATGAGCCGGATGCGTTCGTCGTGCGCGAACAGGTCGCGCATGAGCCGCAGCTCGAAGCACGGGTCCGACAACACCGCGCGCCGCCCGTCGTCCAGCCGCGACCACGGGCCCACCAGCGTCAGCACGACGTCCTGGAGCTTGCCGTCCAGGGCCGCCGTCACCGCGCGCCGCACCACAGACTCGGAGGTGTCGGTGACGTCCAGCACGATCTCCACGTACGGCACCAGCCACCGCCGCCCGCGGTCCTTGCGCAGGTCCCGGCGGAGCGGGATCCGGTGCGCCAGGTACGGCTCCACCGCCCGCACGGCCCGCTCCCGGTCGCGGTGCTGCGCCGGCAGCCCGAGGTGCACCGCCTGGGCGGCCGGGTCGGGCACGAACACCACGCCGTGCATGGCCAGCCGGTAGGAGAACTCGGTGTCCTCGCCGCGCACCACGGTCGGGTCGAGCCCGCCCACGGCGTCGAAGACCTCGCGGGTCAGGGCGAAGGTCGGCCCGGTGCACACGTGGTACGGATTGCGGCTGCTGCGCAGCCCGTCGGTCTTCTCGATCGTCGCCTCGGTCGAGCTCGACACGGCCCCGGCCAGGTCGAACACCTCGTCCAGGCGCCCGGCGCCGTAGACCTGCCGCGGGGTGACCGGCGGCGCCTCGACGAACTTCTTCATCCCGATCGTGACCAGGTAGTCGGTCACGTGATGCCAGCGGGCCAGGGCTTCGATGTGCTCGCGGCAGGCGACCATGTCGGCGTCCAGCCGCTGGATGATCTCCCCGTCGGCGGCCTTGGCGCCGGTGTTGACCGCGTTGGAGATCCCCCAGCCGTCGCGTACCGGGACGATCCTGGTGTTGACCGGCCGGATCTCCGGCAGCCGGATGGGCGGCGCGCTGCCGTCGTCGACGACCAGGACCTCCATGAGATGGTCCGGGTACGTCTGCGCGGCCAGCGCGGCCAGCGTCAGGTCCAGCTTGTCCTGCCCGCCGTGCGCCGGTATCACCACGCTCACGGACAACCCCGGCGACCAGCCCCCGAGTTCCGGCGGCACTACTGGTGAATAGTCGTTCTGCCTCAAAGCAGGACGCGCGTTCATGGTGACCCCCTGCCGAGACCTTATCGGGAGATGCTGAGAATTTCCTGAATAGTGGCGCTGTCCAACGACCTGTCCACGTACCTGTCCACCCAATGGACTCGGCTCCGCGTCCGCGTCGAGCACCCCGTACACTCGGTGGCCAACACCGCAGGTAGGGAGTCATCATGGGCAGGTCGTGGCGTGGCCTCATCGAGGAGTACCGAGAGCGTCTTCCGGTCACCACGAAGACGCCCGTCGTCACGCTCCTCGAAGGCGGCACCCCGCTCGTCCCGGCGCACCGCGTGTCGGCGCTGACGGGATGCGAGGTCTTTCTCAAGGTCGAGGGCGCGAACCCGACCGGCAGCTTCAAGGACCGTGGCATGACCATGGCCATCAGCAAGGCGGTCGAAGAGGGCGCCAAGGCGGTCATCTGCGCCTCCACCGGCAACACCTCGGCCTCCGCGGCGGCCTACGCCGTACGCGCGGGGCTGACCTGCGCCGTGCTGGTGCCGAAGGGCAAGATCGCGATGGGCAAGCTGGCCCAGGCGCTCGTCCACGGGGCCACGCTGCTGCAGGTCGAGGGGTCGTTCGACGACTGCCTGGAGATGACCCGCAAGCTGTCCTCCAGCTACCCGATCGCGCTGGTCAACTCGGTCAACCCGTTCCGGCTGCAGGGCCAGAAGACTGCGGCGTTCGAGATCGTCGACGCGCTCGGCGACGCCCCCGACATCCACTGCATCCCGGTGGGCAACGCGGGCAACATCTCGGCCTACTGGATGGGCTACCAGGAGTACGCCGACGACGGCGTCTCGACGAAGCGTCCGCGCATGTTCGGCTTCCAGGCCAGCGGCGCCGCGCCGATCGTCGAGGGCGCCCCGGTGACCCACCCGCACACGATCGCCACCGCCATCCGCATCGGCAACCCGGCGTCCTGGGGCCTGGCCACCGCGGCCCGCGACGAGTCCGGCGGCGTCATCCAGGCGGTGACCGACCGGCAGATCGCGGCGGCGTACAAGCTGCTGGCCCAGGAGGAGGGCGTGTTCGTGGAGCTGGCCTCGGCGGCGAGCGTCGCGGGGCTGCTCCAGGCGCATTCCCAGGGGCTCGTGGCGGCCGGGCAGCGCATCGTCTGCACCGTCACCGGCAACGGCCTGAAGGACCCCGACTGGGCCATCTCGGGCGCGCCCGCCCCGGTGGTCATCCCGATCGACGTGCACGCCGCCGCCGCGGCGCTCAACCTCGCCTGAGAGGCGCACGGGCAGTGAGCGAATGACAAGGGAACAGTGAACTGATGACGACGGTGCGAATCCGCGTGCCGGCCACGTCGGCCAACCTCGGGCCGGGCTTCGACGCGCTCGGCCTGGCGCTCACCCTCTACGACGACGTGGAGGCCACGCTCACCGCCGAGCCCGGCGTGCGCGTGAGCGTGGAGGGCGAAGGCGCGGGCGAGGTCGACCTCGGCGAGGGACACCTCGTCGTCCGGGCGATGCGCGAGGCGTACGCCCGCATGGGGGCGCCGCAGCCCGCGGGCATCGACCTGCGCTGCGTCAACCGCATCCCGCACGCCCGCGGCCTGGGCTCGTCCTCGGCCGCCGTCTGCGCCGGCATCCTGGCCGCCCGCGCGCTGAGCGACGGCGGCCTGTCCGACGACGAGGTCTTCGCGCTGGCCACCGAGATGGAGGGCCACCCGGACAACGTCGCTCCGTGCCTGGCCGGGGGCCTGACGGTGGCCTGGACCGACCATGCGGGAGTACCGCGTATGGTGAAGCTGGCCCCCGACGAGAGGGTCCGCCCGGTCGCCGTCGTTCCTTCGACGCGGCTGGCCACGGAGACCGCTCGGGGGCTGTTGCCGAAGGACGTGCCCCACAAGGACGCCTCCTTCAACGCCGGCAGGGCCGCGTTGCTGATCGCCGCGCTGACCTCGCGGCCGGAACCAGAGCTGCTGCTCGCCGCCACCGAAGACCGTCTCCACCAGCCCTATCGCGCGCCTGCCATGCCGGCGAGCGCGCGTCTGGTAGAACGTCTGCGTGCAGTCGGCGTGCCCGCGGTCGTTTCGGGGGCGGGTCCCACGGTTCTTGCGTTTTCGTCACCGGATACGCAGGATTTGATCGCGCCAGAAGTGGGTAATGACTGGCACATCCAGCAAATGGACGTCGACCCGGTTGGTGCGAACGTTCAGTTCCCCGAGACACGCTGATGCCTCTTTAGACCTTCAGGGAATAGCCGTGTGCGCTGGTGATGTTAGGCTGATAGCCGCACCAGATGCCCCCTTGGTGGGTGCGTGCTTGTCAGCCATACATCGCTGCATCATGCTTCACGTCGCGAGGCGTGAGCAGCGCGGCTGTCTCCCCGGAATCCGTTGCCTCCGGTTGGCCCACACCCGGTTGGCCCAACGTGAGGCGGCGACGACGGGGACCTGCGCGTTCGACGCACATCGACATCTGGTTGGCGACAGCAATCTGGGGGGTGTCAGCCACGCGCCACGGTCCTGTGGCGGCCTGGACGAACCCCTCCCCAAGAGTGGCGGCCGTCCGCGACAGCCGAAGATCGCAACGTGCACCCCGACCCGGTCTGTCCCGCCGGGTCGCAAGCACCTCCGGGACGCCCGGCAGAACAAAACCGGCGCCCGACCCCTGGGAAGGACCTTTTAGTTGAGCGACACCACCGAACTCCTCTCCGACGCACCAGGCGCTCAGCCCGCGTCCGGCGACACCCCCACCCGCGCCGCGGCCAAGCCTCGTGCGCGTCGCTCCGGCACCGGCCTGTCCGCCAAGGTGCTGCCCGAGCTGCAGAAGATGGCCGCTGAGCTGGGCATCAGCGGCACCGGGCGCATGCGGAAGAGCCAGCTCATCGCGGCCATCCAGGAGAAGCAGGGTGGCGCTTCCGGAGACGGCGCTCCGGCGGCGGCCGCGGTCGAGGCGGCGCCCGTCCTGACGGAGGCCGCGCCTCCCGTGGCCGAGCGGCCCACCCGTACGCGCAGGGAACGTTCCCGCACCAAGCCCGCCGACGAGGCCGCACCGCAGGCCGCCGAGCCGGTGGCCGCGGCCCCCGAGCCCGTGGCCGCGCCGGCCGAGCCGGCCGTCGAGCAGCAGGCCCAGGTCGTGGACGCCGGTCAGGCCGACACGCGGGGCGAGCGCGAGAGCCGCCGCGAGCGGCGCAGCCGCGGCGAGCGCCGTGAGCGTGGCGAGCGCAGCGACCGCGGCGAGCGCGGTGAGCGTAGCGACCGCGGCGAGCGCGGTGAGCGCGGCGACCGTGCCGACCGCGGTGAGGGCGGCCGTGCCGAGAGCAGCCGCGGCGACCAGCGCGCCACGGACGCCGGCGGCAGGGGCGACCAGCGCGGCGACCAGCGCGGCGACCAGCGCGGTGACCAGCGCGGTGACCAGCGCGGTGACCAGCGCGACCAGCGCGGCGGCGACGACGACGAGCGCGGGCGTGGCCGCAGGGGCCGCTTCAGGGAGCGCAACCGCGGCCGCGGCCGTGACCGCTTCGACAGCACCGAGCCCGTCATCGGCGACGACGACGTGCTCATCCCGATCGCCGGCATCCTCGACATCCTCGACAACTACGCGTTCGTCAGGACCAGCGGCTACCTGCCGGGCAGCAACGACGTCTACGTCTCGCTGGCCCAGATCCGCCGCAACGGCCTGCGCAAGGGCGACGTCATCACCGGCGCGGTGCGCCAGCCGCGCGACGGCGAGCGCCGCGAGAAGTTCAACGCCCTGGTCCGCCTCGACACCGTCAACGGCATGGACCCGGAGCAGGCCCGCAACCGGCCCGACTTCAACAAGCTGACGCCGCTCTACCCGCAGGAGCGCCTGCGCCTGGAGACCGAGCACAACATCCTCACCACGCGGATCATCGACCTGGTCTCGCCGATCGGCAAGGGCCAGCGTGGTCTGATCGTCTCGCCGCCGAAGGCCGGCAAGACGATGGTGCTGCAGGCGATCGCCAACGCGATCACCCGCAACAACCCCGAGTGCCACCTGATGGTCGTGCTCGTGGACGAGCGTCCCGAAGAGGTCACCGACATGCAGCGGTCGGTCAAGGGCGAGGTCATCCACTCGACCTTCGACCGTCCGGCCGAAGACCACACCACGGTCGCCGAGCTGGCCATCGAGCGCGCCAAGCGCCTGGTGGAGCTGGGCCACGACGTGGTCGTCCTGCTCGACTCGATCACGCGTCTCGGCCGCGCCTACAACCTGGCGGCCCCGGCCTCCGGTCGTATCCTGTCGGGTGGTGTCGACTCCACGGCGCTCTACCCGCCGAAGCGCTTCTTCGGCGCCGCGCGCAACATCGAGAACGGCGGCTCCCTGACGATCCTCGCCACGGCCCTGGTCGAGACCGGGTCCAAGATGGACGAGGTCATCTTCGAGGAGTTCAAGGGCACCGGCAACATGGAGCTCAAGCTCAACCGCTCCCTGGCCGACAAGCGCATCTTCCCCGCGGTCGACGTCGACGCGTCCGGCACGCGTAAGGAAGAGATCCTCATGGCCAAGGAGGAGCTGCAGATCGTCTGGAAGCTGCGGCGGGTGCTGCACGCTCTGGACATGCAGCAGGCTCTGGAGCTTCTCCTGGAGAAGATGAAGGAGACCAAGTCCAACGCCGAGTTCCTTCTGCAGGTGCAGAAGACCACGGTGAGCAACGACCGCGACTAGCGGCCACGCGCCTTGAGGGGCGGCGGGGAGGTTCTCCCGCCGCCCCTTTCGCATGTCAGGGCGCGGGGTGGGGTTAACCCCACCTGCGGATCGGACGTCTGCTCCATTCACCCCGTCCGCGGCGCCCGGCAGGCTGGGGGCATGCGATCGGTGAGGCTGAAGGACAGGGTGCGGTTCGGGCCGAAGGGGCCGTTAGGGGTGCTGGTGGACCCGATGACCTGGCGGGCGGCTCCGTACCTGCTGGTCAGCGCGGGGTTGGGGCTGGTCTGGTTCGTCGTGGTGGCCATGGCGACGACGGTGGCGGTGCCGCTGGTGATCGTCTGGGTGGGGCTGCCGCTGACGATGGCGACCGTGCTGATGTGGCGCGGCGGGGCGATGCTGGAGCGGCGGCTGATGGGCGCGGCGTTCGGGGTGCGGATCGCCGACCCGTACCGGAGCAGGCCCGAGGGCGGGCTGCTCACGCACCTCACCTGGCTGCTGGGCGACAAGGCCACCTGGCAGGACCTCGGCTACCTCCTCATGCTCCTCCCGCTGGGCCTGGTCGAGTCCGCGTTGTCGCTCGCCCTGTGGACGGCGACGGCGGTGCTGCTCCTCGCGCCCCTGGCGCGCGTCCTGTACGTCCTGAGCGACGGGCGCACCGGCCTGATCATCGACGACTGGGCGGGCGTGCTGGTCGCGGGCGCGGCCGGAGTGGCGCTGCTCGTCGTGACGGCCTATCTCGTACGGGGCATGGCCTGGCTGCACGGCACCCTGGCCACGGTGCTGCTCGGCGGCAGCGAGGAGGAGCGGCTGCGGGCCAGCCGGGCCAGGGGGATCGACGCCGCCGAGGCCGAACGCCGCAGGATCGAGCGCGACCTGCACGACGGCGCGCAGCAGCGGCTGCTGTCGGTGGCGGTGGACCTCGGACGGGCGCAGGCCAAGTTCGACACCGAGCCGGAGGAGGCCAGGACGCTGATCGTCCAGGCCCACGCGGGCACCAAGGCGGCCATCGCCGAGCTGCGCGACCTGGCCCGCGGCATCCACCCGGCCATCCTCACCGACCGCGGGCTCGACGCGGCGCTGTCCGGGCTGGCCGCGCGGGCCCCGGTGCACGTGGACGTCTCCGTCGAACTGGCCGAGCGGCCGCCCGCCGCGGTGGAGAGCATCGCCTACTTCATCGTCGCCGAGGCCCTGACCAACCTCGCCAAGCACTCGGGCGCGACGGAGGCGTCGGTGGCGGTGTTCGAGGGCGACCGCGGCGTGGTCGTGGACGTGTGGGACAACGGCATCGGCGGCGCCGTCGTCACGCCGGACGGCGGGCTGTCGGGCCTGGCCGACCGGGCGGCCACCATCGACGGCGTGCTCGTGCTGCACAGCCCCGTCGGGGGGCCGACGATCGTGCGTGCGGAGCTGCCCTGCGAATGGTAGTCATGTGCACATGCGCGTGGTCATCGCCGAGGATTCCGTACTGTTGCGCGAGGGGCTGGCGCGGTTGCTCGCCGACGGCGGTTTCGAGACCGTCGCTGCGGTCTCCGACGGGCCCGCGCTGGTGGCCGCCGTCCACGAACACGAGCCCGACCTGGCGATCGTCGACGTGCGCATGCCGCCCACCCACACCGACGAGGGGCTGAAGGCGGCGCTGCGGGTGCGCGAGGCCAGGCCCGACTTCCCGATCCTGGTCCTGTCCCAGTACGTCGAGGAGCGCTACGCGGGCGAGCTGATCGGCAAGGCCGTCGGCTACCTGCTGAAGGAACGGGTGGCCGACGTGGCCGAGTTCATGGAGGCGGTGCGCGAGGTGGCGGCGGGCGGCACGGTGATCGATCCTGAGGTCGTCGTGCAACTGCTCAGCCGCAGGCGCAGGGGCGCGCCGCTCGACCTGCTCTCCCCCCGGGAGCGCGAGGTCCTGGCGCTGATGGCCGAGGGCCGCTCCAACACCGCGATCGCCTCCAGGCTGGTCGTCACCGAAGGGGCGGTGGAGAAACACGTGTCCGGCATCTTCGCCAAGCTGGCCCTCGGGCCCGCGCCCGAGGACCATCGGCGGGTTCTCGCCGTCCTGACGTATCTGGGTCGCTGATACGGCCTGCACCCGGGGTTGGGGATGCGGGCCGTACCCGCTACCTCACGTCCACGAACTCCTGCGGCGACAGGGAGGTGCGCGTCTTGCTCGTGCCGGGCACCTTGACCTGGAAGTAGCCGTCCTTCTTGGCCTTGAAGGTCTTGCTGTACTTGCCGGCCGAGGTGGCCTTGGCGTAGCCCATGAACTTGTACGTCTTGGTGCCCTTCGTCTTGAAGTACACCTCCACGATCTTGTTCTTGTACGCCTTGGCGCCGCGGTAGACCTTGCCGTAGACCTTGAACGCGCGGCCCTTGGTGACCTTGTTCGGCGCCGAGATCGTCACCCTGGTCTTGGCCTTCTTGGACGCGCCGCCGGTCGGGGCGACGACCGAGAAGGACGCCTCGCCCTTGAGCGTCTGGCCGCCGCGGGTGGCGTACACCTCAAGGGTCCAGTCGCCCTCGGTGGTGTCGTCGGTGAAGTACGTGACGCCGCGGTAGTAGCCGTCCGACTCCTGGGCCAGCGCACCGAGGTCGTAGTACTCGCTGGTGGTGTCGCTGACGAGCTTGGCCGAGACCGTGCCCGCGTCCTTCACCGACGCCTCGACCGTGACCTTGGTGTCCCTGCCCTTGACGAGCTGGACGGGGTCGGGCGTGACGTTCGCGCCGGAGATGCCCTGCTTGCCGGAGACCTTGACGGAGAACGGGGTGGAGTAGCTCGAGCCGCTGCGGGCGACGTTGACGGTGAGCTTCCAGTCGCCCGCCGGGTCGTCCTTGGTGATCGTCCACTTGCCGGTGACCGTCTTCTCGGTCGCCGGGGACGGGGTGGGGGTCGGGGTGGTGGTGGAGGTGCTCGGCGTGAAGTCGAACGACACCGCCCTGGCCGACTTGCCGGGCGGCTCGATGGAGCCGGTCACGCTGGTCACGTTGCCCGGGTTCTTGAGCCTGAGCGTGACGGTGGCGTCGACGTCCTTCTCCAGCGGGACGTACGCGCTCGCCGACGCGTCCCCCGCGAAGTCGTCCGCCAGCGCGTGGGCCGAGGCCGACGCGCCGGTGGCCGAGAGACCGGCGCCTCCGAGGAGAACGGCGGCCCCCGTGGCGGCCGCGAGGAGCAGCCGCACCCTTCTCTTCATCAGTTGGATGATCCTTTGGCTAAGTCCCATTTGTGGGAAAAGTGATGGTTTTGTGCGAGGGAGCCTAGTGTGGCGCGTGCGGCCGCGTCATGAAGATCGCGGGAATGCCCCATGGCCTGGGCAGGTTGCACGATCTGGCACACTGGTAGCTGACCATTTTGCGGTTCCGGTTCACGCCATGCGTGAAGGCGACCCGGCGGCCGCAGCCCGAAAGGACAGCCATGAAGCCCGACATCCACCCCGATTACCACGTGACGCAGGTCTCCTGCTCCTGCGGCAACACGTTCACCACCCGCAGCACCGCGAAGAACGGCGTCATCCACGCCGACGTGTGCTCGGCCTGCCACCCGTTCTACACGGGCAAGCAGAAGATCCTCGACACCGGCGGCCGGGTGGCTCGCTTCGAGAAGCGCTTCGGCAAGAAGGCCACGGGCAAGTAGCTTCACCGACGCCGACCCGGCCGCACCACGTGCGCCGGGTCGGCGTTGTTGGTGAAACGGCATTCAAACCACTGAAGGACCCACGGTGAACCTCGACGAGTTGCTCAAGGAGTATTCCGAGCTGGAGCTGCAGCTTGCCGACCCCGCCGTGCACGCCGACCAGAACAAGGCCCGCACACTCGGCCGGCGCTACAGCCAGCTCACCCCGATCGTCAGCACCTACCGGGAGCTCGACACCGCCCGCGAGGACCTGACGGCGGCCAAGGAACTGGCCGGCGAGGACGAGGGCTTCGCGGCCGAGGCGGCCGAGATCGAGGAGCGCATCCCGCAGCTTGAGGAGAAGCTCAAGCACCTGCTCATCCCGCGCGACCCCAACGATGACAAAGACATCATCATGGAGATCAAGGCGGGCGAGGGCGGCGAGGAGTCCGCGCTGTTCGCCGGCGACCTGCTGCGGATGTACCTGCGCTACGCCGAGCGCCTCGGCTGGAAGACCGAGATCATCGACACCCAGCCCTCCGACCTCGGCGGCTACAAAGACGTCACGGTCGGCATCAAGGCCAAGGGCGACGAGGGCGTGTGGTCCAGGCTCAAGTACGAGGGCGGCGTCCACCGCGTGCAGCGGGTGCCCGTCACCGAGTCCCAGGGCCGCATCCACACCAGCGCCGCGGGCGTGCTGGTCTACCCGGAGGCGGAGGAGGTCGACGTCCAGATCGACCCCAACGACCTGCGCATCGACGTCTACCGCTCCAGCGGTCCCGGTGGCCAGAGCGTCAACACGACCGACTCGGCCGTGCGCATCACCCACCTGCCCACGGGCGTGGTCGTCTCCTGCCAGAACGAGAAGAGCCAGCTCCAGAACAAGGAGTCGGCGATGCGCATCCTGCGGGCCCGGCTGCTGGCCGTGGCCCAGGAGCAGGCCGACGCCGCGGCGCAGGCCGAGCGCAAGTCGCAGGTCCGCACGGTCGACCGTTCCGAGCGCATCCGCACGTACAACTTTCCCGAGAACCGGATTTCCGACCACCGCGTAGGCTTCAAGGCGTATAACCTCGACCAGGTTCTCGACGGCGAGCTCAACGCCGTCACCCAGGCACTCATCGACGCCGAGATGGCGGAGAAGCTCGCACAACACTCATGACATTTCTGCTGGACGAGATCGCTCTCGCCACCGCCCGGCTGGCCGAGGCAGGTGTGCCTTCGCCGCGCACCGACGCGGAGGAGATCGCGGCGTTCGTCCACGGCGTGCGCAGGAGCGAGCTCCACACGGTCAAGGACTCCGACTTCGACGCGCTGTTCTGGGAGGGCATCGCCCGGCGCGAGGCGCGTGAGCCGCTGCAGCACATCACCGGCCACGCGTACTTCCGCTACCTGGAGCTCGCGGTCGGCCCCGGCGTGTTCGTGCCGCGGCCGGAGACCGAGGTCATGGCCGGGTGGGCGATCGAGACCCTGCGCGCCATGGACGTGACGGCGCCGCTCGTCGTCGACCTCGGCACCGGCTCGGGGGCCATCGCGCTGTCGATCGCCCAGGAGGTCGCGCTCGCCGAGGTGCACGCCGTCGAGGTCGACCCCGCGGCCTACACCTGGGCCAAGCGCAACATCTCCGAGCTGGGCCAGGGGCGTACGCACCTGCACCCGGAAGACCTCGCCGAAGCCCTTCCCGAGCTCAACGGCAAGGTCGACCTGGTGATCTCCAACCCGCCGTACATCCCGCCCGGCGCCATCCCGCGCGACCCCGAGGTCCGCGACTACGACCCCTCCAGGGCCCTTTACGGCTCCGGCGACGACGGCCTCGGCGAGGTGCGCGCGGTCGAACGCACCGCCCGCCGGCTGCTGCGCCCCGGCGGCTGGGTGGCCGTCGAACACGCCGACGAGCAGGGCAGGGCCGTCTATCTGACCTTCCCGGAGGACAACGGCTGGCGCGACGTACGCCTGCGCCAGGACCTCACCCGAAGGGACCGCTTCGTCACGGCCAGACTCGGCCAGGACTAGGATGCACGCCGTGGGAAGACGCTTTGACTGCTCCGACCTCGACCAGCGCGCCGAGGGCCTGATCGAGGCCGCCACCGCCGTGCGCCGCGGCGAGCTGGTCGTGCTGCCGACCGACACCGTCTACGGCATCGGCGCCGACGCGTTCATGCCGCCGGCCGTCACCGCGCTGCTCGACGCCAAGGGGCGCGGCCGCGACATGCCGCCGCCCGTGCTCGTGGGCACCGTCAGAGCCGCCACAGCGCTCGTGGACGACCTCGGGCCCTACGGGCAGGATCTCATCGACGCCTTCTGGCCCGGGCCGCTCACTCTGGTCTGCAGGGCCAACAGGGCCCTTTCCTGGGACCTGGGCGACACCAAGGGCACGGTCGCCGTCCGCATGCCGCTCCACCCGGTCGCCCTCGACCTGCTCAAGGAGACCGGCCCGATGGCCGTCTCCAGCGCCAACCGCTCCGGCGCCCCCGCGGCGACGACGGCGGAGGAGGCCCAGGAGCAGCTCGGCGACTCGGTCGCGGTCTACCTCGACGGCGGCAAGACCACCGACAACACGCCCTCGACCATCCTCGACCTCACCACGGCGGTGCCCCGGATGTTGCGCCGCGGCGCGATCCCCGTCGAGAAGCTGCGCGGCATCATCGGCTACGTCGCCACCGACGACTGACGTATACCGTCTTTGCATCCCGGCTGCGGCGACGCCGCGGCCGCGATTACCGTGAGTCCCGGAACGGCGACACGTCCGGGAGTGGCCCATGGGCAAGTTCGACGGCATGGATCCGCAGCTGGTCCGTGACCTGCTGACCGAGGTCAAGCACGCGTCCTCGGCGCTGCGCACGGCCGAGGACCAGGTCAGGGCGGTGCTGAGCCGTGCCGGGCTGTCCACGCGGAGCACCCACCGTCCGGTCCAGGTGGCCGACTCCGCCGATCACATGGTCAAGGACGTCAACGCGCGGCTGGCCGTCCTGGAGAAGCGCGCCGACGGGAAACTGGGCGACACGGCGAAGACTGGCGACACAGCGAAGACGGGCGACACGGCGAAGACTGGCGACACAGCGAAAACGGGCGGCGGCGGCACGGCCGACGAGCCCAAGGAGTCGCCGGGCAGCCGCGACGACAAGTACGGCAACCCCCGCGCCGACGACCCGCCCAAGCACACCGACCCCGCCACTCCGGAACACCCCGCCGACCCGAAGCCCACGCATCCCCCGACCCCGAAGGACCACGACCCGAAACCCACGGACCCACCCCCCAAAACCCCCGACACCAAGCCCACGGACCCACCCGCACCGAAAGACCACGACCCCAAGCCGACGGACCCGCCTGCGTCGAGGGACCACGACCCCAAGCCGACGGACCCGCCTGCGTCGAGGGACCACGACCCCAAGCCGACGCATCCGCCGACGCCGAAGGAACCCGACAGCAAGACCGGTGACGACGGTGCCAGGGCCGACGGGGACGGGAAGGCGTGCGACGGCGCCGACAAGGACACCGGGACCAGCGGAAACGACACCCGGACCGACGACCGGACCGGTGAGCGGACCGGCGACCGCGCAGACGGCCGCACCGGCGACCGGATCGGCGACCGAATTGGCGACACCCCGGCCGGCGACGACCCCAAGGCCCCCGACCAGGACAGCAGGCGCGACCGGGGAGCGGAGGCCGACACCGGCACGGCCAACGTCCCCGCGGACGACCAGCCGGACGATGCGCACAAGCCCAAGGTCGTGGTGGTCGACGGCGTGAAGGTCCTCCAGGTCCCCATCGACCCGCCCACGGCCGAACAACTGGAATCCCTGCTCAAGAACGTCGACAACGCGCAACCCGCCGACATGCCGACCGTGCGCGCCGATGGCGCCGGGGCGACGGGGGGCGGAGGCGAAGGGCTGTCGGTGCCGACAGGAGAGGGCGGCACCGACCCCTCGGCGACCACCTCGGACAGCACCACCGGCCACCCGCACGGCACCACAACGGCGACCGGCCACCACCACGGCACCCCAACCGCCACCGGCCACCCCTACGGCACGTCACAAGGCACGGGCGCTCACTTCGGCACCGCAGGGGACACGACGTCCCCCGACGGCACCGCAACTGCCACCGGCCACCACCATGGCACGTCAGAAGGCACGGGCGCCCACTTCGGCACCGCAGGGGACACCACGTCCCCCAACGGCACCCAAGGCGATGCGGCCACCCACTCGGGGACCACAGGAGACACCTACCGCGGCACCACGGGCGACACAGGCGCCCACCAGGGCATCCCAGGAGACACGGGCAACGCCCACGGCACCCACGCCGACGGCGCCTCCTCCACCCCAACCCGCCCCGACGCCACCGGCAACCAGCCCATCGGCGACCACGGCCGAGCCGACGGCGCAAACGGCCACACGGACACCGGCACAGGCCGAGCCGACGGCTCCGGCGGCGGCGTGAACAACCACGGCCGCTCCGACGGCGGCGCTACGGACACGGGCCGCGGTGACGGCTCCGGCGGTGGCGCGAACAGCGACAACGGCCGCTCCGACGGCGGCGCTACGGACACCGGCCGCAGTGACGGCACCGCCTGCGCCGACGACAAGGCCGCGAACGGCAGCCGCGCTGACGCGGGCACCGGCAACGGCAGCCGTGACGCCGGCGGGGGCACTGGCGGCAACACCCACGGCGGGCGTGCCGATGGGGGCGCGGGTGGTGGGCGTGCCGGTGTAGGTACCGGTGGCGGCGCGGCGGATGCCGGTCGCGCTGACGGCGGGGCGGCGGATGGCGCTCGGGCTGATGGTGGGGCGGTGGACGCTGGTCGGGCGGGTGCGGATGGTGGTGTGGCGGGGCGGGGTGACGGTTCTGGTGGGGTGCGGATTCCGCCTACGGCGCCCGGCGGAGGGGCGGCCGTTTCTGGTGGAGGAGACGTGTCCGCTGGTGGTGGCGTCACAGGGGGGCAGGGCGCGGCTGTTCACGGTGGCGGGGGGCATGGTGTCGGGAGTCATGGGGATGGTGGGGCGCAGGGCTTGGATGGCGGGGGTGCCGGTGGGAAGTGGGTGAGTGAGGGGGACGGGGTTGTGGCTGTGGATGTTTTCGCGGCCGGGCCGGAGGCGATCGCGACTTTGATCGACGACGTCCGCGACGTTCAGCCATTCGACATGCCGTCCATGGAGGTTCCGCCCGGTGAGTACGGCGAGGGTGACTGGGGGCTCAGGGACATCAGGCCGGACGGTCCATCGGGTGAGGTCGATCCCGGGACGTCGGGAAGGAGCGCGTGATGTACGTCGACCCGCCCGCCCCCAGGCCCAGGAGCAGGGACGAGATGCCGCCCGTCACCGCCGCGGGCCCGCTGGACAACCAGCCGCTGGCCTACGAGTTCAACCCTGACTACGAACGTCTCGTCACCGCGTGGAACACCGTCATGCCCATGCTGGAGAAGCTCAGCACGGCCCTCGACAAGGCGTACGCGCTGGCCAAGAGCCCGCAGACCTGGGACGCGCCGGTCGGCGATCGATATGTGCAGGACATCCGGGAATGGCGATCCAAGCTGGCTCTCTACCGTCACGCCGTGCTCACCGCGATCAGCGACGAGGCCGACGACACCCCGAGGTGGATCCCCAGCCAGACCGGCGCACCGCACGCCTTCCCCTGACCTCCACCTTCCCCGGAGCTTCTCGGTTCCGGCACTTCGCCTTCCCTGGAGCTCGCCGTCCCTGGAGCATTGCGGTTCCGGTGCTTCGCGGTCCTCCGGTTTTCGTGGGTAAACGACCTCAAGGCCCCCTGCCCGTCACGGGACCAGCTATCTGGGCAAAACGGACATGCGGTCGTACAGTGGAGAAATGGGTGGGGAGCCGTTCTACGGGCCTGACTTCGGGCGGTTGCGGCGGCAGGATCCGGAGCTGGCGCAGGTGCTGCTCGACGAGCTCGAACGCGAACGCACCGGCATCCAGCTGATCGCCGGCGAGAACTTCACCTCCCCCGCGGTCATGGCCGCCCTGGGCTCCACCCTCACCAACAAGTACGCCGAGGGCTACCCCGGCAGGCGCTACTACGGTGGTTGCGAGGTCGTCGACCGGGCCGAACGGCTGGCGGTGGAGCGGGCGCGCAGGCTGTTCGGGGCCGAGCACGCCAACGTCCAGCCGCATTCCGGCGCCGGCGCCAACCTGGCCGCCTACGCCGCCCTGCTCCAGCCCGGCGACACCATGCTCGCCATGGCGCTCCCGCACGGCGGCCATCTCACGCACGGCTCGAAGGTGAACTTCTCGGGACGGTGGTTCGACGTCGCCTCCTACGGCGTGCGGCGCGACACCGAGCTCATCGACTACGACGAGGTGCGGGACGTGGCGCTGCGACGCCGGCCGAAGGTCATCGTGTGCGGCGCGACGGCGTACCCGCGGCTGATCGACTTCTCGGTGTTCCGCGGCATCGCCGACGAGGTGGGCGCGTGGCTGCTGGCCGACGTGGCGCACCCGATCGGGCTGATGGCGGGCGGGGTGATCCCGTCGGCGGTGCCGTACGCGGACGTCGTGACGCTGACCACGCACAAGGTGCTGCGCGGGCCGCGCGGCGGCGCGATCCTGTGCACGGAGGAGCTGGCCGCCAAGATCGACCGGGCGGTGTTCCCGTTCGTGCAGGGCGGGCCGCTGATGCACGCGGTGGCGGCCAAGGCGGTGGCGTTCGGGGAGGCGCTGCGGCCGGAGTTCGCCGAGTACGCGAGCCGCGTCGTCGCCAACGCCCGCACGCTCGCCGACGCGCTGGACGGGGAGGGCATGCGTCCGGTCACCGGCGGCACCGACACCCACCTGGCCCTGATCGACCTGCGTGAGCTGGGCGTCTCGGGCGCCGAGGCCGAACGGCGCTGCGTGGCCGCCGGGATCACCCTCAACCGCAACGTCATCCCGTACGATCCGGAGCCGGCGGCCGTCACCTCCGGGATCCGGGTGGGCACGGCCTGTGTGACCACGCAGGGCATGGGCCCGCGCGAGATGAAGGAGTTGGGAAGTCTGCTGTCGATGTCCGTGCGCGACCCGGCCGCAGCGCCCGAGGTCAGGGAAAGAGTGGCGGCGCTTCTCGCCATCCATCAGCCATATCTCAGCGAATATTAAGCTGGTCTGTGTCGGTTTCCGGTCACAGCTGGCCGGAGCATCCGGGAAACTAGGTCCGTGCGCGAATACCTGTTCATGGCGCTCATCTCGGCAGCGGTGACGTATCTGCTGGTCCCGCTGGTGCGCCGCTTCGCCATCCGCATCGGCGCCATGCCCGAGGTTCGCGAGCGCGACGTGCACACCACGCCGACTCCGAGGCTCGGCGGCCTGGCCATGTACGGCGGCCTGGTGGTCGGCCTGCTGGTCGCCAGCCAGCTGAAACACACGGGCGCGGCGCTGTCGGGATACGACGGCAGAGCCGTCACCGCGTTGATCGTCGCCGGCGGCCTGATCACGCTCACCGGCTTCCTCGACGACTGGTGGGGCATGGACGCCTTCATCAAGCTCGGCGGGCAGATCGCGGCGGCGGGCGTGCTGGTCTACTTCGACCTGCGGCTGCTCTACATCCCGCTGCCGAAGGACTGGGGCGGCTCCACGAGCCTCGACTACACGCTGAGCACGATCATCACCATCATGATCGTGGTGGTCACCATCAACGCCGTGAACTTCGTCGACGGGCTCGACGGGCTCGCGGCCGGCATCGTGTGCATCGCCGCCATGGCCACGTGGGCGTACTCGATCCTGCTGGCCCAGAGCATGAGCGTGGGGAACATCACCACGACGGCGGCCATCGCGGCCGTGCTCATCGGCACGTGCCTGGGCTTCCTGCCGCACAACTTCCATCCGGCCAAGATCTTCATGGGCGACACCGGGGCGATGCTGATCGGGCTGGTGCTCGCCTCCTCCATCGTCACGGTGACGCCGCTCGACCCGGCCGCCATCGAGGACATGAACAAGGTCCCGGTGCTGCTGCCGCTGATGTTGCCGGCGGCGGTGCTGGTCCTGCCGCTGATCGACCTGATCACCGCCGTGGTCCGGCGCACGTCCCACGGCATGTCGCCGTTCGCGCCCGACCGCGGTCACCTGCACCACCGGCTGCTGGACATCGGCCACTCGCACCGCCGCTCGGTGCTGATCATGTACGCGTGGGCGTTCCTGTTCGCCTTCGGCCTGGTGGCGATGTCCCGCGAGGGCGTGCCGGTGCTGCTGTTCGTCGTGGTGATCGTGCTGGCGCTGGCGGTGCTCGTCCTGATGGCCGCGCCGCGGTGGCGGGGGAGGGGCGGCGCGCATGCCGCCACGCGCGACAAGCAGCCCGACGACGACGGCCCGCCCACCGGCCCGATGCCGCCGATCGGCCCGGACACCCAGGTCAGGCGGCAGATGCCGCCGCAGGGCGGCCCTTCGGCGCAGGAACGCGCGAGCGCCGAGGGCAAACCGGTCATTCCTGCATTTCCGAGCCGTCCGTGATCGGGAACTAGAAACGGCAGGTAAAAGCGGTCTTCCGTGAGCTTGTGATATCTTTCACGAGCAGGGACCTCCGGACGCACATGTTCTGGAGGTAGCAAACGCTCGCTTGACAACATGCTGATGGAGCACCGATGCAGGCCAACGACGTGCGCGTACTCAAGAGCGCCGCTGTTCCGACCTTCGCGGTCGGGGTGGTCGCGGTCATCGTGGCGTTCCTCCTCGCGGGCGGCAAGGGAGCGCTCGGCGCGGCCCTCGGCACCTTGCTCGTCGGGGTTTTCTTCAGCATCAGCGTGGTAGCGGTCTCCTATGCCGCCCGCGTCTCCCCGCAGATGATGGCGATCGCGGCCATGGTCAGCTACCTCGTCAAGGTCATCGCCATCATGGCGGTGCTCACCGCCTTCCGTGAGACCACCGCCTGGAACACCCAGGCCTTCGCGTGGTCCGTGGTCGGATGCACGCTCGTCTGGACCGGGTTCGAGGTCCGCGCGTTCATGAAGACCAAGATGCTCTACGTCGACCCCGAAGCCTCGGTCCCCAGAAAGGGCGACTCATGAGGCAGGTAAAGGGATGGGGTCCGATATGACTAGTCCTCCACTCGCCTGCTATCGTCGGGGCCGCGATGAGCGCACAGGAACGCCGGCCGGAACACGACGGTCGCGACTTCTCCGATGCCATGTGGTCAGTCCCCAGCTATCTGCTCGCCGGGATGGCGGTCTATGGCGGTCTCGGGTGGTTGCTGGACCGGTGGCTCGACATGTCCGCGTTCTTCCCCATAGGCGTGGTCCTTGGGGTCGTGCTCGGCGGCTACGCGGTCTACCGGAAGTTCGGTCGCTAACCCGACGCAGCGATCGCCTCGCTGAGGAAACCCTTGTGATCCACTACGACGTTGAAGGGAACGCCGCGTGATTGCGCTGACGGTCCTCGCCCCCGAAGACAACTTCCGGGCGCCATCGCCCGATGAGCTGTTCAATTCGTTCACGCCGATCATTCCCGGGGTGACCTGGTTCACCAAGCCGGTGCTGCTGGCGATGCTCAGCGCGCTCGTGGTGATCGCCGTGTGCTGGGTGGCCTTCGCCAAGCCGAAGCTCGTGCCGAGGGGCACCCAGAACGTCGTCGAGTACGGCTACATGTTCGTCCGCGACCAGATCGCCCGGCCGTTCCTCGGCAAGGACGCCGATCGGTGGATGGGCCTGCTGGTCACGCTCTTCTTCCTGGTCCTGTTCTGGAACATCCTCGGGGTGATCCCGCTCGCGCAGTTCCCGGTCGCCTCGCACATCGCGTTCCCGGCCGTCCTCGCGCTCTCGATCTACGCGATCAAGATCTACCTGGGCGTCAAGCACCAGGGCGGCATCGGCTACTTCAAGAACATGATGTTCCCGCCCGGCCTGCCCAAGCCCATCTACTTCCTTCTGGCGCCGATCGAGTTCCTGTCGAACATGATCATCGCGCCGTTCACGCACGCGGTCCGACTGTTCGCGAACATGTTCGCCGGTCACATGCTGCTCGCGTTCTTCAGCATGGTCGGCTTCTGGTTCCTGTTCGAGAAGCTGACGCCCTTGGGCGCACCCGTCGGCGTGGTGGGCGTGCTCATGACGATCCTCCTGACCGGGTTCGAGATGTTCATCCAGTTCCTGCAGGCGTTCCTGTTCGCGATGCTGGCGTCGATGTACATCGGCGGCGCGCTGCACCCGGATCACTGAGAACCACATACCGGAATATCCATGACCGGTGGGACTCCCTTCACCGGCCGTCCAGTAAAGGAAATAGCAATGAGCGTTCTCGCTGAGGTCTCCGGCAACGTCACCGCCATCGGTTACGGTCTCGCCGCCATCGGCCCCGGCATCGGCGTCGGCATCATCTTCGGTCAGGGCGTGCAGGCCATCGCGCGTCAGCCCGAGGCTTACGGCCTGATCCGCCAGAACATGCTCCTCGGCTTCGTCCTCACCGAGGCCCTCGCCCTGATCGGTCTGGTCGCGCCCTTCATCTTCCAGGGCATCTAGGACCAGAAGAATTCTGACGAAAGGCTGCACCCATGATTAAGGCAGCTACGCTCCTCGCGCAGGAAGAAGGGGCGAACCCGCTCCTTCCGCACACGTTCGAGCTCGTCGTCGGTATCTTCTCGTTCCTCGTCGTCCTCCTCGTCGTCGGCAAGATTCTCGTTCCGCGCATCCAGAAGACTCTGGCCGAGCGGACCGACGCGATCGAGGGTGGCATCAAGAGGGCTGAGGAGGCCCAGGCCGAGGCGCAGAACCTCCAGCGGCAGTACGCGCAGCAGCTCGAGGAGGCCCGCCGCGAGGCCGGCCGGCTCCGCGAAGAGGCTCGCGAGCAGGCCGCGCAGATCAAGGCGGAGCTCCGCGAGGAGGCGCAGGCCGAGGCCCGTCGTCTCGTCGAGGCCGCGCACGCCCAGATCGAGGCCGACCGCGCCGCCGCGTTCGCGCAGCTCCGCACGGAGATCGGCCGCCTGTCCACCGAGCTGGCCGGCCGCATCGTCGGCGAGTCCCTCGAGGACGAGGTCCGCCAGAGCCGGATCGTGGACAGGTTCCTCGACGAGCTCGAGAGCAGCAACGCGCAGGCGGTGCGCTAATGAGAGGTCTGAGCAGGACCTCGTTGGCAGAGGTCGAGGAGCGCTTCAACGCGGTCGCGGGCAGCGCCGACCTCGGCGCGCTCTCCGACGAGTTGTTCGCCGTCGCGGATCTGCTCGACCGCGAGCACGGCCTGCGCCGGGCGCTGTCCGACCCGGCCAGGCCCGCCGAGCAGAAGGCGGGCACCATCCGCGCCCTGCTCGGCGGCAAGGTCTCCGAGGCGGCCATCGCCACGACCGAGGCCGCGGTCTCGGTCCGGTGGTCGCGCGCCGGTGACCTGGCCGACTCGCTCGAACGGCTCGGCGTCGTCGCCGCGGCCGCCGAGGCGGAGGGCCAGTCCAGGCTCGACGACGTGGAGGACGAGCTCTTCCGCTTCGGCCGCATCGTCGCCGCCAACCCCGACCTCCGACGCGCGCTCGCCGACGCGGCCGCGCCCGCGGAGGGCAAGCGGCAGCTGCTGGGCGACCTGCTCGGCGGCAAGGTCGCCCCCACCAGCCAGCGCCTGATCACGCAGCTGGCGGTGCACCCGCGAGGGCGTAGCCTGGAGACGGGCTTGGAGGAGTTCGGCCAGCTCGTGGCCCAGCAGCGCCGACGCCTGGTGGCGGTCGTGCGCAGCGCGGTCGAGCTGTCCGACGCGCAGAAGCAGCGACTGGCCGACTGGCTGCGCACCTCCTACGGTCGCGACGTGCACCTGAACGTCGAGGTGGACAAGCGAGTGCTCGGTGGGTTCTCGGTCCGCATCGGCGACGAGATCATCGACACCACGATCGTGGGACGAATTGAAGAAGTCCGCCGCCGGTTGGCCGGCTGAGGCGCAGTGAGCGCCGAATGAATAGGGAGACAGAGTAGAGATGGCGGAGCTTACGATCCGGCCGGACGAGATCCGGGACGCGCTTGAGCGCTTCGTCCAGGCGTACGAACCGGAAGGCGCCGCGCGCGAGGAGATCGGGACCGTCGTCGACGCCGGCGACGGCATTGCCCATGTCTCCGGCCTTCCCTCGGCGATGGCGAACGAGCTGCTCGAGTTCGAGGACGGCACGCGCGGCCTGGCCCTGAACCTCGACCCCCGAGAGATCGGCGTCGTGGTCCTGGGCGACTTCAGCAAGATCGAGGAAGGCCAGACGGTCCGCCGGACGGGCGAGGTCCTGTCCGTGCCGGTCGGCGACAACTTCCTCGGCCGTGTGGTCGACCCGCTCGGCAACCCCCTCGACGGCAAGGGCGCGATCGAGTCCGAGGGCCTGCGCGCCCTCGAACTGCAGGCCCCCTCGGTCGTCCAGCGGCAGCCGGTGAAGCAGCCGCTGCAGACCGGCATCAAGGCGATCGACGCCATGACGCCGATCGGCCGCGGCCAGCGCCAGCTGATCATCGGTGACCGTGGCACGGGCAAGACCGCCGTGGCCGTCGACACCATCCTCAACCAGCGCGACAACTGGCTGTCGGGCGACCCCGAGAAGCAGGTGCGCTGCGTCTACGTCGCGGTCGGCCAGAAGGGCTCGACGATCGCCCAGGTGCGCTCCCGTCTCGAAGAGGCCGGCGCCCTGGAGTACACCACGATCGTCGCCGCCCCGGCCTCCGACCCGGCCGGTTACAAGTACATCGCCCCCTACACCGGTTCGGCCATCGGCCAGCACTGGATGTACCAGGGCAAGCACGTCCTCATCATCTTCGACGACCTCACCAAGCAGGCCGACGCCTACCGCGCCGTCTCGCTGCTGCTTCGCCGCCCGCCGGGCCGCGAGGCGTTCCCCGGTGACGTCTTCTACCTCCACTCCCGTCTGCTGGAGCGCTGCGCCAAGCTCTCCGCCGACATGGGCGGCGGTTCGATGACCGGTCTTCCGATCATCGAGACCAAGGGCAACGACGTGTCGGCGTTCATCCCGACCAACGTCATCTCCATCACCGACGGCCAGATCTTCCTGGAGACCGACTACTTCAACGCCGGTATCCGTCCCGCCATCAACGTCGGTATCTCGGTCTCCCGAGTCGGTGGCTCGGCGCAGATCAAGGCGATGCGCAAGGTGGCCGGCACGCTGCGTCTGTCGCTGTCGCAGTACCGCGACCTGGAGGCCTTCGCGGCCTTCGCCTCCGACCTGGACGCGGCCTCCCGCGCCCAGCTGGAGCGCGGTCAGCGCCTGACCGAGCTGCTCATCCAGCCGCAGTACTCGCCGTTCTCCGTGGAGCGTCAGGTCGTGTCGGTGTGGGCGGGCACGACGGGTGAGCTCGACGAGGTTCCGATCGAGGACATCCGCCGCTTCGAGCAGGAGTTCCTCGACTACCTGCAGAGCAGCCACAAGGGCATCTTCGACAGCATCCGCGAGACCAACGAGCTGTCCGACGACGCGGTGACCAGCCTCAAGGACGCCGTCACGGAGTTCAAGAAGGGCTTCACCACCTCTTCGGGCGAGCTCCTGGTCAAGGACGAGCCGGTGGCGCCGCTCGAGGCCGACGAGGTCGGCCAGGAGAAGATCAAGAAGGTCGTCCGTCCGGCGACGGAGAAGTAGCTCATGGGTGCCCAGCTAAGGCTGCTGCGGCGGCGGATCAGGTCGGTCAAGTCGACCGCCAAGATCACGCGCGCCCAGGAGCTCATCGCCTCCTCGCGGATCGTGAAGGCGCAGATGCGGATGCAGGCGGCGCTGCCGTACGAGCGTGAGATCACTCGCGCCGTCACCGGCGTCGTCAGCAACGCGGCCAGCGTCGACCATCCGTTGACCGTGGCGAAGGAGAACCCCGCCAAGGCGGGCGTCCTCATCGTCACCAGCGACAGCGGGTTCTGTGGCGGCTTCAACGCCAACGTCCTGCGCGAGGCCGAGGCCCTGCGCGGGCTGCTGGAGAGCCGCGGCCTGACGGTGGTGCCGTTCGTCACCGGCCGGAAGGGTGTCACCTGGCACAGCTTCCGCAACCGTACGATGGGCGGCCAGTGGGTCGGCTTCTCCAGGAAGCCGGCCTACGCCGACGCCAAGGAGATCGCGCAGACGCTGATCGACTCCTTCAAGGAAGAGGCGGGGATCGACGAGATCCACATCGTCTCGACCGAGTTCGTCTCGATGCTGACCCAGAACGTCGTGGTCAAGCGCGTGCTGCCGCTGGAGGTCGAGGAGACCGAGGCGACGGCCACCGAGACGATCCCGCCGTACTTCGAGTTCGAGCCCACCGCGGGCGACGTGCTCGAGACGCTGCTGCCGCGCTATGTGGAGTCCCGCATCTTCACGGCGCTGCTGCAGTCGGCTGCTTCGGAGGAGGCCGCGCGCCGCCGCGCCATGAAGTCCGCCACGGACAACGCCAACGAGCTGATCCGCGTGTTCACCATGCAGATGAACCAGGCTCGCCAGGCCGAGATCACCCAGGAAATCAGCGAGATCGTCGGAGGCGCCAACGCGCTGGCTGACGCCGCAGCGGGGAAAGAGTGAAATGACTGCAGAGGCTGTTGAGACTGTTGAGCCCACGTCGGCCGGTGCCGGTCGTGTGGCCAGCGTCAAGGGGCCCGTCGTCGACGTGGAGTTCCCCGTCGAGGCGATGCCCGAGATCTACAACGCGCTCAACGTCGAGGTGACCCTCGGCGGCGAGACCAAGACCCTGACCATGGAGGTCGCCCAGCACCTGGGTGACAACCTGGTCCGCGCCATCTCCATGCAGCCCACCGACGGCCTGGTCCGCGGTACGGCCGTCACCGACTCCGGCCACCCGATCTCGGTGCCCGTCGGCGACGTCGTCAAGGGTCACGTGTGGAACGCGCTCGGCGAGTCGCTCGACGTGCCGACCGCTTCGCTCCAGGTCACCGAGAAGTGGGGCATCCACCGGCCGTCCCCGCCCTTCGACCAGCTCGAGTCCCGTACCGAGATGCTGGTCACGGGTATCAAGGTCATCGACCTGCTCACCCCGTACGTGCAGGGTGGCAAGATCGGCCTGTTCGGTGGCGCCGGTGTGGGCAAGACGGTTCTCATCCAGGAGATGATCCGCCGTGTCGCCCGCAACTTCGGTGGCACCTCGGTGTTCGCCGGCGTCGGCGAGCGCACCCGTGAGGGCAACGACCTCTGGCTGGAGATGGAGGAGGCGGACGTCCTCAAGGACACCGCGCTCGTCTTCGGCCAGATGGACGAGCCGCCGGGCACCCGTCTGCGGGTGGCCCTGTCCGCGCTGACGATGGCGGAGTACTTCCGCGACGTGCAGAAGCAGGACGTGCTGCTGTTCATCGACAACATCTTCCGCTTCACGCAGGCGGGCTCGGAGGTCTCCACCCTCCTCGGCCGCATGCCGTCCGCGGTGGGTTACCAGCCGACGCTGGCCGACGAGATGGGTGTGCTCCAGGAGCGCATCACCTCGACGCGCGGTCACTCGATCACCTCCATGCAGGCGATCTACGTGCCCGCCGACGACATCACCGACCCGGCCCCGCACAACGCGTTCGCGCACCTCGACGCGCAGACCGTGCTGTCCCGGCCGATCTCGGAGAAGGGCATCTACCCCGCGGTGGACCCGCTCGACTCCACCTCCCGGATCCTCGACCCGCAGGTCGTGGGCGAGGAGCACTACCGGGTGGCCCAGGAGACCAAGCGGATCCTGCAGAAGTACCGCGAGCTCCAGGACATCATCGCGATCCTCGGTATCGACGAGCTGTCCGAAGAGGACAAGGTCACCGTGCAGCGGGCCCGCCGCATCGAGCGGTTCCTGTCGCACCCGATGTACGCCGCCGAGGCGTTCACCGGCCAGCCGGGCGAGAACGTCCCGCTGGACGAGACGATCGCCTCCTTCAAGGGCCTGTGCGCCGGCGAGTACGACCACCTGCCCGAGCAGGCGTTCTTCATGGTCGGCGGCATCGACCAGGCCGTGGCCAAGGCCAAGGAACTCGAGCGTCGCTGATCGCCCTACGGTAGTGGCACGGGTGGGAGAACCCGTGCCGCTACCTGATCGGAAAGGAACCTGCTGAAGTGGCGAAGCTACGCGTAGGGGTTGTCTCACCCGAGCGTGAGATCTGGTCGGGCGAGGCCGACATGGTGATTGCCAAGACCGTTGACGGCGAGATCGGTATTATGCCGCAACACGCACCCGTGCTCGGCGTCCTCGTCGAGGGCGGCGTGCTGCGCGTCAAGCGGGAAGGTGAGCCCGAGCTCGTCGCGGCCGTTCACGGGGGGTTCATCTCCGTGGCCGATGATGAGGTGTCGGTGCTCGCCGAGGTCGCCGAGCTCGGTTCCGAGGTCGACGTCGCGGCCGCCCGAGACGCTCTCGACCGGGCTCAGGCCTCGATCGAGGCCAACCAGGAGGACGCCGACGCGGCGATCGAGGCCAAGCGGGCCAGGGCCCGGCTGCGCGCGGCGGGCGAAGAGGTTTAATACATACAACGGGATTCAGGGGGGCGGCCATGGTGGCGACGGTTTCGGTTTTGTTGTTGCTGCTGGTCGTCCTCGTGGTCCTGCGAGGGGTGACGCTCGCGCGTTCGCGCGGCAGCGTACCCTGTCGGCTGAAAGTGGGCAGCCGAGGGTGGCAGAGCGGGGTGGCCCGCTACGCCGACGGTGAGCTCCACTGGATTCCGCTCATGGGCGTCCGACTGAGGCCGCGCCACGCGATCGCGAGGCGCGGCCTCGTCGTTTCCGCTCGGCGTGAGATCGACGGCGGCCTCTACGCCGTCGACTGCGGCGGCACGACGCGCGGGTTGTCGCTGGCGATGAGCGCCGACGCCCTCACCGGCTTCCTCGCCTGGCTGGAGTCGGCGCCGCCCAGCGCCTACCTCGACGTCGCCTAGCGGGTGCCGCCGGGCTTCCAGAGGATCTCGTTGCCGCCGTGGGCGACCCGGCAGGCGATGAAGAGCAGGTCGGACAGCCTGTTGAGGTATTTGGCGGTCAGCGGGTTGACGTCGTCGTGGGCCTCCAGCGCCGCCCACGTGGTGCGCTCGGCCCTGCGTACGGTCACCCGGGCCAGGTGCAGCGCGGCCGTGGCCGGGTCGCCGCCGGGCAGGATGAAGCTGCGCAGCGGCTGGAGCTCGGCGTTGAGCCGGTCGCACTGCTCCTCCAGCCGGTCGATGTAGGACTGCTCCACGCGCAGCGGCGGGAACTCCGGCTCGTCCACCACCGGTGTGGCCAGGTCGGCCCCCACGTCGAACAGCTCGTTCTGGATGCGCACGAGGAGCGCCACGAGGTCGGCGGACAGGGTGCCGTGGGACAGGGCCAGGCCGAGGCAGGCGTTGGCCTCCTCGACGTCGGCGTAGGCGGCCAGCCGGGTGTCGGTCTTGGCCGCGCGGCTCATGTCGCTCAGGTTCGTGGTGCCGTCGTCGCCCGTACGGGTGTAGATGCGGGAGAGGACGACGGGCTTGTCCTTGTCGGCACGCGTCATGAGCCCAGCGTAATGACAAATGTCATCCGAACGGGACGCGCTTTCCATGTCGCGCGCATGATTTCCACGACTACCAGGGCGAACGCCGCCAAAGCCACAATCTACCCATGACGAGAGAGAGGACCTGATGCTCGAGATCAGCGAGCTGCGCAAGCGCTTCGCGGGCGGTCCCGACAACCCCGGCGGCAAGGTCGCCCTGGACGGGATCAGCTTCACGGTACGTCCGGGCGAGATGTACGGCTTCGTGGGCGCGAACGGTGCGGGCAAGACGACGACGATGCGCATCGTCATGGGCGTGCTCCAGGCCGACTCCGGATCGGTGCGCTGGCGGGACCGCGCGCTGGGCTACGACGACCGCACGCGGTTCGGTTACATGCCCGAGGAGCGCGGGTTGTATCAGAAGATGCGGGTCAGCGAGCAGATCGAGTACTTCGGCCGGCTGCACGGGCTCGCCCCCGCGGCCGCGAAGAAGGCCGCCGACGAGCTCATCGAGCGGCTGGGGCTGACCGAGCGCAGGGGCGACGCGGTGCAGACGTTGTCGCTGGGCAACCAGCAGCGCGTGCAGCTCGCCGTGGCGCTGGTGCACGACCCCGAGGCGCTGGTCCTGGACGAGCCGTTCTCGGGGCTCGACCCTCTCGCCGTGGACGCCCTGGCCGGGGCGCTCCAGGAACGCTGCAGGAGCGGCGTGCCGGTGATCTTCTCCAGCCACCAGCTCGACCTGGTTGAGCGGCTGTGCGACTCGGTGGGCATCGTCTCCGGCGGCCGGATGGTCGCGACGGGCACGGTGGCCGAGCTGCGCGCCGCCGAGGGCGACACGTTGCGCGTGGAGGTCCGCGACCCCGCCCCGGGCTGGGCCGACGGCCTGCCGGGCACGGTGACCGTCCACGGCGGCCTGCACACCCTGCGGACGGCCGAGGGCGACGACCAGGAGATCCTGCGCCGCGCCATGAAGGCGGGCCGCGTCGAGCACTTCGGGGTCGAGCAGCCGACCCTCACCGAGATCTTCAAGGAGGCCGTGGCGTGAACGGACTGATGCTGGTCGCCCGCCGCGAGATCGTCACGCAGGTGCGCACGAAGACGTTCCTGGTCGGCCTGCTGGTGACCGCGCTGCTGGTGGCGGCGGTCTCCTTCGCGCCGAAGATCATGGGTGGGAACGACTCGTACACGCTGGGCACGGTCAACTCCCAGCAGCTCCCGCTGAAGGCCGCCGCGCCGGACGCCGAGTTCGAGTGGCGCTCCTTCCCCGACGAGGCCGCGGCCAAGAAGGCCGTGCTGGCCGGCGACGTGGACGCGGTGCTGGTCAACGGCGACAAGGTGCTCACCGACGGCGAGATCGACAGCAAGCTCGGCGTGCTCATGCAGAGCACCAACCGGGAGATGCGGCTCGGCGCGGCCGGGGTGACGATCCCGCCGCTGCAGATGGTCTCCGTGGGCGTGGACACCCGCTACCAGGCGGCCAAGACCGGCATCGCCGTGGTGCTGGTGCTCGTCCTCTTCATGCTGCTCATGGGCCAGGTCATGATGGTGGCCATGGGCGTCGTGGAGGAGAAGGGCAGCAGGATCGTGGAGATCCTGCTCGCGGCGGTGCGCCCGTGGCAGCTGCTCGGCGGCAAGATCGTCGGGCTGGGCGTGCTCGGGCTGATCAACCTGCTCACCATCCTCGCCGTCGGCCTGGTCGCCACGTCGGTGTCGGGGTTCGCCGCCGACTTCCCGCCGGGTGTGCCGGGGCTGGTGGTCGCCGTCCTGGTCTGGTTCGTGCTCGGGTACGCGTTCTTCGCCACGCTCGCGGCCGCCTTCGCCTCGCTGGTCTCCCGCCAGGAGGAGGTGAGCAGCGTGATGTCGCCGCTGACCATGCTCATCATGGTCACGTACTTCGTGGCCTTCTACGCCACCAACGACCCCACGGGCACGCTGGCCACGGTGATGTCCTACATCCCGCCGTTCTCGTCGATGATCATGCCGGTCCGGATGGCGGCGGCCGACGTGCCGATGTGGCAGGTGGCGGCGTCCATGGCGGCGATGGCCGTGGCCGTGCTGGCGGTGTTGTCGTTCGGCGCGAAGGTCTACGAGCGGGCGGTGCTGCGCACGGGCGCCCGGCTGAAGCTCGGCGACGTGCTGCGCGCCGGCTAGATGGACGCGATCACGCGGGCGCGCCGGCTGGCCCGCCGGATGCTGAACTCGACGCTCGTGATCATGTGGATCTTCCTGATCGCGTCGACCGTGTTCAGCCTCGGTTCGGGCGCGGCCGGCTGGCCGCGCCTGGCGCTCGCGACGATCGCGGCGCTCGCCTTCACCTGGCTCTACGTACGCGTCGTCGCCGCGGTCATGGAGCGCCGGTATCCCACGAGGGAGGTCGTGTGGACCGGCGCTCTGGCGTTCCTGGCGGCGCTGCTCGGCGGGGCCGACCCGATGGGCTGGGGGTTCGTGCCCATGGTCTGGCTGTCCGTGGTGGTGATCGGGCTGCCCGCGCGCCGGGCGCTGGCGCTGGGCGCGGCGACGTGCGCGGCCTGCGTCGGGCTCGGCGCGCTTTCCGTGCTGGGCGGGACGGGCCTGCTGGCGCTGAGCGGTGACTCCTTCCTCGTGTCGTTGCTCGTCATCGCCGCCCTCGACGTCGTGTGGGCCACGGCGCTGCCCTGCACCAACAGGATGTGGGCCTGGATCTGGTCGCTGGCCGTGCAGGCCCACGACGGCCGCGAGGCGCACACCCGGCTGGCGCTGGCCGAGGAGCGGCTGCGTTTCGCCAGGGACCTGCACGACCTCGTCGGCCACCAGCTCTCGGCCATCGCCGTCAAGACCGAGCTGGCCGTACGGCTGGCCGACGCCGACGGCAAGGCCGCGAAGGACGAGATGGCGGCGGTGAACACGCTGACCCGCAAGGCCCTGCGCGAGCTGCGCCAGGCCGTGCGCGGCTACCGCGAACTTGACTTGACCGCTGAGCTGAATAGCGTGAAGGGAGTGCTCGAAGCGGCCGGCGTCCGCTGCGAGGTGCGCCTGCCGCACCGCGAGCTGCCGCAGGGCGTCGCGCCGGTGTTCGCCTACGCGGTGCGTGAGGCGGTCACGAACGTGCTGAAGCACAGCGCCGCGACCTTCTGCGACATCACGCTGCGGTTCACCGACCAGGAGGCGGAACTGGCGGTGCGCAACGACGGCGTGGCGCGCAGGCAGGCCGACGACCTGGGCAGCGGGCTGTCCGGCATGGGCGAGCGGATGGCCGCCGTGGGCGGCCGCATGACGGCCCGTCCCACCGGCGACGGGCAGTTCCTGCTGACGGCTGTCGTGTCACTCCCGATAGATGGGTAGGGGAGGAGAGCGGGGGTTTCGATCCCGGCGACCACACGCCGTGTGCGTGATTGAGGAGGTGGCATGCGCGTCCGGCGTAATCCACGAGGCCAGACGGTACGGATCGGCGCCCGGCTCGACGCCGGCACGTCGGCCGGCGTGCGCGAACGGCTGCACGCCGCGCTCGACGCCGGCGAGGGCGACCTCATCCTCGACCTCTCCAAGCTGGAGATGATCGACGCCACCGGGCTCGGGGTGCTGGTCGGAGCGCATCGGCGCGCGATCAGCGTGCAACGCCGCCTCGTTCTTCGGGGGGTGCCCCCGCGGATCATGCGGATCCTGGCGGTGACCCGGCTGAATCGGGTCCTGCACGTCGAGGTTCCCGCGGCCGCGGTGGCCTGAGGTCACATATCGGGGCCGGGCGCCGATCAGCCGTCGCCCGTGCCCTTTCACGAGCCGAATATAGAGGGAATGTAGATTTCGGCCGGCCCGCTATCACGGGCGTGGGCACTCGCAAAGAACTGTGAAAGTGATTATTCTGTGACCCCATCACTGCGGGTAATCGGCGGGTCACGACGGACTGAGGCTGCGGATGAAGATGTGCACCGCCACCTCGACCAGATCGTCGATGGTCGGCTGCTCGTCGGCCAGTATCCATTCGATCAGCAGCTCTTGCAGCGCGCCAATTACGCCAAGCGCCACCAGACGCCGATTCAGCGAGCGGGCCTGCGGGAAATCCGCCGACGCCTCCTCCACGAGCCGGGCGAAGGAGTCCACCGCCCGCTGACGCGAGGCTGTCAGGACGTCGCCCGATCTGCGTACCTCCAGGTGCATGATGCGGGCCCGCCGCCAGTCGGCGGCGGCGAACTCGATATAGGCGCGAATCCCCGCCTTGACTCTTCCGTCAAGCGTGCCCGGCGCCTCCTGTAACGCTTTGGCCACAACTGCGAGGCTTTCCTCCACGCACCGCTCGTGCAGCGCCTGGAGCAACTCCTCGCGGCCGCCGAAACATTCGTAGAAGGCGCGGTTGGAGATCCGCGCCTCCGAGCACAATCTTTCGATGGTCGTCGCCGCGAAACCTGGTTTCGCGTATAGCGTGTAGGCGGCCGTCATCAGCCGCTCGCGTCTGTCCGCCAGCCTTTGCTCAGCTGACATTCCCCGGTAAGACCGGTTCACATTCCACCCGTCCAACATGATCGTGGCCCCCAGAGCACACAATTATGGACGGATGATCGGATTTGGGAAAGAGCGCGATGATTATCTTTTACGTCGTCCGTGCAAGAACGTGACAAGCCTGATCAGTCGCTCAAGCTCGTCGGGCCCCCTCCTGAAGGAGGTCAGGTTCATGCCGGGCAGGGCGAAGCGCTGGCGGGAGACCGCCTTCGGCCTGGTGAACTCGCGCAGGCCGTCGGCTCCGTGGATGCGGCCGAACCCCGAGTCGCCGACCCCGCCGAACGGCAGCGCGGGCACCCCGGCGAAGGAGATGACCGAGTTGACGGCGGTCATCCCGGTCCGCATCGCGCGCGCGAGCTGCGTCGCCCGGCGCGCGTTCCGCGAGAAGATCGTGCCCGCCAGCCCGTACGCCGAGGCGTTGGCCAGCTCCAGCGCCTCCTGCGCGTCGCGGGTGCGCCGGACGGTGATCGTCGGCCCGAACGTCTCCTCGCGCACGGCCGGGGAGTCCTCGGGCACGTCCGCCACGATGACCGGGTCGACGAACGGCGCCCGTACCGAGTCGGGGCCGCCGGTCACCACTTTTCCGGACTTGGTGGCGTCGTCGATGTGCCGCCGGATGATGTCGATCTGGGCCGGCATGGTGATCGGGCCGTAGTCCTGGCCGGCCTTGACCTGGGCGGCCCGCTCCGACAGCTCCCGCATGAACGGCTCGTACACGGCGTCCACCACGTAGACCCGCTCGACGCCGGCGCAGGTCTGGCCCGCGTTCGACATCGCGCCCCACAGGCAGGCGTCGGCCGCGGCGGGCAGGTCGGCGTCGGCGTCCACGATGAAGGCGTCCTTGCCGCCGCACTCGGCCACGAGGGGCGTGAGGTTCTCCGCGCACGCCGCCATGACCCGCTTGGCGGTGGCGGTCGAGCCGGTGAAGGCCACCTTCCGCACCCGGGGGTCGGCGGCCAGCGCCGCGCCGGTCTCGCCGAGCCCGGTCACCGTCTGCAACACCGGCTGCTCGGGCACCGACTCGGCGAACAGCTCCGCCAGCCGCACGCCCACGCCGGGAGTGAGCTCGCTGGGCTTGAACACGACCGCGTTGCCGGCGGCCAGCGCGTACGCGATGGACCCCATGGGGGTGAACACCGGGTAGTTCCACGGGCCGATCACGCCGACCACGCCGAGCGGCAGGTACTCCAGGGTGGCGGCCAGGTTGAGCCCCAGCATGCCGGTCGCCACGCGGCGGCGGCCCAGCACCTTGGCGGCGTTGCGGGCCGCCCAGTCGAGGTGCGTGACGGCCAGCACGATCTCCAGCGTGGCGTCGCCCACGGGCTTGCCGGTCTCCTCGTGCACCAGTGCGGCCAGCTCCCGGAGGCGACGCGTGATGACCGCCTTGTAGTCGAGCAGGCGGCGCCTGCGCTCGCCCGCGGGCAGCGCCGCCCACCACTCCGCGGCCGTCTCGGCCCTGGCCACGGCCTCGTGCACGGCCTGCGTGTCGTTCTTGGGGTGACTGCCGACGACCTCGCCGGTAGCCGGGTTCAGTGAGTCGAACGTCAGCGTGGTCATGGCGTCACGATAAACCGGTAAGCCGTCGCTTACTAGCTCCGGGGCGGGCGCAGCATCCCCCACACCGGCGGCCCGTCCGGCAGGGTGAACCGCTCGGTGACCGCGAACCCGAACCGCTCGTAGAAGGGCACGTTCGACTCCTTGCTGCTCTCCAGGTAGACGGGCAGCCCGCCGCACCTGGCCAGGCCCGCGCGCAGCAGCGCGCCGCCCACGCCGGTGCCCTGGAGCTCGGGCACGGTGCCGAGCTGGGCCAGGTACCAGTAGGGGCCGCCGGGCTTGTGCCGGGCGAACTCCTCCTCTAGCAGCAGGCCCTGGCGCACCCGGTCGCCCATGGCCGCCAGCAGGCCGGGCACGGCCGCCTCCGCGTCGGGCCGGTGGCCCGGCGGGTCCCACAGCGCGACCCCCGCCACGGCGCCGCCCCCGCTGAGCGCCGTGTCGGTGAACGCGTGCAGGTGACGGGCGATCGTGGCGAACATCCCCGCCGCGCCGCGGCCGCCGGGCAGCAGCCACCCGACCACCGGATCGTCATGGAAGGCCCTGGCCAGCGCGCCGCCGGCGGCGTCGAAGTCGTCGGCCGGCCTGATCTCCACCGTCAGCCCTCCGCGAACCACGAGCCGTGGAAGCCCGCCGGCACCCGCCTGGGCAGCCGCACCGAGGCGACGTCGGACAGGTCGCTCGCGTCCAGCACCAGCAGCTCGGACGACTCCCCGGAGGTGACGATCGACAGCAGCCACCCCTCGTCCTCGCCCGTGGCCCCCTCGGCCGGCACGAACACGGCCTCGCCGGTGGCGCCGCCGGTCTTCCTGACCTGGGCGGAGCCGTCGCGCACGTCGTACTTGACGACGGCGTCGGCGCCCACCGTGTAGAGGTGGCGGCTGGGCCGGCCGAGCAGGTCCTCGTTGAAGGTGGGGAACTCCACGCCGCGGTCGTCCAGCGCCTCCTCCGTGGCCGTGCCGGTGGCCGGGTCGAGGATCCAGCGGTGCAGGGCGGCCGCGCCGGCGGCGCCCGCGTGCCGGGCCGGGTCGGCGGCGCCGCCGATCTGCTTCCAGACGGCGGACCACGCGCCGGGGGAGTAGCGGGCGGCGTTCAGGACGACGCGCCCCCGCTCGTCCTCCCAGGCGTTGCCGACGTGGAACACGTAGCAGGGATCGACGTCGAACCAGCGGGTCGGGCCGCCCGTCCGGGGGGCGACGCCGATCCTGGCGCCGTAGTCGTCCTCCCAGGCGTACGGCATGCCGCGGCGGTTCAGGTCGAAAACCACCGGCAGGTCCAGCCAGAGCAGGTGGTGCTCGGTGACGGCGAAGTCGTGCATCATCGTCGGCCCCGGCACCTCGATCTCCCTGCTCTCCACCAGCTCGCCGGCGGCCGAGAGCCGGTGGTAGGTGAGGAACGGCGGGAAGTACCCGTAGCCGAAGAAGTGCAGCTCGCCGGTGAGCGGGTCGTGCTTGGGGTGGGCGGTCATCGCGGTGGTCAGCCGTCCGCCGAAGTCGCACGGGCCCACGGTGGCCAGCTCGGGCGTCACCTCGTGCGGCAGGCCGTTCTCCACCAGCGCCAGGATGCGCCCGGCGTGCCGGACGACGTGCGTGTTGGCGGTCACGGCGGCGCGGTCGACGCCGGTGTCGGTGACGAACGGCGCGTCGTCGGTGAACTTGCTGGTCCGCACCCAGCGGTTGCGGTACCACTCGGCCCGCCCGTCCCGCAGCCGGACGCCGTGCAGCATGCCGTGCCCGGCGAACCAGTGGCCGGGATCCTCGCCCGGCCGGGGGTTGGGCCCGTTGCGGAAGTAGCGCCCGGTCAGCTCGGCGGGCAGCGCGCCCGTGACCTCCAGGTCGTGCGCCTCGATCTCGTCGGGGACGGGCGCCAGGTCACCGCTGAGATACGCGGGAACGTCCATGAACACTCCAATCTCGATATGTCGAAACTAGAACGTCCAGAAGAGACGTGTCAACACAGGAATGTCATGCCATGGGGAATCCCGGCCCGCTGCGAGGCCGGGAGGGCTAGAAGAGGGTCGGGTTCTCCGGCTCGATGCCGCGCAGGGCGGCGTAGTCGAGGGTGACGCAGTCGATGCCCCGGTCGGTGGCCAGCACGCGCGCCTGCGGCTTGATCTCCTGCGCCGCGAACACCCCGCGCACCGGCGCGAGCAGCGGATCGCGGTTGAGCAGCTCCAGGTAGCGGGTGAGCTGCTCGACGCCGTCGATCTCGCCGCGCCGCTTGATCTCGATGGCCACCGTCGCGCCCTGCGCGTCGCGGCACAGGATGTCGACCGGCCCGATGGCCGTCATGTACTCGCGGCGGATCAGCGAGTAGCCCTCGCCCAGGGTCGTGATGTGCTCGGCCAGCAGCTCCTGGAGGTGGGCCTCCACGCCGTCCTTGATCAGGCCGGGGTCGACGCCCAGCTCGTGGCTGGAGTCGTGGATGATCTCCGCCATGGTCAGGACCAGCTTCTCGCCGGTCTTGCCGTGGGTGACCGTCCAGGTCTCGCCGTCCTCCTTGAGCTTGCACGGAGGGTTCATCCAGTTGAGCGGTTTGAAGGCGCGGTCGTCGGCGTGGATGCTGACGCTCCCGTCCGCCTTGATGAGGACGAGCCTCGGCGCCATCGGCAGATGCGCCGTGAGCCGTCCGATGTAATCCACGCTGCACCGCGCGATGACCAGCCGCATGACGGTCCACCTTAGCGGCTCTGGAAAACTGGTCGCATGGCGTTTGAAACGGTGGGAGTTGTCGGGCTCGGCACGATGGGCGCCGGGATCGCCGAGGTCTTCGCGCGTGCCGGGCTCCGGGTGATCGGCGTCGAGGCCGACGTCGAGGCGCTGGCCAGAGGGCGCGGGCACGTCGAGCGCTCCACGGCCAGGGCGGCCGACCGGGGCAAGCTGACGGCCGCGCAGCGGGCCGAGATCCTGGGGCGGATCACGCTGACCACCTCGCGCGAGGACCTGCGCGAGGCCGACCTCGTGATCGAGGCGATCCCCGAGGTGCTCGACCTGAAGATCTCGCTGTTCCAGGACCTCGACCGGATCTGCAAGCCCGAGACGGTGCTGGCCACCAACACCTCCTCGCTGCCGGTCACCGCCGTCGCCGCCGCCACGGGCCGGCCCGGGCGCGTGGTCGGCATGCACTTCTTCAACCCGGCGCCGGTGATGCGGCTGGTCGAGGTGGTGGGCACGGTGGTGACCGCGCCCGGCGTGGTCCCGGAGATCTGCGAGCTGGCCGGGCGGCTGGGCAAGACCGCCGTACCGGCGGGCGACCGGGCCGGGTTCGTGGTCAACCGGCTGCTGCTGCCCTATCTGAACCACGCCGCCGTCCTGCTGGAGCTGGGCATCGCCACGCGCGACGGCATCGACGACGCCATGCGGCTGGGCGTGGGGCTGCCGATGGGGCCGTTCGCGCTGCTCGACCTGATCGGGCTCGACACCGCGTACGAGGTGATGGAGGTGCTGTTCGACGAGACGCGCGACCGCCGGCACGCGCCCTCGCCGCTGCTGCGCGAGCTGGTCACCGCCGGGCGGCTCGGCCGCAAGAGCGGCCACGGCTTCTACGGGCCGCAGGAGCCGGCCAAGGAGCCGGAGAAGTCCACGGTCATCACGTTCGCCATCGACGGGCCCGACGTGCACGGGCTCGGCGAGCGGTTGCGGGCCTCCGGGTTCGGGCCGTCCGACGCGCCCGACACCGTGCTGCGCTGCACCGATCGTCCGGTGATCGAGCATGCCGTACGCCTGTCCGACCCCACCAGGATGGTCGGCGTGCACGTCGTCGGCGACAAGGTGGCCGAGCTGGCCGGCACCGCGCTCACCTCGCCCGCGGCCGCCAAGGCGGCGCGCGACCTGATGCGGGTCGCCGGTCTGGTGCCCGTCTCGTGCAAGGACCGGGCCGGGTTCGTGGCCGACGCCCTGCTGTTCCCCTACCTCAACGACGCCGTCCGCATGTACGACGCCGGCTACGCCTCCATCGCCGACATCGACGCCGCCATGCGGCTGGGCTGCGGCTACCCGGCCGGCCCGTTCGAGATGCTCGGCTACCTCGGCCCGGCCAGGGTCCGCGACGGCCTGCGGGCCCTGTACGCCGAGTACCGCGAGCCCGCCTTCGCCCCCGCCCCCCTGCTCGACCAGCTCGTCACGGCCGGTGTGAGCGAGTTCCCCCGCTCATGAGCCCCCGCCGCGCCCGCCGGAGGGACGACTCCCGCCCTCTCGGCCTGCCCACCGGCAACGACAAGGTGGAGGAATGGCCGGACGGCGACTGGAAGGTGCGCATGCTCACGGGCGCGTCCTCGACCAAGACCTACCGCTGCCCCGGCTGCGACCAGGAGATCCTGGGCGGCAGGCCGCACCTGGTCGCCTGGCCTGACTGGCCGGGCGGCGACCAGGAGCGCCGCCACTGGCATCCGGCCTGCTGGCGCAAGAGACTCGACCGCGGCCCCGGCCGCAGCCGCTACTAGGAGGACCCCCGTGGAGATTCGCGCGGCCACCGTGCTGCCCGCCAGGCGTGAACCGATCGAGCTGCAGACGGCCGACGGCCTGACCCTGGTCGGCGAGCTGGCCCAGCCCCTCGACCGGCCGCCCGTGGCGACCCTGGTGACCCTGCACCCGCTGCCCACCCACGGCGGGTTCATGGACAGCCACGTCTACAAGAAGGCCGCCAACCGGCTGCCCGCGCTCGCCGACCTCGCCGTGCTGCGCTTCAACACGCGCGGCACCAGCTCCGAACGCGGCACCTCCGGGGGCGCCTTCGACGGCGGCGAGGGCGAGCGGTTCGACGTGGCGGCGGCGCTGGAGTACGCCGAGTTCAACGACCTGCCGCGGGTGTGGGTGGTGGGCTGGTCCTTCGGCACCGAGCTGACCCTGAAATGGGCCCACGACCCCCTGGTCGAGGGGGCGATCCTGCTCTCGCCGCCGCTGCACAGGGCCACCGACGACGACCTCGACGCCTGGGCCCGGTTCGGCCGGCCGCTGGTGGCGATGGTGCCCGAGTTCGACGACTACCTGCGTCCGGAGGAGGCCCGGCGGCGCTTCGCCAGGGTGCCGCAGGCCGAGGTCATCGGCGTCGACGGCGCCAAGCACCTGTGGGTGGGCGAGCCCTACGTCCGGATCGTGCTGAACGAGATCGTCCGGCGGGTCAATCCGGGGGCGTACCCGCTGCCGACGGACATCTGACGGTCACCTCCAGCCCGCCCTGCGGCCGCGCGACCACCTCCAGCGTGCCGTGATGGGCCTGGACGACGGCGGCGACGATCGACAGCCCGAGCCCCAGCCCGTCGCCGACCGCCCGGCGGCCGCCCGCCAGCCGCTGGAACGGCTGGAGCAGCGTCGCGACCCGGTCGGGCGGGATCACCGGGCCGCTGTTGGCGACGCTGAGCGCGGGTGGACGCCCTGTCGGCGACGTACGGGGCGGCGGTCAGGGCGTGCGAGTCGCTGCTGCCGCGAGGGGCGAGGCTGCCGGCCGCGCCGCAGGCTCCGGCCGCGCCCGCGGCGCCCGTCCTGTCGTGATTCGGGGTGGTATGGGCATAGCGCGGGCCGGGCAAGATTTGTAGAATCTTGTTCGGTTCCGAGCGAGGAGGCAGTGTGGGCGCGTTCGACCTGTCCGGCAGGACGGCTCTGGTCACCGGGGCGTCGAAGGGCATCGGGCGGGCCATCGCGCTCGCCTACGCCGCGGCGGGCGCCGACGTCGCCCTGGTCAGCAGGTCGGCCGAGCCCCTCGCCGAGGTGGCCAAGGAGGTGCAGACGCTCGGCAGGCGGGCCGTCGTGATCCCGGCCGACCTCACCGACCGCGAGGCGGCCGCCGCGGCCGTCGCCGCCTCGATCGACGGGCTCGGGCGCCTCGACGTGGTCGTCAACAACGCCGGCGGCTCGAACTTCCTGGTCGAGTTCAAGGACCTGCGCCTGTCCGGCTGGGACAAGCTGATGCGGCTCAACCTCGACTCCGCCATGGCGGTCTGCCACGCCGTCGCGCCCCACCTGCTGGGCCGCGGCTCCGGCTCGGTGATCAACGTGGCCTCGGTGGCGGCCCGCGGCGCTCCGCTGCTCGCCCCGTACGCCGCCGCCAAGGCCGGGCTGGTGGCCCTGACCAAGACGCTCGCGGCCGAGTGGGCGCCGGCGGGCGTCCGGGTCAACGCCCTGTGCCCCGGCTGGACGGCCACCGACCTCAACCGCAACCTGTGGCAGGACGAGGCGGCCGCCGCGGCCACGGTCGCGGGCGTGCCCATGCGGCGCTGGGGCACGCCGGAGGAGATGGCCCAGCCGGCCGTGTTCCTGGCCGGGGAGGCGTCGGCGTACATGACGGGACAGGTGCTGTTCGTCGACGGCGGGGCCACCGCGATCGGCTGAGCCCGCGTGCTCGGTGCGCGACCACCGCACGGCAAATCCGGAAGCGGTCGGGCTTATCGCGGTATACCGGCATAGGTCAATAAGTGAATGTCTCCGTGAACCGGGCTACCGTGTGGTCCGTGCAGCTCTACACGAGATCGGCCGGGAGCGGACTCCCGGTGGTGTTGCTCCACGCGTTCCCGCTGTCGTCGGCGATGTGGCTGGCCCAGCGCGAAGGGCTGTCGACGGTCTGCCGGGTCATCACCCCCGACCTGCGCGGGTTCGGCGGCTCCCGGCTGGGCGACGACGAGCCCTCCCTCGACCTGATGGCCGACGACGTCGCCAGGCTGCTCGACGACGAGGGCATCGACCGGGCGGTGGTCGGCGGGTTGTCGATGGGCGGCTACGTGACCATGGCGTTCTGCCGCCGGCATCCCGACCGGGTGCTGGGCGTGGTCCTGGCCGACACCAAGGCCAGCCCCGACCCGCCCGCCGCCAGGGAGAACCGGGAACGCATCGCCCGCGCCGTGCTGGACGAGGGGAGCGAGGTGCTGGTCAGCGAGGTGCTGCCGGCGCTCATCGGGCCCACGACCAAAGAACGCAGGGCCATGGTCTTCGGCCGGGTCAAGGGCCTGGTGCAGTCGGCCCCGCCGGGTGCCGTGGCCTGGGCGCAACGGGCCATGGCCGCGCGCCCGGACTCCTTCGGCACGCTGGGCGAGCTGAAGGTGCCCCTGCTGATCGTCGTGGGGGAGGAGGACGAGCTGTCACCGCCCGCCGACGCCGAGGCCATGGCGCGGGCCGCGCCCGAGGGCAGGCTGGAGGTCATCCCCAAGGCGGGTCACCTGAGCGCGGTCGAGCAGCCGGAGGCGTTCAACGCGACGGTGACCGAGTTCCTCAGGACCGAGCTTGGCGGGGCAGCACGATCTCCCGGATGATCAGCGCGATGGCGGCGGCCACCGGGATCGCCAGCAACGCTCCGACGATGCCGAGCAGGGCGCCGCCGAACAGCGCCGCGATCACCGTCACCGCGGGCGTCACGTCCACCGAGCGCTTCATCACCCTGGGATAGATGAAGTAGTTCTCGATCTGCTGGTAGACCACGAAGAAGATGGCGCAGGCGATGCCGGCGGGCAGCGACTGCAGCAGCGCGACCCCGGTGACCAGCACCGCCCCGATCGTGGCGCCCACCAGCGGGATCAGGTCGGTCAGGGCCACGACGAGGGCGAGCGCGAGCGCGTACTGCACCCCGGCGATCGACAGGAAGATCCAGGTCAGCACGCCCGCGATGACCGAGATGAGCACGTTGCCCGCCACGTACCCGCCGATGCCGGTGAGGATCTGCTCGGTGATGGCCGACGTACGCGGCCGGCGCGAGGCCGGGACGAGCTTGAGCAGGTACTCCTGCATCGTGTGCAGCGAGCCGAGGAAGTACAGCATGAGCACCAGCAGCGTCACCGTGGTGAACACGCCGTTGAGCACCACCAGCCCCGCGCCCATGATGCCGCTGGCCAGCGCGGGCCCGAGCGTGCTGGTCACGAACTGGCGCACCTGCGCCAGCACGTGGTACTCGGCCTCGATCTGGCGGACCGTCGGATGGTTGCTCAGGTCGGTGATGTAGCCGGGCACGGCCGCGATGAACTCCGACAACTGCTGGCTGACCGGCGGCACCACGGCCAGGCCGAACAGCGCGAACGCCACGACCACCCCGGTGAACACGATCGAGATCGCCGGCCGCCTGCCCAGGCCGCGCCGCTGCAACGCCTCGACCGCCGGGTTGAGGCCCACGGCCAGGAACATCGCCACGACGATGAGGATGATCGTGCTGAGCGACTTCTCGATCATCTGCGCGAGCGCGATGGCGGTCAGCACGCCCAGCCCGCCCACCAGCCCGAACAGGAACGGCCCGCGGGCGAACGGCTTGCCGGGCAGCCCGTACGGCGCCGGCTCCTCGGCGGGCCCCGGCTCCTCGGTGGGCCCGGACTCCTGGGGCGCCTCGGCCTCCTCGGCGGTCCTGGACTCGGTTTCTGCGGACACGGGGGGCTCCTAGGGGGACGGGAGGTGTCGGTGAAACAGAAAGAGAGCCTAGCGACCCAAGGTCACCAGGCTCTCTTCCCAACCGTTCGCTGCCCCCGTGTGCGGTCTCCCGTGCTAGCCCGCCGTCACTCCTGCCACCACTCCGCGTCGTCCTCGCTCTTGGCCTCGACCTTGGGAGCGGGCGTCGTGGGCGGCGCGACCGGCTCGGCGGCCGGTGCGGCGATGGCCGGCTTGGCCGGGGCCGCGGCGACCGCGGGCTCCGGCTCCAGGCCCGGCAGGGCGGCGCCGCCGAGCAGCTGGCGCAGCTGGGCCAGGTGGCTGGTGATGCTGTCGCGCTGCCTGGTCAGCTCGTCGACCTGGCGCTGCATCGTGGTGCGGGTGCGCTCGGCGTCGTTCTTCGCCTCGGTGACGATCGTCTCGGCGCTGCTCTTGGCCTCCGACATGATCGTCTCGGCGCTCTTGCGGGCGTTGGCGACGAGCTGCTTGGCGTGCAGGTCGGCCTCGCGGCGCGTCTGCTCGGCCTGCTGGGTGGCCTTCGTGGCGCGCGACTCGGCCGTGGCGGCCCGCTGCTCGGCCTCGGCGACCATCTTCTGCGTGTTGGCCTGGGCGGTGGCGTGGCGCTCGGCCTCCTGGCGCTCGGCCTCCTCCCGGCGGGAGGCGAGCTGGATCTCGAACTCGGCCTCGTCCTGGGCCCGCTTGGCCTCCGACTCCTCCAGCACCCGCTGAGCCTGCGCGCGCATCTCGTCGGCCTGCCGCTTGGCGGTGGTCAGCACCTCGTCGCGCTCGCGCTTGGTCGAGGCGCGCAGCTGCGCCACCTCGCGCTCGGTGGTGGTGCGCAGCTTGGCGATCTCGCGCTCGGCGTCGGCCCGCTTCTCGGCCACCTCGTGGTCGGCGGTGGCGCGCAGCTTGGCGGCCTCACGCTCGGTGGTGTTGGTCAGCTCGTCGGCCTCGCGGCGGGCGGTGGAGCGGATCTCCTCGGCGTCCCGCTCGGCGGTGGAGCGCATGTCGTCGCTCTCCCGCGTGGCCTGGGCCCGCTTCTCGGCGGCCTCGGCCTCGGCGGCGGCCCGCAGGTCGGCGGCCTCGACCTTGGCGGCGGCCTTGATCTCGTTGGCCTCGGTCCGGGCGGCCTGCACGAGCTCGGTGGCCTGCTCCTCGGCCAGGCGCAGCAACTGCTCGATGCGGGCGCCGAGACCGGAGTACGTCGGACGCTCCTGCTCCTGCAGCTGGCGCTGGGAGTCGGACAGATCGCGCTGCAGGTTGGCGACCTGCTCCCTGGACTGGCGTAGCTCCAGGTCGAGCTGCTTGAGGTGGTCGTGCACCTGGTGCCGGTCGTAGCCCCTGAGCACGACGTCGAACTCGCGTGCCGGGGCGTCCTCGAAGAAGTTGTTGAGCTGGGCGTCGATGTCGGACTGCATGGAGGCTCGATCCTGGGTTGTCGAGACGGCTACACGGGCCGGACGGGGGGTTCGGGGCAGCCGAGCCAGGAGCCTGTGCCTCGCGGCAGGCTCCCTGTCCGGTGGGAAGCCAGCGTACTCCGCTGGTGCCACCTTCGGGCCCCGTCCAGCTTTCTGCGTGACTAGTTACTTATGTACGAAATTTCCGTTTGCTAGCGCGAGGCCGCTTGGACCAACTCGGTGAGCATTCCTCCCACATCTTTGGGGTGCAGGAACGCGATCTGCGACCCCATCGAACCGTGCCGCGGACGTTCGTCCAGCACCCTCACGCCCTTCTCGTTGATCTTAGTCATGGCCTCGGCGACGTCGGAAACCCCAAATGCCACATGGTGGACACCTTCGCCCCGTTTGGCGAGGAATTTCCCCACCGGCGAGTCGTCGGAGAGCGGTTCCAGCAGCTGGATGTAGGAGCCCCCGCCTTCGCCGTCGGCGATGTGCAGCATCGCCTCCTTGACGCCCTGCGCCTCGTTGACCTCGCGGGCCACGACGGTCAGCTCGAACGTCTCCGAGAAGAACGCGATCTTCTCCTCCAGGTCGTGGCAGGCGATCCCGATGTGGTCGATGCGCATGAACATTGTGTGGCCTACCTCCATAGCGGGCGAGCTCCTACTCGTGGGTATGGTGTCAAAGAACCCCTCGTGAGCACAGGAGGCCGCCGCCAATGTCCAGTTCCGTCATCGTCGCCGGAGCTCGTACCCCCATCGGCAAGTTGCTCGGCGCCCTGTCCGGGCTGTCCGGCGTGGAGCTGGGCGGCATCGCCATCAAGGCCGCCCTGGAACGTGCCGGGGTGGCTCCGGAGGCCGTCGAGTACGTGATCATGGGCCAGGTGCTCCAGGCGGGCGCCGGCCAGATCCCCTCCCGCCAGGCCGCCGTCAAGGCCGGCATCCCGATGACCGTGCCCTCGCTGACCGTCAACAAGGTCTGCCTGTCGGGCCTCGACGCCATCGCCCTGGCCGACCAGCTCATCCGCGCCGGCGAGTTCGACATCGTGGTCGCGGGCGGCATGGAGTCCATGACCAACGCCCCCCACCTGCTGCCGGGGCTGCGCAAGGGCGTCAAGTACGGCGGCTCCGACGTCGTCGACTCCATGGCCCACGACGGCCTGTTCTGCGCCTTCGACCAGTGCGCGATGGGCGAGTCGACCGAGCGGCACAACGCCCGGCTCGGCATCGCCCGCGACGAGCAGGACGCCCTGTCGGCCCGCTCCCACCAGCTCGCCGCCGCCGCCACCAAGAACGGCGTCTTCGAGGAGGAGATCGTCCCGGTCGAGATCCCGCAGCGCCGCGGCGAGCCGGTGGTCGTCCGCGAGGACGAGGGCATCCGCGGCGACACCACCGCCGAGACGCTGGCCAAGCTGCGCCCGGCCTTCGCCGCCGACGGCACCATCACCGCCGGGTCGGCCTCGCAGATCTCCGACGGCGCGTGCGCCGTGGTGGTCATGTCGAAGGCCAAGGCGGAGGAGCTCGGGCTGCCGTGGCTGGCGGAGATCGGCCGGCACGGCAACGTGGCCGGGCCCGACGCGTCCCTGCAGTCGCAGCCGGCCAACGCCATCAAGCACGCCCTGTCCAAGCAGGGCCTGACCGCGGACGACCTCGACCTGATCGAGATCAACGAGGCGTTCGCGAGCGTGGTCCTGCAGTCGGCCAAGGAGCTCGGCGTGCCGCTGGACAAGGTGAACGTCAACGGCGGCGGCATCGCCCTGGGGCACCCGATCGGGGCCTCGGGGGCGCGGATCGTGCTGACGCTGGCGTACGAGCTGAAGCGGCGGGGCGGCGGCCTCGGGGCGGCCGGCCTGTGCGGCGGCGGCGGGCAGGGCGACGCGCTCATCATCCGCGTGCCCTGACCCGGCCTGGCCCACCCGGTCGTTGTCGTCGGGTGGGCCTGTCCGCCGCCCCTGCGGGCGGTCGCCGGTCAGGGCGCGGTCAATGGGCCGCGCCCTTGCCCGTGTGCCGCCCGCCCGCCGGGACCAGCTCGCACACGCCGTCGGTGCACTGGCGCTGCATGCGTCCCATGGAGACGAGCTGCACCAGCGCCATCACCCAGCACGCCGGGCAGCCGCGCAGGGCGATCGCGCCAGGGATGGCGAGCACCAGGCTGACCGGCCCGGTCCACGGGATCAGCGCGACCGAGGCGATCAGCGCGCCGAAGCCCAGCGCGCCGCGGGCCAGGTGACGGGGCAGTGACGTCCCCGCGGTGGGCTCAGTCATGGACGGCTCCTTGGGACAGCAGGCCGTGCACAGTCGCACGGGCGCGATGCAGGCGGGACTTCATCGCCGGGACGCTCAGCCCGAGGGCGTCGGCGACCATGCGGCCGCTCAGCCCCTGCACGTCCCGCATGATGAGCACCCGCCGCTGGTCGGCGGGGAGTGCCGCGATGGCCTCGGCCACCCGCGCGGCCTCCAGCCGTTCGAACATCTCCTCCTCGGCCGACCGCACGGCGGCCGAGGAGGGCGCGGGCGGCCCGGGACGCAGCATCAGGCGGGCCCGCCTGATGCATTCGTTGCGGATGATCCGGAACATCCACGAGGCCAGCGCTCCGGACGCGCGCAGGGTGCCGATCTTGCGGTACAGGACGATCAGCGCCTCCTGGGCGGCGTCCTCGGCGTCCTCCGGCGTGGCGCACAGCGTGTGGGCGAAGCGCCGCACGTGCGGGTGGGCGCCCGACACCAGCGCGGCGATCGAGTCGGCGTCGCCGGCCCGGGCCGCGTTGATCAGCTGCTCGTCCGACCAGGCGCGCCCGCCGCCGGCCGGCTCCGGCGCCGGGGCGCCGGGCCCGGCCGCCGTGCCGAGGCGCCGCGGGTCAGCCACGTTCCCTGCTCCTTCGCCGCAGGACGACCACGCACGTGCAGATGAGTACGGCCGCAGCGCCGGCCGCGATGGCGATCACCATGATGGGCTCCCATTGTCTCGTTCCGTTGTACGGACATGAGAGGCGCCGACCGCCGAAAAGGATTCAGGAGGCGCGGGTGAAGTCGGCTGTCCAGTTCGTCTCCCAGGTCGTCCCGCCGTCGGGGGAGAAGCGCTGCTCCCAGCGGCACGACTCGGCGGTGATGTCCGACCAGACGTAGGCCACCTTGATCGGCCTGCCGTCGTACACGTCGTCGCAGGTGAACAGGCCGACTCCGGTGTCGTCGAAGCGGCCCACGACGGGCGGCAGGGACATGCCGGTGGCGCTGCCGGCCCAGTAGAGCGACCACGTGCCGGCCGCCTTGTCGTACAGGCGCAGGGTCACCCCGGCGGAGCCCTCGCTGGGGAAGGTGACCTCGTCGATGTTGCCCGCGCCGTCCAGGACGCTCCAGCACCTGGTGCGGCCGGTGAACTCGTACCATTCGTCGCTGCCGGCCAGCGCCTTGCGCAGCCGCCGCTGCCGTGAGGTCCAGGTGCCGACGAAGAAGTCGAAGCTGTTGTCCATGCCCGGACGGTATGCGCCGATCACTGACATCCTCCGTCAGTGTCCTGTTCACGCCGTACGAGCCCCCGCGACGTACGGCGTGAACGCGCGAAACCCCGGTCCGACCAGGAACGGGACCGGGGTGTCGGTGACGCTGCGCGCGGGCCGGCCAGGAATCCGGCACCGGCGCGCCCCCCTAAGGGGGCATCTCAGCCCGGCCGCGAGGGAGGCTGCGGCCGGGCTGCTTGTGGACGGTCATGAAGCCAGGAACTTGGCGAAGACCGAGCGGTGGCGACGCTCGGAACGCTGTCCCTTCAGCGCCTCCCGTACGCGCCGCTGCTCGGCGGCGGCCCGACGGAGTTCGGCGGCGTGGTGCTGCATGACGGAGTACTCGAGTTCGGCGTTCATCCGATGCTCCTGCTGTTCGTGTTCCTTGTTCCCTGCACTCTTAAGACTCCTCCTAAGGCCCCTCCCGCCACATCGGGCGGATGTCCTATCTGCCGGGGTTCGGGCAGGTAGGGAGGTACTTAGGCAGCCGTGCCCATGGACTAAGGACGTCCCGGCATACCTAGGCGGGAACGCGGACGGGCCGCTCCACCTCGGGTGGGGCGGCCCGCAGGCAGGGTAAGGACGCCCGTCAGGGCTCGTCGGTGAACTTCACGGTCACCTTGGCGAACCCGAGCGACTTGAGCATGCCGGTGAGCATCGACCTGGTGTTGGCGTCGGCCCGCGCCCGCAGGTCGCTGGCCACCGCCGCCTCGGTGATCTTCTTCTCCGCCAGCAGGTAGAGCTCACGCTGGTCGCCCGGGGAGCCCGACAGGAAGTCCTGGACGCGGTCGAGCAGGCCGCGCTGCTGGGCGAACACGTACGAGCGGCTGTTGTCCAGGTTGGGTTTCTCCAGCTGGGCGCGCGGCAGGCGGACGGTGGCCTCGGTGCGCTCCTTGTTCACGGTCACCGCGCCCGCCCCCATGGCCGAGAAGTCGACGTAGGCGTCGACGCCGCCCGCGCCCACGAACAGCGTGCGGGTGCCCTTGACCGCGTCGGGCAGGAATTTGGCGTCCTTCTCCAGGTCGACGACGACCTGGAAGGTGCCCGTGGCCGCCTCGAACCGGCTGAGGTCCTTGATGGACTGCAGCAGCACCGGCTGGCTGCGGTCGACGGTCTGCTCTCCGAACGGGTTGAGCCAGGTCCAGGCCAGCCGGCCGCCCACCACGAGCAGGACCGCCAGGACGAGGAACCCGGCCGCATATCGCCACCTGCGCCGCCGCCGGGGAGCCAGGTCCGGCGGCGTCGTCTGGGAAGTCGTCATGGGGCATGACTACCCGCTCGGCGATCATCAGTGCCAGCCGCGGGGTGACATCTTCGTCCTCAGCTGGTGGTGCCCGCCGTGCCGGGATCGGGATAGACCGGGTAGACGTGGCTGCTCTCGGGCGTGGCGCCGGTGGGGGGCGTGATGACGGCGGTGGGGGCCGGACCGCCGCCGAAGTGCGTGCTGGACAGGCGGCACGCCTGGAAGTCGCTGTAGAACATGCGCAGCCACTCCCTGCGCTGGTGCTCGTCGAGACCGGAGAACCAGGACGCGGCGTACTGGTGCTCGGGCAGCGGGCCGCCGGGCAGCGGCTCGCCGCGCAGCCAGGCCATCACGATCTCCCGGTAGCCGTCGGCCGGCGTGCCGGGGCAGCGGGCGGCCAGCGCGTCGATGTACTCGTAGGCCGCCTCCTCGGCGAACCCCGCCGACAGGTCGGGCACGTGGATCGGCGCCAGGCCGTTGGAGGGCTTCAGCGGCTCGTCCAGCGGCCGCTGCTCCACCCGCGTGAACGCGGCCGGCGTGCCGGCCAGGCGCGAGGCGATCTGCGTGAACACCGCGCCCAGCTCGGTCTGCCCGGCCCGCATCCCGGGGTGCAGGCAGACTGTGATCGGCCACTCCTGGCAGGCGTAGGCGATGTCCTCGGCCGCGGCCGGCTTGGGATGGGCCAGCATCCGCGACACGCCCATGCCCGCCGCCAGCACGGCCAGCAGCGCGCACGCCAGCACCAGGGCCTGCCTGGTCACCAGCGCCGCCCAGCCGAGCAGCAGCGCGCAGGTGATGCCGAGCAGCCAGATCGTCTGGTCGAAGAACGGCGCCCCGCCCAGCCCCTGGAACAGGTCGTACGGCTCGCCCGTGCCCGGCACCAGCCGGTCGGCCAGCCCCCGGTCGTCGGCCAGCCAGGAGAAGGCGACGTAGCAGGCCAGCCCCGTGATCGGCGGCGTGAGCGCCTTGGGCACGACCCAGCCGGCCACCCACCCGATCACCGCGTAGAGCGCCAGGCCCGCCATGCCCATGCCCAGGCCGGACAGGCTGAGCCGCCCCGCCTGGTCGGTGAGCACGGTCTTGACCGCCAGCACCAGCACCGTCGCGCCGAACGAGCCCAGCACCACCACCACGATCGCCAGCGGCGCCTTGAGCGCCCGCCACGTCGTGAGCGACCGCCCGCGCAGGGCGCGCCGCTTGCGCAACGCCACCCACGCGGCGAACGCGGCCGCCACCGGCCCGGTCATCCGCAACGAGCCGATGACCGCGGCCAGGATGTTCTCCCACGCGTCGACGCCGGGTATCAGGACGTTCCACGCCGCGACCAGGCCGAGAGCGAGCAGCACCGCCACTGTCACGGCCGCGCTGTGCTTCAGCTCCTCGCGTGTAACGCCCGCGTGCTCACGCACCCTGTATCCCGTTGATGTTCACCAAGCACCCCCCGTGCCCTCGGCAAAGCGGAAGAATGCCAGCCCAGACCCGTCCCCACGGCAGATGGACTTGGCTTCCGCGTCACCTTACGTGAGAGAACCATAACGGAGCGTGATGATTGACGGTCGGATTCTTGGTCAAGCGGTGAAGCCTGTCGCTCCAGGTAGCCCGACGAAACCGGGACGAGAGGCACGCTACCGTAGCGCTGTGTCCCAGCCGAAGCCGCTCAATCTGCCGTTCGATCCCATCGACCGCGCCGCGGAGAGCTGGCGTGCCCGCTTCGGGCCTTCCTCCGCGATGGCCGCGGTCACCTCGATCATGAGAGCGCAGCAGATCCTGCTGTCGCAGCTCGACTCCCTGCTGAAGCCCCACGACCTCACCTTCGCCCGCTACGAGGCCCTGGTCCTGCTGACCTTCAGCCACACCGGCTCGCTGCCGCTGTGGAAGATCGGCGAACGACTCATGGTCCACCCCACCAGCGTCACGAACACGGTGGACAGGCTGGAGAAGTCCGGGTTCGTTCGCCGCCTGCCCAACCCCCGCGACGGCCGCGGCGTGCTGGCCGAGATCACCGGCAAGGGCAGGGACGTCGTGCGCCGGGCCACCGACGACCTGATGGCCGCCGAGTTCGGCCTCACGATGTACGCCGAGGACGAACTCCGCCAGATCTTCGACCAGCTCCGCACGCTGAGGGTGGCGGCGGGTGACTTCGCGGGCCCGTCCATGCGGCAAGATGAGGAGCATGGCGGACTTCTCTAGGCCCGGGTCGCTCTACGGAGCTGTGGACCTGGGCGCGCGCAAACAGGCACTGGAGGCCCAGGCCCGGCGGGAGGCCGCCGGTCCCCAGGGGGCCACCTCGGCCTCGGTCGTCGACGTGACCGAGGAGACGTTCACGACGGACGTCATCGACCGGTCGATGACCGTGCCGGTGGTGCTCGACCTGTGGTCGCCGAGGGCGCCCGGCAGCGCCCAGCTCAGCCCGGTGCTGGAGAAGGTGATCGGCGACCTGGGCGGCCGGGCCGTGCTGGCCAAGGTCAACGTCGATGCCAGCCCCCAGATCGCGCAGGCGCTGCGGGTGCAGGCCGTGCCGACCGTGCTGGCCATCTTCCAGGGGCAGGCCGTCACCGGCTTCCAGCAGGTGCTGCCCGAGCAGGAGGTGCGCCGCTGGCTCGACGAGCTGATGGGCGCGGTCGAGCAGTTCTACCAGGCCAACCCCGACGCCCGGCCGCCGGCGGCCGAGGAGGGGCCGCAGGCGCCCGAGGGGCCGCCCGCCGACCCCGACCTGGTGGCGGCCGAGCAGGCCATCGACGCCGGCGACCTCGACGCGGCCGAGGCGGCCTACCAGCGGCTGCTGGCCCGCGTCCCCGGCGACGAGGACGCCAAGATGGGGCTGGCGGGCGTCGGCCTGATCAAGCGCACCTCCGCGGCCGACCCGGCCGACGTGCAGCGGCGCGCCCAGGACCCGTCCGACATCGAGGCGCAGCTGCTGGCCGCCGACCTGGAGATGCTCTCCGGCGCGGTCGACGAGGCGTTCGAGCGCGTGGTGGCCGTGGTCAAGCGCACGTCGGGCGACGACCGCGACCGGGCCAGGAAGCACTTGCTCGGGCTTTTCGACGCGTTGCCGTCGGACGACCCATCTTTGGCGAAAGCGCGTAGAGCATTGGCGAGCGCCCTGTTCTAACCTGGGGGTATGCGGGTCGTCACGATCTCCGCGGCCTACGGCACGGCCGGCAGCCACATCGGCCCGGCCGTCGCCGAACGGCTCGGCGTGCCCTTCGTCGACCGTGCCATCCCCAGCGCCGTGGCCAAGGAGCTCGGCTGCACGCTGGAGGAGGCGCTGGCCCACGACGACCGCGCCGAACACGGCCTCGGCTGGTTGTTGTCGGGCGCCATCCGGCTGCCCACGGTCACCTTCGGCGGCGTGGACATGTACGTCCCCGGCGCGATGCCGCTGCCGCCCGAGGAGTTCGTCCGGCGCACCGAGCGCATGATGAAGGAGACGGCCCTGGCCCGGGGAGGCGTCTTCCTGGGCCGTGCCGGCGCCCTGGTGCTGGCCGACCATCCCGGCGCCCTGCACGTCAGGCTCGACGCGCCGCTGCAGCGCCGGGTCCGCCAGACGGCCACGCTGAGCGGCACGAGCGAGCGGGAGGCGCGGGCCGTCGTCGAGGACAACGACCGGGCCAGGACGGCCTACGTCCGCCACTTCTACCGCGCGGATCCGGGTGATCCGTGCCACTATCACCTTGTGCTCGACAGCACGACGATTCCCGTCCCCGCGTGTGTCGATCTCATCGTCACCGCAGCGACGGCACTGGGTTGACCTGATGCCCCCTATCCTTGGATGACTTCTTGGTCAGTCCCGAAGGAGCGATTGACGTGGCGACCGTCCCGAGTGTGTCGTACTCCATAACCGTGCGTCTCGAGGTGCCCGCAGGCGGCAAGGCCGTGAGCCAGCTCACCCACGCCGTAGAGTCGGCCGGCGGCGTGGTGACCGCCCTCGACGTCACCAACGCGGGCCACGAGAAGCTCCGCATCGACGTCACCTGCGCCGCGCGTGACACCGACCACGCGCAGGCCATCGTCGACCAGCTGGAGGCGGTCGAGGGCGTCGTCATCCACAAGGTCTCCGACCGCACGTTCCTCATGCACCTCGGCGGCAAGATCGAGATGAAGTCGAAGGTGCCGCTGCGCAACCGCGACGAGCTGTCCATGGCCTACACCCCGGGCGTGGCGCGCGTGTCGATGGCCATCGCCAGGAACAAGGAGGACGCGCGGCGCCTGACGATCAAGCGTAACTCGGTGGCCGTGGTCACCGACGGGTCGGCGGTGCTGGGGCTGGGCAACATCGGGCCGGAGGCCGCGCTGCCGGTCATGGAGGGCAAGGCGGCCCTGTTCAAGCGGTTCGCGGGCATCGACGCCTGGCCGATCTGCCTCGACACCCAGGACGTCGACGAGATCGTCCGCACGGTGCAGCTGATCGCGCCCGGGTTCGGCGGCATCAACCTGGAGGACATCGGCGCGCCGCGCTGCTTCGAGGTCGAGCGCCGGCTGCGCGAGCTGCTGGACATCCCGGTCTTCCACGACGACCAGCACGGCACGGCGATCTGCGTGCTGGCGGCGCTGACCAACGCGCTGCGCGTGGTGAACAAGTCCATCGAGAACGTCAGGATCACGATGGCCGGCGCCGGCGCGGCCGGGAACGCGGTGCTGCGGCTGCTGCTGGCCGCCGGCGCCCGCAACGTGGTCGTCTGCGACTACCTGGGCGCCGTGCACAAGGGCCGCGACGATCTCGACGACTCGCTGCGCTGGATCGCCGAGCACACCAACGCCGACGGCTACGCGGGCGACCTGCGCGGCGCGGTCAAGGACGCCGACGTGTTCGTGGGCGTGTCCGCGCCCGGCATCCTGACCGGCGACGACATCGCGACGATGGCCAAGGACTCCGTGGTGTTCGCGCTGGCCAACCCCGAGCCCGAGGTCTCGCCCGACGACGCGCGCGAGCACGCCGCCGTGGTGGCGACCGGCCGCTCCGACTACCCCAACCAGATCAACAACGTGCTGGCCTTCCCCGGCGTGTTCCGCGGGCTGCTCGACGCGCAGGCCGGCGGGGTGACGCAGGAGATGCTGCTGGCCGCGGCGGGCGCGCTGGCGGCCGTGGTGACCCCGGAGGAGCTGGGCCCCAACTACATCGTGCCGAGCGTCTTCCACCCCGACGTGGCGACGGCGGTGGCCGCCGCGGTCCGCGAGAGCGCCGGCGGCCGGGCCCGCGGTTTCACCGAGGCGTGATGGCGCGGGGGCCGCTCCAGACAGGCTCGGCCCCCGCACCCAGGCGGCCCACAGAGCGCACCGTCACGGCGGCGCGCCGGTGAAGGGTCAGCGGGCGTGCCCTGGAAGGCCACCAGCCGGAGTACGGCGGGTGGCCTGACCACGCGAAGCCGTAAAGACGGAAAAAGGCTCACGGCCGTGAGGACAGAAGGCTTGTGGGTGTGAGGACGGAACGCTCGCGGCCGTGAGGACGGAAGGCTCGAAGTCGTGAGGGCGGGGACGGCTACCGGGTGACGGCGGGGATGAGGCGGTAGCTTTCCTGGAAGACCAGGTTGTGGGCGTCGGCGGCGGCGATGGCGCGCAGGGTGGTGAGCTGGCCGGCCGCGTCCGAGTGGTCGAAGACGTTCAGCGGCCAGTCGCCGACCGTGTTGCCGCGCAGGTGCGGGTGGTGGAAGTCGGCGCCGTAGTGGGCCACGATCGCGATCGGCAGGATGTCCTTGTCGCGCTGCTCCGGCCAGGTGAGCGACCACATGGCGTTGAGCCCGCCCTCCTGAGACCTGGTGAGCCCGCTGGCCACCACCTGCCCCGTGCCGAGGAGCAGGTCGGCGTTGAACTCGTCCAGCGTCGCCCGCGCCACCGGGTCGAGCAGCTCGACCGCCGTGGCGAACAGGCGTTCCTTGTCCTCCCGCGCGGTGACGCCGCCGTGGACGCCGTCGCGCAGGTCGGTGAAATGCCTGATCAGAGCCTCGTTCATGGCAGTGCGCATGCCTACCCCCTTCCCCCGGGACGGGGGCGACACCCCGTGCGGCGGCGATCCGCCGCACGGGGACGCGCGGGTCAGGCGGCGAACGGCGCCGGACGCCGGTCGCGGATGCTCAGTTCGTAGATCTTCTCGTAGCCCATGGCCATGCCGAGCGCGTCGAAGTTGCGCTTGACGTGCATGCGGCAGTCGGCCGGGTTCAGGCCGCCCGCGGCTTCGACCGCCTCGGCCAGGTCGGCGGGGTCGTCGCAGACGTAGCCGGTGATGCCGTCGACGAGGACCTCGCCCACGGCGCCGCCGCGCAGCGCGACCACCGGGGTGCCGCTCGCCATGGCCTCGATCATGACCATGCCGAACGCCTCCTCCCGGCGGCTGGGGAAGAGCAGGCAGTGGGCGTCGGCCAGCAGCTCGCGCTTGCGCGGTCCGTCGGCCTCGCCGACATAGACGGCGTCGTCGCCGAGCCGGGGGCGGATGTGGCGGTCGAAGTACTCCCGCTCGGACGGCTCGGTCAGCCGGCCGGCCAGCACGATGCGCCGGCCGGCCCGCCGGGCGGCGTCGATGGCCAGGTGGGCGCCCTTGTCCGGGCTGAACCGGCCGAGGAAGAGCGCGTAGTCCTCCTTGCGCTCGCGGAAGGGGAAGCTCTTCAGGTCCACGCCGTTGTGCACGGTGCCCAGCCAGTTGAGGTCGGGGGCCTGCATACGCTGGGACGTCGAGGTGGACACCAGGCTGACGGAGTCGCCGAGCCGGCGGTAGCGCTCGGCCTGCTCGCCCGAGGCCGGGCCGTGGACGGTGGCCACCGTCGGGATCCGGGGGTTCAGGGCGGTCACCGAGCCCGCCGGGGAGTGGTCGTGGACGACGTCCACGTCCAGGTCCTCCGGCCGGACGTCGGGGACCGCCGCCCCAGGGGCGGGTTCGTCCAATGGGTGGGAGGGCGGCTGGGTGTAGGCGGCCAGGACGTGGGGGGAAGTGCCCGACCGGCCCGCGCCGATCAGGGTGACCTGGTGGCCCAGTCTGAGCAGGGCCCGCGCGAGGTCGTCCATCATGACCTTGACACCGCCGTACGAGCGGGGCGGGTTCTCGAACCTCGGGGGAGCCACCATCGCGATGTGCAGCCGGGACTTGGTGGACATGACGTCACCTCCATGGGGGCGGCAGAAGAGGGTTCGGCCGGTAGGCGCTCCGACGCCGTCGGTGTGGCCCGGGGGGCCGCGGCGACAGATGCGACATCTCGGATTCCCCGTACCGGCCGCTTCGAACCTGTGATCTGCGGTGACGTTCGTCGCAGCCGCGGCGGCGGGGTGCCGCCGCGGCCCGGTTGACGATCAGGCGAGGAGCTGCTCGATGCGGGTGCGGACGTCGGGCGTGTCGAGGCCGCGCACGGTGAGCGTGGTACGGCGGCGCACGACGTCGTCGACGGTGGCCGCCCACTCGTGGTCGCGGGCGTAGACGGCCTGGGCCCAGATGTCGGGCCCGTCGGGGTGGATGCGCTCGCCGAGCGAGGGGTCGTCGCGGATGAGCCGGGCCACGTCGAAGGCGATCGTGCCGTAGTGGGTGGCCAGGTTGCGGGCGACCAGCGGGTCCATGCGGGCGCCCGGCTCGCGTTCGGTCCACAGGCGCATGGCGACGGCGTCCGGGCTGGCCAGTCCGGGCAGCGGCACGGCGGGCAGGATGTCGGCCAGGTCGTCGCCGAGCGGCCGGCCCGGCAGGCGGGAGAGGGTCTCCAGGACGTGCCTGCCGATGTGCCGGTAGGTGGTCCACTTGCCGCCCGCGACCGACAACATGCCGCCCGCGCCCCTGGTCACCACGGTCTCCCGCTTGGCGGCCGACACCTGCCCGGGGCCGCCGGGCAGCACGCGCAGCCCGGCGAAGGCGTAGGTGATGTCCTCGCGGCGGAGCTGGCAGTCGCGTACGGCGTGGCCGGCCTCGTCGAGGATCTGGGCGATGTCGGCGTCGGTGGCGCGCACGTCGGCAGGGTCGCCCTCGTAGGCCTCGTCGGTGGTGCCGAGCAGCAGGTGGTCCTCCCACGGGATGGCGAAGGAGACCCGGTACTTGTCGATCGGCGTGGTGAGCGCGGCCTTCCACGGGTCGTGGCGGCGCATGACCAGGTGGGCGCCCTTGGAGAGCCTGATGCTCGGCGCGGCGTGCGGGTCCTCCATCCGGCGCAGGTGGTCCACCCACGGGCCGGTGGCGTTGAGGACGAGCCGGGCGTCCACCCCGAACTCGGTGCCGTCGAGGCGGTCGCGCAGCTCGGCCCCGGTCACGTTGGCGCCCGATTTGCGCAGTCCGACGACCTCGGCGTGGTTGAGCACGACCGCCCCCGCGTCGACGGCCGCGCGCACGGTCATGACGGCCACGCGGCTGTCGTTCATCTGGTGGTCGCCGTAGACGGCGGCGGCGCGCAGGCCCTCGCTGCGCAGCGCGGGGACGCGGGTCATGGCCTGGTGCGGCGTGATGACCTTGCCCATGCCGTCGCCGAACACCGACAGCGCGGAGTACAGGAAGACGCCGGCGCCGAGCTTGGCCGCGCCGTGCGGGCCGCCCTTGTAGATCGGCACCAGGAAGCTGAGCGGTTTGACCAGGTGGGGCGCGATGTCGGCGGCCAGGGCGCGGCGTTCGCGGTGGTTCTCGGCGACCAGCTTGACGTTGCCGGTCTGCAGGTAGCGCAGGCCGCCGTGGACCAGCTTGGAGGACGCGCTGGAGGTGGCCCCGGCGAAGTCGCCCGCCTCGACCATCGCCACCCGCAGCCCGGCCTGCGCGGCCATCCAGGTGACGGAGGTGCCGAGGATGCCGCCGCCGATCACCAGCAGGTCGTACGTGGCGCGCGAGAGCTCGTGCCGGACCTCGGCCCGGTCGGCGCCGATGGCGATGTTCATGACGTGCTCCAGTCCTACTGTTCGACCCAGTCGAGGGTGCGGGCCACGGCCTTCTTCCAATTGCGGTACTCCCGCGCGCGGACCTGTTCGTCGATCTCCGGCCGCCACTCCGACGCCTTGTGCCAGTTGGCGCGCAGGCTGTCGAGGTCGGGCCAGTAGCCGGTGGCCAGGCCGGCGGCGTACGCGGCGCCGAGCGCGGTGGTCTCGGCGACCATCGGCCTGATCACGGGGACGGCCAGCACGTCGGCCAGCGTCTGCATGAGCAGGTTGTCGGCGGTCATGCCGCCGTCGGCGCGCAGCGTGGTCAGGTCGAGGCCGGAGTCGGCGTTCATCGCGTCGACGACCTCGCGAGTCTGCCAGGCGGTGGCCTCCAGGACGGCCCGCGCGATGTGGCCTTTGGTGACGAACCCGGTCAGCCCGGCGATCACGCCGCGGGCGTCGGAACGCCAGTGGGGCGCGAACAGCCCCGAGAAGGCCGGGACGAAGTAGCAGCCGCCGTTGTCGTCGACGGTCTTGGCCAGCGTCTCGATCTCGGCGGCGCTGGAGATCAGGCCCAGGTTGTCGCGCAGCCACTGCACCAGCGAGCCGGTGACGGCGATCGCGCCTTCCAGGGCGTACGTGGCCGGGCCGTCGCCGATCTGGTAGCCGACGGTGGTCAGCAGGCCGTGCCGGGAGACGACGGGCTCCTGGCCGGTGTTCATCAGCAGGAAGCTGCCCGAGCCGTAGGTGCTCTTGGTCTCGCCGGGCTCGAAGCAGGTCTGGCCGAACAGCGCGGCCTGCTGGTCGCCGAGCGCGGAGGCCACCGGCACGCCGGCCGCGGTGTGGCCGTAGACCTCGGCGGACGGGCGGATCTCCGGCAGCATCGCGCGCGGCACGCCGAGGGCGGCGAGCAGGTCGTCGTCCCAGCTCAGCGTGTGGATGTTCATCAGCATCGTGCGGCTGGCGTTGGTCACGTCGGTCAGGTGGCGGCCGGTCAGGTTCCACAGCAGCCAGCTGTCCATCGTGCCGAACAGCACCTCGCCGCGCTCGGCCCGCTCGCGCAGGCCGTACGCGTCGAGCAGCCAGCGGATCTTCGGCCCGGAGAAGTACGTGGTCAGCGGCAGGCCGGCCTTCTCCTTGAACAGCCCCTCGTGCTCGGCGAGCGCGCGGGTGAGCGCGTCGGTCCTGGTGTCCTGCCACACGACCGCGGGGCAGACGGGACGCCCGGTCTCCCGGTCCCACAGGACGGTGGTCTCCCGCTGGTTGGTGATGCCCAGCGCGGCGATGTCGAGCCCCTCGGTGGCCTCGGCCATGACGGTCCGGACCGACTGCCAGATCTCCTCGGCGTCGTGCTCGACCCAGCCGGGCTTGGGGAAGATCTGGCGGTGCTCGCGCTGGGCGACGGTGACGATGTTGCCGGCCTGGTCGAAGACGATGCACCGGCTGGACGTGGTGCCCTGGTCGATGGCGGCGATGTAGTGCGGTCGAGGCACGAGGTTCCTCGCTTGGGAGTCGGGGTTCGACATTGTCGAACGATGTGAGCGATGTTACGTGTTCGCCCCGGTGTTGTTCAACCGGTCATCTGGCCAGATCGCGGGTGATCGCGCGGGCGGCGTCGCGGACGTAGGAGACGTACTCCATGGTCAGGGCGCCGTCGGCGGTCAGCCGTTCGACCGCGCCGCGGATGCCGATGGCGCCCACCACGAGGCCGCGCGGGTCCTTGATCGGGGCGGCGATGGCGACCTCGCCCTCGGTGAGCTCCTCCATCTCGGCCGCCCACCCCCTGGCCCGGACCTGCTCCAGCTCCTCCTCCAGCTTGGCGGCGTCGACCAGCGTGCGGTCGGTGTAGGCCGGCAGCGGCGGGGCCGCGAGCGACTCGCCGTACGGGTCGTAGGCGAGCAGCACCTTGCCGAGCGCGCTGGCGTGCGTCGGCAGGTAGGTGCCGACCTGGAGGGTCTGCATGCTGTCGTCGGGGCGGAACACGTGGTGGATCACCAGCACGTGCCCCTCGTGCAGGGTGCCGATCCAGGCGCTCTCCCTGCTCCGCCCGGCCAGGGCGTCGGCCCAGTTGATCGAGCGGGTGCGCAGCTCGTTGACGTCGAGGTAGCTGCTGCCCAGGTGGAGCAGCGTGGCCCCGAGCCGGTACTTGCCGGTGGCGGCGTCCTGCTCGACGAAGCCGACCCGGACCAGCGTGCGCAGGATGCCGTGGAGCGTGCCCTTGGGCAGGCCCAGCGCCCTGGCCAGCTCTGCCACGCCGAGCTGGCGGGGGCCGGATGCGAGCAGCCGCAGGATCGCGGCCGCCCGTTCCACCGATTGAATCGTCTCTCCCACGGCGGCCACCCTAGCGCAGATCAGTTCGACATTGCCGAACGCTTGCGGGAAATCAGCACTCCGCCGAACGTGAGTGCGGCGTTGACGAGCACCGCCACGATCACGCCCTGGAGCACGGTGCCCATCGCGGCCGTGGCCACGGCGCTCATGACGGGGATGCCCATGGTGATGCCGACCTGCTGCGTCATCGTCGCCAGGCCGGTGGCCAGGCCCTGCTCGGAGTCCGGCAGGCCGGACGTGGCCGTCACCATGAACCCGACGATCGCCACCATGTTCCCGATCCCGCCCGCGAACGTGGCCGCCAGCAGCAGCCAGATCCAGCCGGGCCCGGCGCCGAGCAGCGCCAGCGACGCCGTCGCGACGGCCTGGAGCCCGAACCCGGCCGCCAGCGCCCGGCCCCTGCCGAGCCGGCCGAGGACCCGGGGCGCGAGCACGCCGCCGAGCACGGTGCCGAGCCCCAGCACCCCGAACGCCAGCCCGGTCGCCAGGGCCGAGTAGCCGAGCACCTTCTGCAGGTAGAGGGTCATGAGGAAGACGAGGGACGTCTCGGTGGCGAAGGCGATCAGCCCGGCCAGGTTGCCCCACGTGACGTTGGGCCTGGCCAGGATCGAGACGGGCACCAGGGGCGCGGCGGCGCGGCGCTCGACGTACCAGAAGGCGACGAGCAGGGCGCCGCCGACGGCCAGCGCGCCGAGGCCGAGGGCGTCGGCGAAGCCGTGCTCGCCGGCCCTGGTCAGGCCGAAGACCAGCGCGAGCAGGCCGGCGGTCACGGTCACCGCGCCGGGCAGGTCCATCCTGGGCCGCTCGGCGGGACGGCTCTCCTTCAGCACCACGGGCGCGGCGACGACCACGGCCAGCGCGACGGGCACGTTGACGAAGAACGCCCACCGCCAGCTCAGCAGCTCGGTCAGCAGCCCGCCCAGGATCGCGCCCGAGGTGAACCCGGCCGACATCAGCGCGCCGTTCAGGCCGAGCGCCCTGGCCCGCAGCGGCCCCTCGGGGAACGACGTGGTGAGCAGCGCGAGCCCGGCGGGCGTGACGACGGCCGTGGCCAGGCCCTGGACGACCCGGGCGACCAGCAGCATGCCGGGTGAGACGGCCAGGCCGCCGGCCAGCGAGGAGACGCCGAGCAGCACCATGCCGGCCAGGAACAGCCGGCGCCGCCCGAACAGGTCGGCGATCCTGCCGAACAGCAACGTGAACCCGGCGGCGGCCAGCGCGAACGCCGTGGCCACCCACTGGAGGTCGGACAGCGCGAAGCCGAGACCTGAACCGATCACCGGCAGCGCCACGTTCAGAATGGAGAAGTCCACGGCGAGCATGAACTGGGACCCCAGCAGGAGCACCAGAACCAGCCGCTGCGCGGACGTCATGCGATCGGATCGGGGCCGATCGGCGAGCACGGTCATGCCATCCCCCTAATGGGACGCTAGTTCCGTTAAGATGCGGCACGACGATAGCACGAGAGGGGCATTAATGGAACAAGAGTCCCGTTTGGCGGGGACTGTGCGGCCAGGGGGCCGCACCGCGCGCGTGCGCGCGGCCGTGCTGGAGGCCACTCAGGACGAGCTGGTCGAGCACGGTTTCCATGGGCTGACCATGGACCAGGTGGCGGCCAGGGCCGGCGTGGGCAAGACCACGGTCTACCGGCGCTGGGGCAGCAGGGCCGGGCTGGTGACGGACCTGATGACCGAGCTGGCCGAGCAGTCGTCACCGCACGCCGACACGGGATCCATCGAGGGCGACCTGCTGGCCAACGCCGTGGCCGTCGTGGGCGCGGTCACCGACCACCGGCTCGGGGCCACGTTCCAGGCGGTGATCGCGGCGGGCACCTCCGACGCGCAGGCCGTCCAGGCGTTGCGGGCGTTCTACCTGCGGCGCATCGAGGAGTGGGCCAAGGTCGTCGACCTCGCGGTGAAACGGGGTGAGCTGCCCGAGGGCACCGACGGCATGGAGGTGATCCGGGCGATCTCCGCGCCGCTCTACTACCGCCTGCTGGTCACCAAGGAACCGGTGGACCTGGCGGTCGCCCGCGACGCGGCGCTGCGCACGCTGGCCGCGGCGCGGGCCGGCGCGTTCGTCGCGCGGGAGGCCTGACGCGGCACGACGGGGCCTCCCGCGCGGGCGGGGTCAAGGACACCAAAGAAAACAAGTCAAAAAACAAGAAAAA
>NZ_JBFAOM010000019.1:0-169122 GCF_040675235.1 Nonomuraea sp. NPDC049637
CCAGCGAGCCGAGGGCCAGGGTCGCGGGGGGGGGGGCCGGGGGGGGGTTGCGCGGGGGGGTTGGGCGAGCCCCGGCGGCGGCGGCCGGCCCCCCCCCCGGGGGGCGGCGGCCGCGGGGGGGGGGCGGCGCCGCACGTCGTGCGGCGCCGCCTCCGATCGGCGCTGTGCGCGCCCGCTGATCCCTGACGCTACTTGCGCTTGCTGATCTCTTCGGTGAGCTGCGGGACGACCTGGTGCAGGTCGCCCACGACCCCGTAGTCGGCGAGCTCGAAGATCGGCGCCTCGGGGTCCTTGTTGATCGCGACGATGGTCTTCGCGGTCTGCATGCCGGCCCGGTGCTGGATGGCGCCGGAGATCCCGGCCGCGATGTAGAGCTGCGGCGAGACCGTCTTGCCCGTCTGGCCCACCTGGAACTGGTGGGGGTACCAGCCGGCGTCCGTGGCGGCGCGCGAGGCGCCGACGGCCGCGCCCAGCGCGTCGGCCAGGCCCTCGATCACGGAGAAGTTCTCGGCGGAGCCCACGCCCCGGCCGCCGGAGACCACGATCGCGGCCTCGGTCAGCTCGGGCCTGGCGCCCTTCTCCTGCTTGACGCGCTCGACGATGCGGGCGGCCCTGGCCGCCTCGCTCAGCGCGACCGACACCTCCTCGACGGCGCCGGCGCCCGCGGCGGCCTGCGGGGCCGTCGAGTTCGGGCGTACGGCGACGATCGGGGTGCCCCTGCGCACCCTGGAGTGCACGTTGACGCCGCCACCGAAGATCGACTGGTCGGCCACGAAGCCCTCGGACAGGCCCACGGCGTCGGTGATGACGCCGGAGTCGGTCTTGACGGCCAGGCGACCGGCGACCTCCTTGCCCTCGGCCGTGGCGGCCACGAGCACCGCGGCGGGCGACTTCTCGGCGACGAGCTGGGCCAGCAGCTCGGCCTTGGGCGCCACCACGTGGTCGACGATGTCGGCGGACCCGGCGTTGTAGATCGTCTCGGCGCCGTACTCGGCCAGCCTGGCCTTGGCGGCGTCGCCGAGGCCGGGGCCGGCCCAGACGGCTGCGGGCGTGCCGAGCGAGCGGGCCAGGGTCAGCAGTTCGAGCGTGACCTTCTTGACCTCGCCGTCGACCTGCTCCACGAGAACGAGAATCTCCGACATATCAGTAAAACCCCCGTTCTCAGATGAACTTCTTGGAGGCGAGGAAGTCGGCGGCCTTCGAGCCTCCGTCGCCCTCGTCCTTGACGATCGTGCCGGCGGCGCGCGGCGGCGCGGCGGCGAAGTCGACCACCTCGGACCAGGCGGCGCCCAGGCCGACCTGGGCGGCGTCGATCTCGGCGTCGGCGATGGCCAGCGTCTCGACCGGCTTCTTCTTGGCCGCCATGATGCCCTTGAAGGACGGGTAACGCGGCTCGTTGATCTTCTCGACCACGGACACGACGGCCGGCAGCGAAGCCTGGACCTTGTCGAAGCCGTAGTCGGTGATGCGCTGGACGCTGATCGAGGAGCCCTCGATCTCGACCTTGTTGGCCAGGGTGAGCTGGGCCGTGCCCAGGCGCTCGGCCAGCATCGCGGCCAGCACGCCGGTGCGGGCGTCGGTCGACTCCGAGCCCAGGACGACCAGGTCGAACCCGATCTTCTTGAGCACCTGGGCCATCGCGTACGAGGTGGACAGCGCGTCGGAGCCGTGCAGCGCGTCGTCGCTCAGGTGGACCGCCTTGTCGGCGCCCATGGCCAGGGCCTTGCGGATGGTCTCGGTGGCCTTGCCCGGGCCCATGGTGAGCACGGTGACCTCGCCACCGTGCGCCTCCTTGAGCTTCAGCGCCTCCTCGACCGCGTACTCGTCAAGCTCGTTGACCACGCCGTCGACGGCGTCACGATCGAGCGTGTTGTCATCGGACCGCAGCTTGCGCTCGGTCGCCGTATCGGGGACCTGCTTCACGCAGACGACGATGTTCATGGCCGGTGGCCGACCTCCCGTGTTCGCGTGCGCCCACCGCGTCGCTGCGATAGGCGCCGAATGCAATGCTGACCAGACTGCCAGGTTCCCGACGGGCTCCTGACACGGGGTGGGTCAGAGTCGTGCCCTGGCTCCCGCGGTCATGTTACCCGTGGGTAGCTTACGCGCAAACCGGCGGTTCCCGCGTCAAGCCCCTACCCTTCCCACCATACCGAACTTTATTCGGTACGTTCCGATCGCCCCCCAGGGGAACTCAGGCGGACAACAGGAACACGATGCCCACCACCAGGGCCGTACCCGCGAACAGGGCCAGTGTGAACGTGCTGAACACCGCGGCCAGCCCGAAGCACAGCCCCACCGCCCCCGCCACGCTCACCAGGTCGGCCACCATCCGGCCGCGCCGGTACGGCCCGCGCGAGAGCAGCGCCACCCCCGCGTCGCTCACCACCGCCAGCACGTAGGCGGCCAGCAGGAACAGCGCCACCTCGGGCAGCGGCTCGCGGGCGGCCGCCGCCAGCAGCGACACGAACAGGCCCGAGCCGATCAGCCACCGCCTGCGCACCTTCTCCCGGTGCCGCGCCCTGGACTCCTCCACCGAGCCGCGCCGGCCGTCGCCCGGCCGCCACTCCCTCGTGCTCAGGTCGTCGGCCGGCCGCGGACGCGCCGCCGGGGCCGAGGGACGGGGGCCGGCCTGCCGCACGTGCGGGACGGGGGCGACGCCCAGCCGGGCGCAGATCTGCGCGGCCGTGGGCCGCGCGGCGGGATCGGTGGACAGGCACTCGCGTAACAGCGGCGCCAGCCAGTCCGGCACGCCCTCCAGGTCGGGCGGGTGGTGCACGACCCGGTAGGCCACCGCCGAGGCCGGCCCCTGCCCGTACGGCTGCCGCCCGGTCGCGGCGTAGGCGAGCGTCGCGCCGAAGGAGAACACGTCGGCCTCGACGCCCGCGCCGCCGCCTTCGAGGATCTCCGGAGCCAGGTAGCCGGGCGTGCCGACCACCGCTCCCGACGCCGTGACCGACAACGTGTCGAGCGCGCTGGCGATGCCGAAGTCGATGACGACCGGGCCGTCCTCGCTCATCATCACGTTGGCCGGCTTGAGGTCGCGGTGGACCACCCCGGCCTCGTGCATGGCCAGCAGCGCGTCGGCCAGCCCCGAGGCCAGGGGGCCCAGCTCTTCGACGGGCACCGGCACGGCGCTGAGCGGGCGGCCCTGGACGTAGCGGGTCACCAGGTAGGGTCTGGGGCCCTCCAGCGAGGCGTCGAGCACCTCGGCGACGTGCGGCCCGCCGACCCGGCGCATCGTCTCCACCTCGCGGTCGAGCCTGGCCAGCGCGAGGGCGTCGGCCGCGACGTGCGGATGCAGCACCTTGACCGCGACCGTGCGCCCCTGGGCGTCGAGCGCCAGATGGACCTCGCCGAAGCCGCCCGCGCCGAGCCTGGAGAGAAGCTCATAAGGGCCGAGGCGCTCGCTCATACCTCATCTCTCCCCCGTCGGACCGAGGGGGACACTCAGGACCACGGAGTCAGGAAGCCCAACCCCAGCCCGTCCAGCAGACTTTCGATGAGGCCGGTGATCAGCCCGATCGTGCTCTGCCTGGCGTCGCTCGCCAGGTCGTCGATCACACTCTGCGGGGCCCGCCAGGGCGTCCAGACCGGGTCCTGGCCGAGCGCGAACATCGCCGCGAACAGCGCCGCCGTGCCCACCGCGACGACCGCGACCAGCGCGGCGCCGGGGCTGCGCAGCACGCCGGTGAGCGTACGGGTCACGGCCTTGCGCGGCGCGCCGCCGCCCGGGAGCACGAACAGGCCCCCGGCGAACGCGCCGGCCGCGAAGGCGGCGGCCTGGTTGGTGCCCATGCCGCCGGCCCAGTGGAGCGCCCCCCACACGCACGCGCCGAACAGCAGCGCGAGCGGCACGTGCACCAGCGTCACCAGCGCGGCCTTGACCAGCGCCCACGGCGTGCCGACCAGCGCGAGCAGCGGGTCGGCCGAGCTGCTGCCGCGGATCTGGCGCCGCTTGACCATGTCGCCGAAGAGGTATTCGCCCACGCGCAGCACCACCGCCAGCGCGACCGCCACCGCCCCCATGACGACGGGCATCATGACCGTCAGCGCCACCAGCGTGACCAGCAGCAGCAACCCGGTCACCTGGGCGCCGAACAGGTACCTCTTCCGCTCCGCCGGCGGCACGTGGCCGCGTGGCTGGGGCGGCGGCGTGTAGGGGCGCGGTTGCGGCGGCGGCGCCGGGTAACCGGCCACCCGCTGGTCGGTGCGCGGCACCGGGCGCGCCGAGGTCGGCGCGGGCACGTAGGGCGGCGGCCGCTCCTCCCGCCGCGCGGGCGGTGGCGGGGGCGGCGGCGCTGGCTTGCGGTACTCGACCGGCGGCAGCAGGTCGGAGAACGTGTCCATGGCCCGCGTGCCGCTGCCGATGCGCTTGGTGCCGGTCGGGCCCTCGATCTCGTTGAACGTCGTCACCGACGGGTCGAGCTCCCTGGCCATCCGCAGCAGCTCCTGCGCGCCCGGCCGGGCGGCGGGATCGACCCGCAGCGCGCGCGACAACCAGCCGCGCAGCCACGCGGGCGCCCGGTCGAGCTGGGCCCGCCCCTCCATGATGCTGAAGCAGACCGCCTCGAACGTCCCGGTGCCGAACGGCGGCGCGCCCGTGGCGGCGAAGAACACCGTCGAGGCCAGCGCGTGCACGTCGGCCGCCTGGGTGATGTCGGAGTCGCGGATGATCTCGGGCGCCAGGTAGCCGGGGGTGCCGACGAACATGCCGGTCTGGGTCAGCCGGGTCGCGTTCACCAGGTGGGCGATGCCGAAGTCGATGACCAGCGGCTCGCCGTCGACCAGCATGACGTTGGACGGCTTGAAGTCGCGGTGGATCACGTCGGCCGCGTGGATGGCGACCAGCGCCTGGCACAGCCCCTGGGCCAGCCTGATGACCTGCCGCGCCTCCAGGGCGCCCTCGGTCAGCACGGTCTCCTCCAGCGTGCGCCCCGGGGCGAAGCGGGTCACGACGTAGGGCTGGCCCCCCACCAGCTCGGCGTCGATGACCTCGGCGACGTACGGGCTGCGCACCCGGCGCATGGTCTCGACCTCGCGGGTGAGCCGGTCGCGGGCCTTGAGGTCGGCGGCCACGTGCGGGTGGAGCACCTTGATGGCGACCTCGCGGCCCTCACCGTCGAGACCCAGGTGGACGACCCCCATGCCGCCCTCGCCGATCTTCCTGACGATGCGGTAGGGGCCGAGGCGTTCCGGCGCTTGGATGCTCATCGCCACCTTCCTCGGCTCAGCCGCCGCCCTTCAGGCTGCTGAGTTGCTCTGTCACGGGTGTGACGTCCAGTGGACTCCATACACTCCCCCTTGGCGTGTCCCCGAACGTGCCGTAGGCGAGGATCAGCGAGAGCGCGGCGCCCGCCGCCAGCACTCCCGCCATCGCCATGGCCGCTGTCCTAGAGGGTACGAGCGATGAGAGCGTTCTGCGCATCTGCCGCCCCGGGCCCTCGACGCCCGGCCCCGCGCAGAGGGTCCAGAGCGCGACCGCCGCCCCCCACGCGAGGGCGTTGGCCGAGTTCATCCTGACCACCACGCTGAGCAGCAGCGTCACCGGCAGGCCGAGGATCAGGGCGTACAGGACGAGCGCGACCGTGATGCCCACGGACTTGGCCAGCGCCTGCGGCTGGGCGAAGACCCTGAGCACGTCGAGTGCGGCGGACCCGGCAGGCCGGCGGCCGCTGAGCACCGGCTGGGCGAGGTCGGCGGCGCGCAGCAGCACGGCGATCGGGATCGCCACCACCGCCACCAGGACGGGGGCCGTCACCGCCGCCACGATCATGAGGATCAGCAGCATGGCGCTCGCCACCCCGTACGCCTTCGAGCGCTGCAGCGCCTGCGCCGGACGCCCGCCCTGGTTGTACGGCTCGCGAGCGGCCTGCGGCTCCTGCGGCGGGTACTGCGGCTGCGCCGGGATGTAGGGCGGCGGCTGCACGGGCACCGGGCCGTAGTTCGCCGCTTCCTGGCCGGCGTTGAACCGGCCGTGGTCCAGCGGCTGGGCGCCGGACCCGAGACGGCCGTGGTCGACCGGCTGCGGGCCGGAGCTGAGCCGGCCGAACTCGGCCGAGTCCGGGCGCACGCGCCGGGTGGGCACGTCGGCCTCGTGCGGGTTGACCTGCGGCAGCGACTGCGACTGGGGCAGCGGCTGGGGCTGTGACTGCGGCTGGGGGTGGAGCGGGGGCTGCTGCTGCGGCCAGGGCTGGCTGGGCCCGGCCTCGCGCTGGATCTGGCGCAGCTCCTCCGGCGAGACCCGGCGGGTCGGCCACGGGTCGCCCGCGCCCTGGTCCGCCGGCGCCGCGCCCGGTTCGGGCAGCCCGGCGCCAGGCAGCCCGGCGCCGGGCAGCGGAGCCGCCTGGTTGGGCAGCCCGGCCGCCTGGTTGGGCAGCAGCGAGACGAAGTGCGGGTCGGCGGGCGGCGCGACCGGCTGCTCCTGGCCGTCGATCAGCCGGCGCGGCGTCATCGGCGGCGTGGAGACGTCGTAGGACGGCTTCTCCCCCACGAACGGCGGCCGCCTGGTCGGGAAGTCGTCGGGCGCGTCGGGCCGCGGCACGGTGGAGATCTCGTCGGGCACGCCGCGCGGCGGCCTCGGCAACATGCGGGCCGTCTGCTCGGCCAGGTCGGCGGCCTTGGGCCGCTTGGCCGGGTTGCGCTGGAAGCCCGCCTTGAGCAGCGGCTGCAGCTCGGCCGGCACGCCGCTGATGTCGGCCTTGCCGGCGGTGATGTTGTAGAAGATCATCTCCAGCGTGCCCTTGCCGAAGGGCGGCTGGCCGGTGGCGGCGTAGAGCAGCGTGCCCGCCCAGGCGTGGATGTCGACCTCGGGGCCGGCCTCCTGGCCCTCGATGATCTCGGGCGCGAGGTAGCCGGGCGTGCCGATGAACATGCCGGTCTGGGTCAGCCTGGTCGCGTCGACCGCCTGGGCGATGCCGAAGTCGATCAGGACGGGCTCGCCGTCGAGGATGAGCACGTTGCCCGGCTTGAGGTCGCGGTGGATCACGCCGACGGAGTGGACCACGGCCAGCGCGGAGGCCACGCCGTGGGCCAGCCGGACCAGCGCGGGCAGGTCGAGCGGCCCGTCGTCCTTGACGATCTCGTCGAGAGGACGGCCGGGCACGTAACGCGTGACGATGTAAGGACGATGACCGGTTACATCCGCATCGACCACTTCTGCGATGAATTTGCTGCGGACCCGGCGCATGGTCTCGACCTCACGCGAAAGCCGTCGCCTGGCGACCTCGTCGCCGGCGACCTCTCCGCGCAGGACCTTGACCGCCACCTGTCGCCCCTGGGGGTCGACAGCGAGGTGGACAACGCCCATCCCGCCTTCACCGAGCCGCCTGAGCAGCCGGTAAGGGCCTAGTCGGTCATCGTTCATGGCATGAAGCACCATACCGGCTTAATCCCCGCCCACGAGATGAACCATGAGGCCACATTCCCACTCGTACAACGTCCGATACGGCCTCATCGGTTTCCCATCCAACGGTCTCGAATTGGCTTCAGTTCGGCTTCGGGGCCTTCAGGTCGTCAGGGACAGGACCTCGGCGCCCTTCAGCCCGGCCAGCGCGGCGCCCGGCACGGCGAGCTTCGACCCGCGCACGCCGCTGCCGATCACCACTCTGGGATGTTCGGCGACGTGCACGTCGACCAGGACGGGCCAGTCGCCGGGCAGCCCGAGCGGGGTGATGCCGCCGTACTCCATGCCGGTCAGCTCGACCGCGTCGGCCATCGGCGCGAAGCTCGCCTTGCGGGCGTCGAGGTGCCTGCGCACCACGCCGTTGACGTCGACGCGCATCGTCGCCAGCACCATGCAGGCGGCGTAACGCGTCTCGCCGCCGCGCTTGGCGGCCACGACCACGCAGTTGGCCGACTCGTCGAGCCGTACGCCGTAGCGCTCGCAGAACGCGGCCGTGTCGGCCAGGTCGGGGTCGATCTCCGCCACCTCGGCGCCCTCGACGCCCGGCACGGCGAACGCCACCGGACCGGCCAGCAGGTCGGCGCGCTCGGTCGCGGGCACCCAGTGCAACGTCATCCTCGTCTCCTCGATCGCTCTTCCTTGACCGACCCTATGCCGGTCGAGGAAGTGGCGTGCGACGTCACGTGGACTGCAGCACCCGCTGGTGCAGCATGGTGACGGCGCTGCGGGCCGACTCCATGGCGCCTGCCTGCCAGGCGATCAAGTGGGTGAGCCAGTCACCCGCGAAGTAGACCCTTCCGGCGGGGCGTTGCAGAAGAGTGAAGGACGAATCAAAGGACGGCCAGTACATCCAGCCTCCCTGGATGTGCTCCTGGCGGTGCCAGGCGATGGACACGCTGGACAGCAGGTTCTGGCGGTACTTGTCGCCGTGGATCTTCCTGCCCTGGGTGAGGGCCTTGCGCCTTCTGTCCTCGGGGGTGAGTGAGCCGTACAGCTCGGCGTTCTGCTCGGTGTTGTAGTAGCCGACGATCAGGCCGCGTTCGGAGTGGTAGCCGTGGGAGGGGTACCAGATGTGGGTGATGTCCAGGTCGGTCTCGGTGACGCCGCCGTAGATGCGGTCCTCCAGCTCCCACCAGCGCCTGCCGTACTCCAGGCCGATCTTGCCGGCGGCGACCGGGATGGGGGTGCTCAGGGCGCTGGTGACCTGCGCTCCCAGGTTGTGCGGAATCTTGGCGAGGAGATGCGGGGGGAGGGTGGCGATGCAGTAGTCGGCCTTGACGCTGCCGCCGTCGTACGTGACCTCGACGCCGTCGTCCAGGGTCGTGATCCTGGTGACCTTGGCGCCGGTCCTGATCCGGTCGGCCCCCACGGCCTCGGTCAGCTTCCTGACGATCGCGTCCATGCCGCCGACCGGCTGGAACATGGGGGTGGCCATGTCGTAGCCGAAGTCGTTGGTGATGGCGCGGCCGGTGGCGGCGGCCAGCACGTCGTGGAGGGTGCCGGGCGGCGGGATGGGGGTGCCGCCGTCGAGGGCCGGGTACTTGGCGAAGCCGCGCCGGGGTGAGCCCTCGTAGTCGAGCTTGGGGCCCAGGTCGCCGAACCGGCGGAGGAACTCCAGCAGGCGCTGCCGGTCGTCGGCGGTGATCGCCTTGTCGAGCGCGCCGATATTCGTGGCTTTGGCCAGCAATTCTGCGACATATCCGTACATGTCGGCTCGGGCGGTGCGGGCCCGCACGGTCTTCCCGTTGGTGTGGACGTACGCCGAGGCGTTGTTGTTGACGAACGTCTCGATCGGGACGCCCAGCTCCCTGCAGTAGTCGAGGGTGACCATCCAGGGGGCGATGCGGCCGGGCCCGGCGTTGAAGTAGACGCCCTCGCCCAGCTTGACGTCCTGGGCCGGGCCGTTCAGCTCGGTCAGGCGGTCGCCGCCGCGCAGCGTCAGGTTCCGGCCGCCGGCCCTGCCCCTGGCTTCGAGCAGGGTGCAGTCGTAGCCGGCCTTGCCCAGCTCGTACGCGGCGGTCAGCCCCGCCACGCCCGCGCCGAGGATCACCACCTTGGCCGCGCCCTTGCCGCGCAGGGAGAAGTCGCCGGGGCGCGGCGCGGCGAACTCCTTGTCCTGCTCCGAGGGGGCGAGCCCGAGCGCGCCCATGGCGGCGTACATGGCGCCCGCGCCGCCCACCGCTCCGATCCCGACGAGCAGCCCCCGCCGGGTCAGCGCCGCGCCTTCCACCGTCACCCGCTCCCTAAATCAGCAGTTACCGACATCTCAGCCGTACGGCCCGCTGCCGCAGGCCACCTGGCCGCCGATGGTGGCGAAGATCCCGAGCAGCGCCATGATCTGGCGGAAGTCGTCGGTGGTGAACTCGGTGTGCCGGGAGCCGGCCGTCTTCACGCCGGGCACCAGCGCCACCGCCGCCGCGATGGCGGTCGAGTTCCACTCCACCCCCAGCGTGTACGGCGCCTCCACCCGATAAGGCGTGAAGTCGCTCAACCGGGAGAGCCCGCGAGCGGCGGCCTCACGGATCCTCGCCTGGGCGACGCTCGGCGGCAGCAACTCGGCCGAGAACTTGTCGATCCCCTTCTTGACCGCGACCGTCTCGACGTCGCCGAGCAGCTCGCGCGCCTCCTCGCCGACGGCCTCGTCCCCGGTCACCAGCACGACGGGCACCCCGTGGAAGCCCGCGCACGCCGCGACCAGCCGGGTCTCGCCGCACGGCTCGCCGTTGAGGTAGACGTTCTGGATCTCCTTGCCCATCCACGTGTGGTTGAGCACGCCGTGCTGGACGCCGGCCATGGCGTGGTAGCCCACGAAGCACGCGGCCTGGAACGTGCCGTCCAGCCCCTGGGCCATGCGCTGGGCCTTGCCCGGCCCCCGGATCAGGGTGGCCCGCGGGTCCAGGAGGTCGATCCGCAGGTTCTTGGTGGACCCGTGGGCGTCGTTGACCAGCACCGAGCCCGCCCCCGCGGCGAACGCGCCCTCGACGGCGGCGTTGGCGTCGGCGGTCATCAGCTCGCAGCCGCGGTCGTAGCCGCGTTTGCCGGCGTGCATCTCCTCGGGGTCGGTCAGCCCCGTCACGCCCTCCATGTCCACCGACAGGTAAACCTTCACGCAGTCAACTCCTCGCACTTCGCCGGATCCGTCCCGCGGACGGTCACGCGCCCCACGTCTCCACCCGCCGTACCTCCGCCTCGGTCATGAGGCCGACCTGGGAGGTCAGGAAGGCGGCCGCCTCCGCCCGCCACTGCTCGGGGATCTCCTCGATCGCCGGCGGGTAGCAGTGGTCGAGCCAGCTCGTGGACTCCTCGGTGGCCTCGAAGTGGTCGAGGGCCTTGGCGAACAGGGACCGTTCGACGCCGGGGATCCGGGCCAGGCCGTACTCGACCATCTCCTGGCCCCCGAAGGGGGGCGGCCGCAGCCACTTGCGGGCCACGGGACGGTCGGCGGTGAGAGGCGTGTCCAGGGGACGGCGCTCGACGGCGGCCTGGATGAGCTCCTTGTACAGGCACTTGCCGCAGGTGCGGCAGGGGCCGTCGGTGCCGCGCAGGCACCAGCGCACCTGGTCCTTGAGCTCGGAGTTCAGGGCCAGCCGCATGGTGACGGCCTCGCTCACCCCGCCTACCGGGAGCACGATGTGCACGCCGGCGGCGGCGAACAACCGGCCCCACGCGCCGTGCGGCGCCCACATCGGGTTGTCAGGCGTGAACCGCAACAGGTAACGGTCACCGCCGAGCCAGCGTGAACCCAGTTCATAGCCGAAGCCCAGGCCACCGAGGTTCATCCGGTCGGCCAGCAGGAGCGCCCCCGCCGCGACGGCGTGGTGCTCCGGGTAGCCCGGACGCGGCTCGGCAAGCGTGAACTCCAGGTCGGAGGTGACGGTGGTGAGCTCGCGGCCGGTCCGCTCGGCCAGCTTGGCCAGCACGTCGGAGCGGTAGTGCGGCCACCGGTTGGGCACCCGCGGATGCGGCACCCGCCGGAAGTGCACGAACGGCGCCGACGGATGGATGGCCGCCGCGGCCACGGAGTCCGCGCCGCCGCTGTAGGAGAGTGCGAGCCGGTCGCCGGCCCGGCGCGGCTCGGCCCCGACCGGCCCCGCCTCGATGCCCCACCCGTCGTGCAGGGCCGCGGCCACCTCGGCGGAGACGGCCCGGTCGAACGTGATCCGCCGCCTGGTCCAGGGCGCCACGATCGTCCAGGCGGCCACGGCGAACAGGTCGGGGTGGGCGTCGTCGGGCACGCCGCCGATCGAGCAGGAGTTGGTGGCCAGCTTGACGGGATGGTCGTCGGCCGCCCTGCCGGTGATCTCGTCCTCAGGGTCGAGGCGGAAGGTCAGCTCGGTGCCGGACCAGGTCACGCGCACGGCCGGCCCCCCTCGGGGACGCGGGCCCGCAGGTCGTCGATGGCCTGCCAGACGAGCACCTCGTTCTGGAGCACGCCGTCGAGGGCCTGCGCGGTCTCCTGCGCCAGCCGGTACGTGTCGTCGACCCTGGCCTTGTCGATCACCGGCCCGGCCGGCGGACGGGCGTTCCGCAGCCGCTCGACCTCGCCCTGCAGGGTCGCCATCTCCCTGCGCAGGGTCTGGACCTCCCAGAGCGCGTCCCGGATGTCCTGCCGGTGGTCGGCGACGGAGATGTAACGGGAGTCGAACCACGTACGCACGGCTTTACGCAGCCGGGCGGGGACCGGGACGCGCATCATGAAACGCCACCATACTGGCAAACCCGCTTCCCCTTGGACGGCCTATTCCAAAGGGTTGCATTCGTATGGCGGCCGGGCGGTCACCGTCCGGTGAACTTGGCCTTGGCCTTCTCCGCGAAGGCCCGCATGCCGATCCGGGCGTCGTCGGTGGCGAACAGGCCGGAGAAGTGCAGGCGCTCGATCTCCAGGCCGGAGTCGAGGTCGACCTCGGCGCCCTGGTCGACGGCCTGCTTGGCGGCGCGCAGCGCCACGGCCGGGCCGCCGACGAACGTGGCCGCCCACTCCAGGGCCGCCGTGTAGACCTGCTCGTCCGGCACCACCCGGTCAACCAGCCCGATGGCCAGGGCCTCGGCGGCGGGGACGTGCCGGCCGGTGAAGATCAGATCCTTGGCGCGGGACGGGCCGACGAGCCGGGGCAGGCGCTGCGTGCCGCCCGCGCCCGGGATGAGCCCGAGCAGGATCTCCGGCTGGCCGAGCCGGGCCGACTCGCCCGCCACCCGGAAGTCGGCGCACAGGGCCAGCTCGCAGCCGCCGCCCAGCGCGTAGCCGGTGACGGCGGCGATGACCGGCTTGCCGATGCGGGCCACCGTGGTGAAGCACGCCTGGAGCGTGCGGGAGTGGGCAGACATGTCGGCATAGGACATGTCGGCCATCTCCTTGACGTCCACGCCGGCGGCGAAGACCCGCTCGCCGCCGTAGAGGATCACCGCCTGCACCTGGTCGTCGGCATCGACCTGAAGCGCCGCCTCGACGAGCTCCCGCTGCGTCTGAACGTCGATCGCGTTCATCTTCGGACGGTCAAGACGGATCGTGGCGATCTGGTCGGCCACCTCGACGCTCACAAACTCACCCATGAGCCGAACCTAACAGAGCGCTCCCGCTCACCCCCGCGGCCCACCTCGTCGCCCGCCTTGTCGTTCACCCCGCCGCGGCCGACCTCACCTCGTCGGCGGCCTTCTTGCTGGTCGACACGCGTACCAGAGCCGCCGACAGGCGGGCCAGCTCGTCGCCGGAGCGGGCCAGGCGGGCCAGGCCGCGTTCCTGGCGCGGCAGGCCGAGCCGGGCCGCGCCGTCCAGCACCCGCCCGTCCAGGTGCGGCGCGACCTGCGGCCAGACGCCCTGGACCTCGCGCAGGAAGATGTCGGCGCCGGTCGGGCCGATGCCGGGGAACTCCCGCAACAGCTCGCCGATACGGGAGGGGTCGCCCCCGGCCTCGTCGCGCAACCTGCGCAGGTCGCCCTTCCAGCGGTCGAGCAGCAGCTCGGCACCCCTGCCGAGCATGGTCGAGGTGCGTTCGTCGTAGCGCCGGTAGTGGCCGCGGCCGAGGGCGTCCACGCGGTCCTGCCAGCTCGCCCGCGCCATGTCCCGCGGCGTGCGGTACCCGGCGGCGAACAGCTCGCGCGCCGCCGCCACCGCCACCCCGGACGAGATGCGCGCGCTGAGCAGCGTGGCCAGCACGAGGAGCTGGTACAGCGGCCGCGGCCGGTCGGCGAGCCGGATGCCCGCCTCCGCGGCGAACGTCTGGCCGCACTGTTCGAGCAGGGCGTCCAGCACGCCCTTGTCCTTGTCGGCGTCCTTGTCAGCCATGACGTTCCGCTACCCCCACGGCGGGCGCTCATCCCGGCCCGGCGCGTTTGCCGCCCTGGTCGCGGGGGAGGCGGGGGGTCTCCAGCGAGAAGGAGCGCATCGTGCTGACTTTGACTGACAACGCCGTGGTCGCGATCCGTGACCTGATGGTCGGCGAGGACGTGCCCGCGCACGCCGGCCTGCGAATCGCCGCCAAGCCGGACGAGGCGGGCGCCTTGGAGGTGTCGCTGGCGAGCACGCCGTACGCCGGGGACCAGGTCATCGAGCAGGGGGACGTGCGCGTCTTCGTGGCCGAGGACGCGGCGCCCATCCTCGACGACAAGTCGCTGGACGCCCAGCCGGGCACGCCGGGGCATCCGACGTTCCGGCTGGACCGCCGCACCTGAGCGGCCCTGCCGGACCTTCCGGCGGCCCGCCCACCGGGCCGCCGGGAGGCCGTCAGCCGGCGGCGCGGCCGGCGCGCACGGCGTCGGCCAGCTCGGCCAGCAGGCGCTCGGTCTCCTCCCAGCCCACGCAGGCGTCGGTGATGCTCTGCCCGTACGTCAGGCCCTCGGCCGGGCCGGGCTCCTGCCGCCCCGGCACCAGGAAGCTCTCCACCATCAGCCCCGCGATGCCCTTCTCGCCCGCCGCCAGGCGTCCGGCCACCTCGCGCACCACGGCCGCCTGCCGGACGTGGTCCTTGCCGCTGTTGCCGTGGCTGGCGTCGATGATCAGCCGCTCCGGCAGCCCGGCCTTGGCCAGCAGCGCCAGCGCGTCACCGATGGACTGGGGGTCGTAGTTCGGGCCGGTGCGCCCGCCGCGCAGGATGACGTGGCAGTCGGGGTTGCCGGTGGTCGAGACGACCGCGGCCCGGCCCTCGTCGTCGATGCCGAAGAAGACCTGCGGGTGCGCGGCGGCGTTCACGCCGTCGATGGCCACCTGCACGTCGCCGTCGGTGGCGTTCTTGAAGCCGACCGGCATGGACAGGCCGGAGGTGAGCTGGCGGTGCACCTGGCTCTCGGGCGTGCGCGCGCCGATCGCGCCCCAGGTGACGGCGTCGGCGATGTACTGCGGGCTGGTCGGCTCCAGGAACTCGCAGCCCACCGGCAGCCCGGTGTCGAGCACGTCGAGCAGCACCGTCCTGGCCAGGCGCAGCCCGCGCTGGACGTCGTGGCCGCCGTCGATGTCCGGGTCGTTGATCAGGCCCTTCCAGCCGATGGTGGTACGCGGCTTCTCGAAGTACACCCGCATGACCACGCACAGGGCGTCGCCGAGGTCGCGGGTGGCGGCGGCCAGGCGGCGGGCGTAGTCGAGCGCGGCCTCCGGGTCGTGCACCGAGCACGGGCCGACGATGAGCAGCAGGCGGTCGTCGTCGCCGGCGAGCACGTCGCGCACGGCGTTCCTGCTCGCCGCCACCAGCGCCTCGCGCTGCGGGCCGAGCGGCTGTTCACCGATGAGCTCGCGGGGCGTGGGCAGGGGTTCGAACGAGGTGATGCGCAGGTCGCTGGTCGTGGTCATGGGCTGGTCCTCCGCTTTCGATGGAAGTTCGAAGGCGGTACGGCCCACATCCGTGGCCCCCGGAGCCGTCCGCCTGAACGACGAAAGGCAGAGACGGGACGTCTCTGCCTTTGGGCTCCGGGTGATCAGTAAGTCAGCGCATGTGACCTTCGGCTCCACCCGGAGCCGCCACATAGCGCCAAAATCGGCTGATCACTGACATGCTGTTGACGCTAGCAGACACCGGGTGACGGCTCCAAATCCCGTCCGCTATCCGAGATCGGATTCCCAGCCGGGTTCGCGCAGGTCGCCGAGCCCGTAGAGGCCGACCAGGGTGCCGTCGGCGCGGGTGACGACGACGTGGTCGACGTTCGCGCCCTCCATGCGGCCGGCCAGGGCGTCGAGCTGCTCGCTGGGCCGTACGGTGGTGACGCCGGTGTTCATGGCGGCCTCGGCGGTGCCGGTCAGGTCGGCGCCCTTGAGCTCGCGCGACCCGATGACGCCCTGCACCACCTCGTCCCGGTCCACCACGACCGCGAGCCCGGCCGGGTCGGCGACGATGCGCTCGCTGAGCTCCTCCAGCGGGTCCTCCAGGTCGGCCGTGACCGGGTCGCGCCGGGCGCCGGAGCCCACCAGGAGGGCCTCCCCCTCGTACGGCAGGTCGGCCGACAACCAGTCCATCTTGCCCAGGCCGTAGTCGTGCACGTCGGCGAAGCCCAGCCGGGCCAGCCGGTGGGCGGCGCGCGGGCTCAGGTCGCAGAGCCAGTCGTGGCAGTAGACGACGACCGGACGCGACCGGTCCAGCAGGTCGTCGGCCAGCCGGTCGAGCGAGCCGAGCGGCAGGTGCACGGCGCCGGGCAGGTGCGCCCAGGCGTACTCGCGTTCGGGCAGCACCTCGGCGAGCTGGGCGTCGCGCGTGGCGAGCAGGTCCTGGACGCCGACGCGGTCGATGATGCCGATCATCAGGGCCTCAGCGCTCCCCCCGGCGGGGCCGTTCGGACTTGGGTCCTTCGGCGCGGTCGCCGCCCACCTTGCGCGGGCTCTTGTCCGGATCCGACTGGAGTTTCCTGGCCACGCGCTTCTTGAGCTCCTGCTCGCTCATCCCCTGCCGGTCCAGTTGCTTGCGCAGCCGGCGGCGCTCGTTGTCGTAGGAGTGACTTCCGGGTCGAGGCATGACAGCTCCCCCTCTCCTCCGGGAGCCGCCTACCCAGCCCGTCACCTGCTAGTCCTGGCCGGCGGGCGGCCGGAGCCGGGCAGGCGGTCTGTTAAGGGATGAAAAATATCTTCGCAAAGTTCTCGCCAGAGAAGGAAAATGTTGAGACGCTGAACGCGCACCACGCCCCCCAGTCAAGGAGCGGTTCATGCGCAGAGCGCTGGCGATCGCCGTCGTCGCCTTGTTGCCCTTAACCCAAGTGTCCGCGGCCAACGCCGCAGAGCCCGCCGACCGGCAGCAGGCGTTCGCCGCGGCGGCCGACGAGTTCAAGGTCCCGCAGAGCGTCCTGCTCGGCGTCTCGTACCTGGAGTCGCGCTGGGACGCCCACGCGGGCCAGCCGTCGAGCGACGCCGGGTTCGGCCCGATGCACCTGACCGACGCGGCCGCGTACACCGGCTCGAACCACCACGGAGAGGGCGAGGAGGACGCCCGCGGCGACGAGAGCAGGCCGCTCGCGCCCACGGCGACCCCCGCCCCGGCGGAGATCCCCGCCTCGCTGCGCACGATGGAACGCGCCGCGCAGCTCACCGGCGAGAGCCACGAGCGGCTGCGCACCGACGACGCGGCCAACATCCGCGGCGGCGCGGCGCTGCTCGCCGACTACCAGAAGAGCCTCGGCGCGCCCCTGAGCGCTAACCCCGGCGAATGGTACGGAGCCGTCGCCAAGTACTCCGGCGCCGACGAGGCCGACGCGGCCAAGTTCTTCGCCGACGAGGTCTACGCCACCATCCAGGAGGGCGCCGAGCGCACCACGGACGACGGGCAGAAGGTCACCCTGCCCAAGGTCCCGGACCTGGAGAAGATCGAGAAGTGGCTGGAGAAGCTCGGCCTGCGGCCCGCGCGGCGCGACGGCGTGGAGTGCCCGGCCTCGATCTCCTGCGAGTGGATCCCCTCGGCCTACCAGGAGCTCCCGCCGGACGACTACGGCCACTACGACCTGGCCAACCGCCCGGTCAGCCAGAAGGTCGACTACATCATCATCCACGACATGGAGGGCTACTTCCTCCCGTCGATCAGGCTCAACCAGGACCCGAACTACGGCGCGAGCTGGCACTACTCGGTCCGGTCCAGTGACGGGCACATCGCCCAGCACATCAAGACCAAGGACGTCGGCTGGCAGGCCGGCAACTGGTACATCAACGCCAAGTCCATCGGCATCGAGCACGAAGGCTTCCTGGCCGAGGGCAGCACCTGGTACACCGAGGCGATGTACCGCTCGTCGGCCCGGCTCGTCCGGTACCTGGCGCTCAAGCACGGCGTGCCGCTCGACCGCGCCCACATCCTGGGCCACGACAACGTCCCCGGCACGATCCCGAGCACGGTCCGCGGCATGCACGAGGACCCGGGGCCGTTCTGGGACTGGGCGCACTACTTCCAGCTCATGGGCGCGCCGCTGCACCAGTTCGGCGGTCCGCAGGCCGGCTCGGTCATGATCAAGCCGGACTTCGCCACCAACAAGCCCTACTTCTACGGCTGCGACCGCAAGAACCCCGAGGCGGCCTGCCCGCCGCTCAGCGCCGGCACCGTGTGGCTGCGCACCGAGCCGCGCGACGACGCCCCGCTGATCAAGGACATCGGCAAGCACCCGACCGGCGGCTCGCTCTACAGCGTGTACGACCACAGCGCCAGGGCCAGCACCGGCCAGCGCTTCGCCGTCGCCGACCGCCAGGGCGACTGGACGGCGATCTGGTACCTCGGCCAGAAGGCGTGGTTCCACAACCCGGCGAGCGCCCCGACCGCGATCCCGTCGATGGGGCTCGTCGTCACGCCCAAGCCGGGCAAGGCGACCGTGCCGGTGTTCGGGCGGGCCTACCCGGAGCAGGAGGCGTACCCGGCCGGCATCCCGTACCAGGCGGTGACGCCGCTGCAGTACACGTTCTCGGCGGGCGAGAAGTACACGCTGGCCGGGCCGGCCGCCACCGAGTACTACCGGGCGGTCACCTTCAACCTGGAGGACCACACGGTGGTCAGGGGCAAGACGAAGTACTTGGAGATCCAGTTCGGGCACCGCGTGATGTACGTCAAGGCTGACGACGTGCAGGTGACGTTCTCCGGGTGAACTCCTTGACGGCGCGCCTGGTGCTCGCGAGCGCCTCCTGAGAGGAGTCGAACGTGCGCTGGGCGACGCCGACGAACACGCAGTCGACGACGAGGAGCTGGCTGATCCGGCTGGCCAGGGCGCCGGGACGGAACTCCGTCTCGCGCCCGGCCGAGATCAGCACGTGCTCGGCCAGCTCCGCGATCGTCGAGCGCGGGTTGTTGGTGACGGCCACCGTGGTGGCCCCCGCCTCGCCCGCCCGGCGCAGCGGCTCGATCACGTCGGGGGTCTCCCCCGAGGTGCTGATGCCGATCGCCACGTCGCCCGCCTTCAGCAGGACGGCGCTGGTCAGGGCCAGGTGGGCGTCCTGGAAGGCGTGGCTGGACAGGCCGATGCGCAGCAGCTTCTGGGCGACGTCCTCGGCGACTAATCCCGAGGCGCCCACGCCGTAGGCGTCGATGCGCCTGGCCCCCACGATCGCGTCGACGACCAGGCCCAGGCGCTCGCTGGTGAGCTGGGCGACGGTGTCGTTGATGGCCTCCGACTCGGCCCTGGCGACCTTCTGGATGACCTCCGACAGCGGGTCGTCGGGCGCCAGGTCGCCGGGCACGAGCCGGTCGGGCTGCGCGGCCGCCGCCGCCAGAGCCAGCCTGAGCTGGGGATATCCGGCGAAGCCGAGCAGCCGCGCGGTGCGCACGATGGTGGCCTCGCTGGTGCCGGAGGCGGCCGACAGCTCCGTGATGGTGCTGCGCGCGACCGTCGCCGGATCCTCCAGGATGAGCCGGGCGACGGTCTGCGCGGCAGGCGTCAGGGACGGCAGGACACCGCGGACCGTGGCCACCAGATTGTCGGCCCGCAGGCCGTTCCCGCTGTCGTCCACGGTCCTGATTATGCACCGCCCGACCACCGGGCCGACCTCGTCCGGATATATCAGCGCAAGGTGCCGTTCGTCATTCCCACCGGCTCCTCCGGGACGGCGATCAGCCCCAGCTCCGCCGGAGTGGCAGCGAACGGGTGATGCGGGACAACCCGGACGGTGTATCCGAAAGCCCCCGTACGGTCGAGCGGCACCCGGCCCGTGAAGTGGGCGTGGCCGTCGTCCTCCAGCGACTCCACGGCCAGCCGCGCGTACCGCGGCCGGACCAGCTCGTCGTGCGGCCCCACCTTGCCGTACGCGGCCTCGACCAGCACGTCTCCCGGCTCCAGGTCGCCGAGCGCGATCGTGGCCCGCAGCTCGACCGAGGCGCCCACCTCGGGGGCGTCGCCCACGCCGGACGCCTCGACGTGCTCGACCCGCACGCCCGGCCAGGCCCGCGTGACGCGCACCCGCCAGGCCGCGAACGCCCTGGCCGCGGCGTAGTTGTCGGCCGACAGCGCGCGGGCCGACTTGGCGGCCGGGGTGTAGAGGTCGACGACGTAGTCGCGGAGCATGCGTCCGGCCAGCACCTTGGGCCCGAGCGAGGCCAGGGTGTGCTTGACCATCTCCATCCACCTGCGCGGCAGCTCGTCGAACGGCCGGTCGTAGAAGCGGTCGGACACCTCGTGCTCGATCAGGTCGTACAGGGCGCCGGCCTCCAGCTCGTCGCGCCGGTCGGGGTCGCTGACGCCGTCGGCGGTGGGGATGGCCCAGCCGTTGGTGCCGTCGTACCACTCGTCCCACCAGCCGTCGCGGATCGACAGGTTGAGCCCGCCGTTCAGCGCCGACTTCATGCCCGAGGTGCCGGACGCCTCCAGCGGCCGCAGCGGGTTGTTCAGCCACACGTCGCAGCCCTGGACCATGAGCTGGCCGAGCGTCATGTCGTAGTCGGGCAGGAAGACGATGCGGTGGCGCACGTTGTGCTGGTCGGCGAACTTGACGATCTGCTGGATCAGTTTCTTGCCGCCCTCGTCGGCCGGATGCGCCTTGCCGGCGATCACGATCTGCACCGGCTTGTCCGGGTCGAGCAGCAGCCGGGCCAGCCGCTTGGGGTCGCGCAGCATGAGCGTGAGCCGCTTGTAGGACGGCACCCGCCGGGCGAAGCCGATGGTCAGCACGTCGGGGTCGAGCGCGTCGTCGATCCAGCCCAGCTCGGCGACCGAGGCGCCGCGCTCGCGCCACGACCTGCGCAGCCGCTCGCGCGCGCCCTCGACCAGCCGCCTGCGCAGCTTGCCGCGGATCTCCCAGATCTCCCGGTCGGAGATCTTCTGGATGCCCTCCCAGCCGCGGGCGCGCTCGATCAGCGAGGGCAGCTCGCGGCCGGCCAGCTCCATGAACTCGCGCCCGACCCACGTGGGCGCGTGCACGCCGTTGGTGATCGAGCCGATCGGCACCTCGTCGAGGTCGAAGCCGGGCCACAGGTCCTTGAACATCTCCCGGCTGACCGCGCCGTGCAGCTCGGAGACGCCGTTGACGCGCTGGGCCAGGCGCATGCCCATGACGGCCATGTTGAAGCGGCCGGGCTCGGCCTCGGCGCCCAGGGCCAGGATGCGCTCGACGGGCACGGTCGGCCAGGCGGAGTCGCCGCCGAAGTGGCGTTCGATCAGGTCGCAGGGGAAACGGTCGATGCCGGCGGGCACCGGCGTGTGCGTGGTGAACACCGTGCCGGCGCGGACGGCCTCCAGCGCCTCGTCGAACGACAGGCGCGACTCGGTCAGCTCGCGGATGCGCTCCAGGCCGAGGAAGCCGGCGTGGCCCTCGTTGGTGTGGAAGACCTCGGGCTCGGCGTGGCCGGTGATGCGGCAGTAGGCCCTGATGGCGCGTACGCCGCCCACCCCCAGCAGCAGCTCCTGCATGAGCCGGTGGTCGGTGCCGCCGCCGTAGAGGCGGTCGGTGACGTCGCGGGCGGCGGTGTCGTTGTCGGCCACGTCGGAGTCGAGCAGCAGCAGCGGCACCCGGCCCACCTGCGCCACCCAGACCTGGGCGTGCAGGACGCGGCCCTCGGGCAGGCCGAGACGGATCTTGACGGGCTCGTCGCCGTCCTTCAGCAGGGTCAGCGGCAGCCCCCCGGCGTCGAGCGCCGGATAGTGCTCGAGCTGCCAGCCCTCGGGCGACAGCGACTGGGTGAAGTAGCCGTGGCGATAGAGCAGGCCGACCGCGAGGATCGGCACGCCCAGGTCGCTGGCCGCCTTGAGGTGGTCGCCGGCGAGGATGCCGAGACCGCCTGAGTACTGGGGCATCGCGGCGGCGATGCCGTACTCGGGGGAGAAGTAGGCGATGGCGCGTGCGACGTCGGGCAGCGTCTGGTACCAGCGCGGCGATGTCATGTATTCGCGCAGGTCGTCGGCTGCGTCGGCCAGGCGGCGGAGGAAACGGCGGTCGGCGGCCAGCTCGTTGAGCCGGGCCGGTGTGACGGCGCCGAGCAGGGCCACGGGATCGTGCCCGACCTGTTCCCACAGAGCCGCGTCGACCTCGGCGAAGAGGTCGAGCGTCTCCGGGTGCCAGGACCAGCGGAGATTGTGCACGAGCTCGCCCAGGGCGACCAGCTCCGTGGGCAGGACGGTGCGGACGGTAAACCGGCGGATAGCTCTCACGTTTCTGCACCCTACGGGCTAGGAGGGACCTCTCAGTCCTTCACCCCCAAGAAGCCCCTTCAAACCCCAGCCCGGAACAAGCATGAAGCCGGACGATTGGGGCAACTTTCCTCTTTGTTGGCTCTCCCGGGAACACACTCGGGAGGTCTATCCGCTGCTGTCCAGTATTTACGTGCAAGGATCGTTACTGCCGGGGTAGGCCGTATCCAGCGGTCCCACGCGGTTGCGCAATCTTGCACATACGGAAAGCCTCCGGCGGCGCCGAGCGCGCCGCCGCAAACCCTGCGAATGCGATGATCGGACGAATTCCCATCACGGACATCTCCCCCGTCGTCGACTGCGGGCAGTGGCCCGCCAAGGCGGTCGCCGGCGAGACCTTCCAGGTCTCGGCGACCGTCTTCCGAGAGGGCCATGACGCCGTGGCCGCGGGCGTGGTGCTCACCTCGCCCGACGGACAGCGTGGCCGCCTGAAACCCATGCGCGAGCTCGCCCCCGGCACCGACCGCTGGGGCGTCGACGTGTGCCTGCCGGCCGAGGGCGACTGGATGTTCCGCGTGGAGGCGTGGAGCGATCCGATCGCGACCTGGCTGCACGACGCCGAGATCAAGATCCCGCGTGGGCTGGACACCGATCTCATGTGCGAGGAGGGGGCCCGGCTGTTCGAGCGGGCCGCCAAGGCCGTCCGTACGGCCGAGTGCCCCGCGCCCGGCGGCCAGGGCGGCCCCGGCAACGGTCACTCCAGGAACGGCACGGGCAACAGCAAGGGCAACGGCAACGGCGACAGCGCGTGCGGCCACCGGGCCGCGCTGCTGTCGGTGGCGGCCACGCTGCGGGACGAGGAGCTCGACCCGCGCGCCCGGCTGTCCATCGCCCAGCTCCCCGAGACGGCCGCGCTGCTGGCGGCGCATCCGTTCCGCGAGCTGGTGACCAGGGCCAAGCCGTACAAGGTCAGGGTCGACCGGCGCAGGGCGCTCTACGGCTCCTGGTACGAGTTCTTCCCCAGGTCCGAGGGCGCGGTCGTCACCGAGTCCGGCGTCTCCAGGTCGGGCACCTTCCAGACCGCGGCCAAGCGGCTGCCCGCCATCGCCAAGATGGGCTTCGACGTCGTCTACCTGCCGCCGATCCATCCCATCGGCCAGACCTTCCGCAAGGGCCGCAACAACACGCTGAGCCCCGAGCCCGACGAGCCCGGCTCGCCCTGGGCCATCGGCTCGGAGGACGGCGGGCACGACGCCGTCCATCCCGACCTGGGCACCCTCGAGGACTTCGACGCGTTCGTCAGCCGCACCCGCGAGCTGGGCATGGAGGTCGCGCTCGACTTCGCCCTGCAGTGCTCCCCCGACCACCCGTGGGTCAAGGAGCACCCGGAGTGGTTCACCATCCGGGCGGACGGGACGATCGCCTACGCCGAGAACCCGCCGAAGAAGTACCAGGACATCTACCCGATCAACTTCGACAGGGACCCCGAGGGCATCTTCGCCGAGGTCCGGCGGGTGCTGCGGCACTGGATGGACCACGGCGTGCGGATCTTCCGGGTGGACAACCCGCACACCAAGCCGGTGGCGTTCTGGGAGCGCCTGCTGGCCGACATCCACGCGACCGACCCGGACGTGGTGTTCCTGGCCGAGGCGTTCACCCGGCCCGCGATGCTGCAGACGCTCGCCAAGGCGGGGTTCCACCAGTCGTACACGTATTACACGTGGAAGAACTCCAAGTTCGACGTGGAGACCTACCTCTCCGAGCTCGCGCACGAGACGTCGGCGTTCCTGCGGCCGAACCTGTTCGTCAACACCCCGGACATCCTGCACGAGTACCTGCAGCACGGCGGCGTGCCGGCGTTCCGGATCAGGGCCGTGCTGGCCGCTCTCACCTCGCCGACCTGGGGGGTCTACTCCGGGTACGAGCTGGCCGAGAACGTTCCGGTGCGCCCGGGGAGTGAGGAATACCTTGATAGTGAGAAATATCAGTACAAGCCACGCGACTGGGCGGCAGCCGAACGCGACGGAAGGACCCTCGCCCCGCTCATCACCCATCTGAATTTGTTCCGAAGAGCGCATCCGGCGCTGCAGGAATTGCGTAACCTACGGTTCCACAGGGTCGACCATCCGGACATCGTCTGCTTCTCCAAACGGCTTCCGGGCGCCTATGACACGGCCACACGAAGGCACGGGCTGGGCGACGTCGTTCTGGCGGTTGTCAATCTGGATCCTCACCACACCCACGAGGCGACGGTAGATCTCGACCTGCCCGCCATCGGTCTCGACTGGAACGCCGAGTTCGTCGTGGACGACGAGCTGTCGGGCGAGTCCTACCGCTGGAGGCAGAGCAACTATGTGCGTCTCGACCCTCACATCCAGCCTGCCCACATTCTCACCGTACGAGCCGCGCCACGGTAGAACAGAATTCAGCGGGAGTCTTCAACGTGTGTGAAAGCGCCCTCCTCATGAGCCCCCTCTGGGGGAGCCCATGAGCTCCACACCCATTCCCAACACCTTTGACGAGGAGAAGCCGCGCGATCCTTACTGGTACAAGCGCGCCGTCTTCTACGAGGTTCTGATCAGGGGATTCGCCGACTCCAACGGCGACGGGACCGGAGACATCAAAGGCCTGATCAGCAAGCTCGACTACCTGCAGTGGCTGGGCGTCGACTGCCTCTGGCTGCTGCCCCTGTACGAGTCGCCGCTGCGTGACGGCGGCTACGACATCGCCGACTTCATGAAGATCCTGCCCGAGTTCGGGGACCTGGGAGACTTCGTGAAGCTGGTCGACGAGGCGCACAAACGCGGCATGCGGGTGATCGCCGACCTCGTCATGAACCACACCAGCGACGCCCATCCCTGGTTCCAGGCCTCCAGGCACGACCCGGAAGGCCCGTTCGGCGACTTCTACGTCTGGTCGGACACCGATGAGAAGTACCAGGACGCCCGGATCATCTTCATCGACACCGAGACGTCCAACTGGACCTACGACCCGGTGCGCGGCCAGTACTACTGGCACCGCTTCTTCCACCACCAGCCCGACCTCAACTACGAGAACCCCGACGTGCAGGAGGCCATGCTGGAGGTGCTGCGGTTCTGGCTGGACCTCGGCATCGACGGCTTCCGCCTGGACGCGGTGCCCTACCTCTTCGAGGAGGAGGGCACCAACTGCGAGAACCTGCCCAGGACGCACGAATACCTCAAGAGCATCAGGCGTGAGGTCGACCGGCTCTTCCCGGACCGGGTGCTGCTCGCCGAGGCGAATCAGTGGCCTTCGGACGTGGTGGAATATTTCGGCGATCCGGTAGGCGGCGGGGACGAATGCCACATGGCCTTCCATTTCCCGCTCATGCCCCGCATTTTCATGGCGGTCCGCCGCGAGTCCCGCTACCCAATTTCCGAAATTTTGGCACAAACGCCGAAAATTCCGGAACATTGCCAGTGGGGGATTTTCCTGCGGAACCATGATGAGCTGACGCTCGAAATGGTGACCGACGAAGAACGCGACTACATGTACACGGAGTACGCCAAAGATCCGCGTATGCGGGCGAATGTCGGCATACGCCGGCGGCTGGCTCCCCTGCTGGAGAACGACCGCAACCAGATCGAGCTGTTCACCGCGCTGCTCCTGTCGCTGCCGGGCTCTCCCGTGCTCTACTACGGCGACGAGATCGGCATGGGCGACAACATCTGGCTCGGCGACCGCGACGGCGTCCGCACCCCGATGCAGTGGGACCCCGACCGCAACGCCGGGTTCTCCGACTGCGACCCCGGACGGCTCTACCTGCCCGTGATCATGGACCCGATCTACGGCTACCAGGCGATCAACGTCGAGGCCCACCAGAAGAACGCGGGCTCGCTGCTCCACTGGACCAAGCGGATGATCGAGATCCGTAAACGTCACCCCGTCTTCGGGCTCGGCGAGTTCGCCGAGCTCAACTCCTCCAACCCCAGCGTGCTCGCGTTCGTCCGGGAGCTGGGCGACGACCGGATGTTGTGCGTCAACAACCTGTCGCGCTTCCCGCAGCCGGTCGAGCTTGACCTGCGCAGATTCGTCGGCGTCTCCCCCGTGGAAACCATGGGAGGGGTCCCATTCCCGGCAATTGGCGAACTACCGTATCTTTTGACGCTTCCCGGGCATGGGTTCTATTGGTTCACACTCCCACCGGCACACACCCAGGAGGAGTAGGGCGTGATAGACGAGCTCCTTGCCGCATGGATCGGCCGCCAACGATGGTTCGGCGGCAAGGGGCGCCCGATCGACGATCTGTCGATCGAGTCGGACGTCGAGCTGAGGCCAGGGCTCCGGCACCTGATCGTGGCCGTCTGGCAGGAGGGCGCGCGGGACCGGTACCAGGTCTTCCTGGGCGAGCGGCACGACCTGCCCGACCGGCTCAACCACGCCCTCATCGGCACCCTCGGCGACACCTGGTTCTATGACGCCGTCCACGACGCCGACGCCATGAGCTGGCTGCTGGAGGGCATGGCGGGCGACGAGACCCGCAGCGGGCTGCGCATGCGGCACGCGCCCGGCGTCGTCATCGACACCTCCCAGCGCAGCCTGGTGCTGGGGGCCGAGCAGTCGAACACCTCGCTGGTGTACGGCGACTCCTACATCTGCAAGCTGTTCCGCCGGCTCGTCCCGGGCGTCAACCCGGAGCTGGAGATCATCACCGCGCTGGCCGCCCGGAGCGCGCCGAACATCGCCCAGCCGTACGGGTGGATCGAGGCCGACGTGGACGGCACGGACACCACGCTCGCCTTCATGCAGGAGTACCTGTCCAACGCCAACGACGGCTGGGACCTCGCGCTGGCCAGCGTCCGCGACCTGTACGCCTCGCTGCCGGAGGTCACCGCCGCCGAGGCGGGCGGCGACTTCGCCGCCGAGTCCGTACGGCTGGGCGTCGCCACCGCCCGCGTCCACCACGAGCTGGCCGCGGCGTTCCCAACGGACCTGGTCGAGATCCCCGAGGTCAAACGCATGGCGGAGGGCTTCCGGCGGCAGCTCGGGCGGGCCATGGCCGAGGTGCCCGAGCTGCGGCGGCACGTGGCGGCCCTGGAGGACGCCTACCACCAGGTGGAACTGCTCACCAGGGAAGTGCCCGTACAGCGCGTCCACGGGGACTACCACCTGGGCCAGGTGATGCGCACGCCCACCGACTGGGTGGTGCTCGACTTCGAGGGCGAGCCGGGGCAACCGCTGGCCGAGCGCCGGGCGCTGTCGTCGCCGCTGCGGGACGTGGCCGGGATGCTGCGCTCGTTCGACTACGCGGCCAGGCACCTGCTGGCCGACCACCCGCAGGCCGCCGAGCTCCAGCCCCGGGCCGAGGCCTGGGCCGACCGCAACCGCACCGCCTTCCTCGACGGCTACCGCCAGGGCGGCGGCGTGATCACGGTCGGGGACGCGGCGCTGCTGCGGGCGTTCGAGCTGTCCAAGGCGGTGTACGAGGTGGTCTACGAGGCCCGCAACCGCCCGTCGTGGGTCTCCATCCCGCTGGCCGCCTTCCACCCCCGCCCCGTCTGACCGGCTGGGCCCGGGGGTCAGCGCAGCTCTTCGACCAGGCCGGGCAGGCCCTCGGCGCCGTGGCCGCGGGCGACGCGCTGGTCGACGATCGCCTTCAGCGGCAGCAGGAGGTCGGGCTTGACCTGCTGCTCCCTGAAGGCGCGCACCAGGTTCTCCAGGCCGGACCTGTTGATCTCCAGGTTCGACACCAGCGTCGTGTAGTCGCGCGACTCGACGGACTTGACCCACTCCGGTTGCGCGGCGGCCATCGCGTTGAGCCACGGGACCAGGAGGGTGCTGGTGAAGTCGGTCAACGAATAGCCGGCCGAGTCGACGAGCGTGACCGCCTCCAGGAAGCCGGCGATCTGGCCGTACATGCCGGTCAGCATGGCCAGGTCGAGGAGTGGGGCCAGGCCGGGGTCCGTGCCGACGAAACGCGGCTCGGCCATCGCGCCGAACGCGTCCTCGAAGCGGTCGAAGGCCGCCTGCGAACCGCTGTAGAGCACGAGCGCGCCGGGCCGGCCGATCATCTGGGGCACGGCCATGATGCCGCCGTCCACGTAGTCGCCGCCGCGTGCGGCCACCCATTCGGCCGCCTGGCGGGCCTCGACCGGCCGGCCGGTGGTCAGGTTCGCCACGACGCGCCCCTCCAGCGGCACGTCGGCCAGCAGCTCGTACACGGCCGGGTAGTCGAGCACGCAGACGATCACCAGCGGGCTGGCCGCGACCGCCTCGGCCACCGTCGCGGCGCGGGTGGCGCCCCTGGCGACCAGCGGCTCGGCCTTGTCCGCCGAACGGTTCCACACGGTGACGCGGTGTCCGGCGTCCAGCAGGCTGCCGGCGAGCGCCGCGCCCATGAGGCCGAGACCGATGATGGAAATTTCTTCTGACATTTCGGGATTCCTTAGGTTCTGACGGATGCCTTCACCCTGCCCGCAGGGGGTTATGGTCTGATTCGGAGTTGCTTATGGGGGGCGGAGTGCGTTTCGGGGTGCTGGGAGCGCTCGCCGTGTGGGGGCCCGGCGGCGAGCCCGTCCAGGTGCTGGAGGTCAAGGTCCGGGCGCTGCTGGCCGACCTGCTGATCCACGCCGGGCGGCCGGTCTCCGCCGACCGGCTGATCGAGGACCTGTGGGGCGGCAGGCCGCCGGCGAACGCCCTGGCCGCGCTCCGGGTGAAGGTGTCGCAGCTGCGCCGGGTGCTGGGCGACCGGGAGCTGGTGGCGTACCGGGCGCCGGGGTACGTGCTGAGGGTCGAGCCCGAGGACGTGGACGCCGGACGGTTCGCCGCCCTCCTCGCGCAGGCGCAGCGCAGCGCTGACCCGCGAACCCGCGCCGGGCTGCTGCGGCAGGCGCTCGACCTGTGGCGGGGGGCCGCCTTCGCGGAGTTCGCCGACGAGGAGTTCGCCAGGGCGGCCGTGGCCAGGCTCGACGAGCAGCGGCTGGTGGCGCTGGAGGAGCTGGCCGAGGCGCGGCTCGGGCTGGGCGAGCACGGGCTGCTGGCGGCCGAGCTGGCCGACCTGGTGGCCGAGCACCCGTTCCGCGAGCGGCTGCGGGCCGCGCACGTACGGGCCCTGTACCGGGCCGGACGGCAGGGCGAGGCGCTGGCCAGCTACGCCGACCTGCGGACGCGGCTGGCCGACGAGCTCGGGCTCGACCCCGGTCCCGAGCTGGCCGCGCTGCACCAGGCGATCCTCGAGCAGGACCCGGCGCTCGACGGGCCGGAGCGGCGGCGGACGAACCTGCCGGCGCCGCTCACCGGCCTCGTGGGCCGGGAGGAGGCGGTGGCACAGGTGCGCGCCCTGCTGCGGGCCAACCGGCTGGTCACGCTGACGGGCCCCGGCGGCGTCGGCAAGACCCGCCTCGCGCTCGCCGCGGCCGACTCCCCCGGTCCGCCCGGCTTCGGCGGCGGGGTGTGGCTGGTGGAGCTGGCGGGGCTGCGCGCCGGGGCGCCGGCGGTCGAGGTGGCCGAGGCCGTCGCGGGGGTGCTCGGCCTGCGTGACGACGTGGGCGGCGCGGCGCAGGACCTGACCGCCCGGCTGGCCGACGTCCTGGAGGGCACCCGGACGCTGCTCGTCCTGGACAACTGCGAGCACGTCGTCGAGCAGGTCGCCGCGCTGGCCGGACGGCTGCTGCGGGCCGCTCCCGGGCTGCGCGTCCTGGCCACCAGCCAGGAGTCGCTGCGCATCGAGGGCGAGGCGCTGTGGAGCGTGCCGCCGCTGGGACCGCGGGCGGCGGCGGAGCTGTTCGCCGCCCGCGCTGGCATCGAGCCGGACGCCGACGTCGCCGAGATCTGCGCCCGCCTGGACGGCATCCCGCTGGCCCTGGAGCTGGCCGCGACCCGGATGCGCACGCTCACCCCGCGCCAGCTCGCCGAACGGCTGGACGACCGGTTCCGGGTGCTCGCCTCCGGCCGACGCGGCGCGCCCGCGCGGCAGCAGACGTTGCGCGCGATGATCGACTGGAGCTGGGAGCTGCTGGGCGAGGACGAGCGCGTCGTGCTGCGGCGGCTGGCCGTGCACGCCGACGGGTGCACGCTGGAGGCGGCCGAGGAGGTCTGCGCCGAGCCGGGCGTGGACGTCCTGGACGCGGTGGCCAGGCTGGTGGACCGCTCGCTGGTGGTGCGGGCGTGGGGCGACGGTGAGCCGCGGTTCCGGCTGCTGGAGTCGGTGGCGGCGTACTGCGTGGAGCGGCTGGAGGCGGCCGGCGAGCCGGCGGAGGTGCGGCTCCGGCACGTGCGCCACTACACGGGCCTGGCCGAGCGGGCGGAGCCGTACCTGCGGGGGCACGGGCAGCGGCGCGCGCTCGCCATGCTCGACGCCGAGGGCGGCAACCTGCGCGCGGCGCTGGAGACGGCGGTGCGGCTCGGCGCGGCGGCCGAGGCGCTGCGGCTGGTGAACGCCCTGGCCTGGTACTGGGTGCTGCGCGGCCGGCTGGGCGAGGGCAAGCGGGCGCTGGAGGCGGCGCTGTCGATCGCGGCGGACGACGACCCGGGCGCCCCGCGGGCCAGGGCGTGGCTGGCGGGCATGCGGCTGCTGGTGGGCCGGCCGCCCGGCCCCGACGTGACGCGCCTGTTCGCGGCGGTCGAGGACGCCAGGGAGCGGGCCAGGGCTCGGTGGTTCGTCGGCTTCGCCCTGTTCGGGTACGACGATCTGTCGGTCAGCGCCGGAATGATCGAGACGGCGTTGTCGGAGTTCGCCGAACTGGACGACGAGTGGGGCATGGCCGCCACCCTGACCGTCCGGGCCAGGTGGGCGGGGATGCGCGGCGACCTGGAGGGCATGCGGCGCGACGGCGAGCGCGGCCTCACGCTGTTCCGGCGGACCGGCGACCGCTGGGGCGAGCTGCGGGCGGCGGAGTGCCTGGGCAGCCACGCCGAGATCACCGGCGACTACGACCGCGCCGCGGCGCTGCGCGCGGAGGGCCTGCGCATGGCCGAGGAGCTGGGCCTGTGGAGCTCGGTCTCCGACGCGCTGTCCCGCCTGGGCCGGATCGCCATGCTGCGGGGCGACCACGCGGCGGCCGACGACCACCACGAGCGGGCCAGGCGGCTGGCGGTGTCGCAGTCGAACCGTCCGGCCGAGGAGTTCGCCGAGATCGGGCTGGCGCTCGGCGCGCGCCGCCAGGGACGCCTCGACGAGGCAGAACGGCTGCTGCTGAGCTGGCTGGACTGGGTGCTGGACGTCTCCGGCGAGCCGGGCGCGGCGCTGATCCTGGCGGAGCTGGGCTTCGTGGCCGAGCTGCGCGGCGACGCGGCGGGCGCGCTGGAGTTCCAGCTTCGCGGGCTGGCCGCCGCCCGCAAGGTGGGCGACCCGCGCGCGACCGCACTCGGGCTGGAGGGGCTGGCGGGGGCGCGGGCGCTCGGCGGCCGGCACGCGGACGCGGCGCGGCTGCTCGGCAAGGCCGCGGCGCTCAGGGCGTCCGTCGGCGCGCCGCTGCCGGCGGGCGAGCGGGGCGACGTGGACCGGATCACGGCGGTCGTGACGGCGGCGCTGGGGGCGGCGGCGCTGGCGGCCGGCCTGGCCGAAGGGGCCGGCATGCCGGTGGACGACCTCCTGGCGGACACCGCGGGCGCCTGATCGCCTCGTACGGGGTCTGTCCGGCCACGACACGGCCAAGGATCATCCATGACGATCCCGCATACTTCTGCGATCATCCCGGGATTTTGCACATTCGGTGATTGTCGCCGTGAAAGCGGGCAGTGCCTGAGATGGACGGTCATCATAAGGCAGGGTTGGGAGCATGCCCATGAGGACAGAGCTCGACCGCCTCGCTGGCGGGGCGCACCACGATCCGCACTCCGTGCTCGGAGCACACCCGGTCTCGGGCGGCGTGGTGTTCCGCACGCTGCGCCCGCTGGCCGAGCGGGTGCAGGTGGTGCTCGACGACGGCACGGCCCACGACATGAGACACCAGGCCCACGGCGTGTTCGAGGCCACGGTCACCGGGCTGGACAAGGTGCCCGACTACACCCTGCGCGTCCGGTACGCCGGTGGCGAGCCGTACGAGGTCAGGGACCCGTACCGGCATTGGCCCACGCTGGGCGAGGTGGACCTGCACCTCATCGGCGAGGGGCGGCACGAGCGGCTGTGGGAGGTCCTGGGCGCCCGCGTGATGGAGCATCAGGACGTGCGGGGCACCGCGTTCGCCGTCTGGGCGCCGAACGCGCGCGGCATCAGGGTCGTCGGCGACTTCAACCACTGGGACGGCACCGCCTACCCGATGCGCTCGCTCGGCCGGTCGGGCGTGTGGGAGCTGTTCGTCCCGGGGCTGGAGGCCGGTGAGCGGTACAAGTTCCAGATCCTCGGCGCCGACGGGCTCTGGCGCGACAAGGCCGACCCCATGGCCCGGCGCACCGAGGTGCCCCCGATGACCGCCTCCGTGATCGACGAGTCCGCCTACACCTGGGCCGACGACGAGTGGATGGCCGCGCGGCGCGAGCGTCCGGCGCAGCTGGGGCCGATGAGCGTCTACGAGGTGCACCTGGGCTCGTGGCGGCCGGGGCTGTCCTACCTGGAGCTGGCCGACCAGCTCTCCGAGTACGCCGCCGACATGGGGTTCACGCACGTCGAGCTGCTGCCGGTGGCCGAGCACCCGTTCGGCGGCTCGTGGGGCTACCAGGTGACGTCCTACTACGCGCCGACGGCCCGGTTCGGCACGCCCGACGAGTTCCGGCACTTCGTGGACCGCATGCACCAGCGCGGCATCGGCGTGCTGCTGGACTGGGTGCCGGCCCACTTCCCCATGGACGAGTGGGCGCTGGCCCGCTTCGACGGCACCCCGCTGTACGAGCACGCCGACCCGGCCAGGGGCGAGCACCCCGACTGGGGCACCTACGTCTTCGACTTCGGCCGCAGGGAGGTCAAGAACTTCCTGGTCGCGAACGCCCTCTACTGGTTGAAGGAGTTCCACGTGGACGGCCTGCGCGTGGACGCGGTCGCCTCGATGCTCTACCTCGACTACTCGCGCCGCGAGGGCGAGTGGACCCCCAACGTCTACGGCGGCCGGGAGAACCTCGACGCGGTCGAGTTCCTCAAGGAGATGAACTCGGTCTGCTACCGGGAGGCTCCGGGCATCTCGACCATCGCCGAGGAGTCGACGGCCTGGCCCGGCGTCTCGCGGCCGGTGCACCTGGGCGGGCTCGGCTTCGGGTTCAAGTGGAACATGGGCTGGATGCACGACACGCTCGAATACCTGCGCCGCGAGCCGATCTTCCGCCAGTACCACCACCATCAGATGACGTTCTCCCTCATCTACGCCTATTCCGAGAACTACGTGCTACCGCTGTCCCACGACGAGGTGGTGCACGGCAAGGGCTCGCTGCTGGGCAAGATGCCCGGGGACGAATGGCAGCGCTTCGCCCAGCTCAGGGCGTTGCTGGCGTTCATGTGGGCGCATCCGGGCAAGCAGTTGTTGTTCATGGGCGGCGAGTTCGGCCAGGGCTCGGAGTGGTCGGAGGAGCGCGGGCTCGACTGGTGGGTGCTGGAGTTCGACGGGCACAAGGGCGTGCAGCGGCTCGTCCGCGACCTCAACAGGCTCTACAAGGAGACCCCGGCGCTGTGGGAGCAGGACGCCAGGCCGGAGGGGTTCCGCTGGATCGACGCCGACGACGCGTCGGGGAACACGTTCTCGTTCGTCCGGTACGCGGCCGACGGGTCGGCGGCGGCCTGCGTGGTCAACTTCAGCGGCGGCGCGCACGAGAGCTACCGGCTCGGCCTGCCCTACGGCGGCCACTGGGCGGAGGTCGTCAACACCGACGCCTACGACTACTGGGGCAGCGGCGTGGGCAACATGGGCGGGGTCGAGGCCGCGGCCGAGCCGTGGCACGGGCTGCCGTTCTCCACGACGTTGCGGGTGCCGCCGCTGGGCGCGGTGTGGCTGACCAAGGAGGCGCCGACGGAGGCTTCGGAGTCCGCGGGGCCGGCGGGGTCGTTGAACGTTTGAGGTGCGTGCGCTGAAAGTTCGATGAGAAACAGGGCCAGGCTCTGTGCTGGCGGGATAAATCGCCCTAAACTCCGAGATCATCCCCTTCGGAGGACGCGTGCGATTTCGCCCCCTGATCGTGTGCTCGATCGTGCTGGCCCTGTTATCGGCCTCCGTCCCGGCGTTCGCCGACGACCCCGCGGCGACGCCGACGCCGGCGCCCTCCCAGAGCAAGCTGGAGGAGGGCCTCGCGCTCGACGGCGACACCACCCGCGCCATCGTGGAGCTGACCGACGCCGCGCAGCACGAGCCGGTGGCCGGCGTGGCGGCGGCCCAGAGCGTCGACGTGCTGCTGCAGCCGCAGAGCCAGTCGTTCATGGTGGTGGAGGGCACCGCCGAGGAGCTGGCGAAGCTGGCCGAGGACCCGCGCGTGACCTCCATCCACCGCGACCGGACGTACGCACCGGCCGAGGTGGGGTCCAACATCACCCAGATCGGCGCGGACAAGGCCCACGAGAAGAACCTCACCGGCGCGGGCCAGAACATCGTCGTCCTGGACACCGGGATCGACCGCGACCACCCGTACTTCGGGGGCAGGCTCGTGGGCGAGGCGTGCTTCTCGGCCGTGGAGAGCGGCGTGGAGTCGCTGTGCCCGAACGGGCAGCCCCAGCAGACCGGCGAGGGCGCGGCCGACGCCACCACCGCCAAGTGCCTGTCCGGCGGCGTGAACCTGTGCGAGCACGGCACACATGTCGCCGGCATCGCGGCGGGCAGCGGCGGCGTGGCCCCGGGCGCCGGGATCATCGCGGTGCAGGTGTTCAGCCGGGTGAACGACGAGGACATCTGCACGGGCGAGTCGTCGTGCCTGCTGGCCTTCGAGTCGTCGCTGCGGCTGGCCATGGACTACGTGGCCACGCTCACCGAGCCCGTCGCGGCGGTGAACCTGAGCCTGGGCGGCGCGTTGTCGGAGACCGACTGCGACGCCACCGAGGAGGGCGCGGTCTTCAAGCCGAAGATCGACGCCCTGCTGGCCAAGGGCATCGCGACCGTGGTCGCCGCCGGGAACGAGTTCTTCGAGGGCGCCTCCTACCCCGCGTGCGTCTCCTCGGCGGTCGCGGTCGGCGCGAACGACGGCGCCGACGCCATCGCCGACTTCTCCAACCGGGGCTCGCTGGTCGACTTCTTCGCCCCGGGCGTGGACATCCAGTCCTCGGTGCCGGACAACCAGATGGCCACGCACAGCGGCACGTCGATGGCAACGCCGCACGTCGCCGGCGCGCTGGCGCTGATGAAGGCCGCCGCGCCGCAGACGCCCGTCGCCGACCTGATCAACACGCTGAAGACCACGGGCCGCCCCTACCAGTACGAGGCCAACGGCGCCCAGGTCACCACCCCCCGCCTGGACGTGGGCGCCGCCCTGGCCGGCACCGGCACCCAGCCGCCGATCACGCAGGAGCCGACGACCGGCCCCCCGGGCGGCCCCGAGCCCGACCCGACGGACGGCAGCGGCCCGACGCCCCAGCCCGACCCCACGGACGACGGGCGGCCCGCGCCGGCCCCGACGTCCTCGGTCACGCCGGTCCCGCTGCCCACGGTCACGGTGACGGTGACCGTCACGCCGACCCCCGCCCCGTCGGCCGCCGCCGTCTGCACGCGCGGCACGGCCGGCGCCAGGCTGACGGCCGGCAAGTGGGCCGTGGAGATCCACCGCAGCAGCGGGACGATCCCCGACGCCACGCTGAACTGCTACCTGAAGCTGATCGGCAAGGCCAGCAAGGTGTTCCCCGAGCTGACCAAGGCGTCGTCGCTGGGCAAGGCGTACCGGGTGCTGAAGGGCACGAAGACGTCCCGCGACCAGCTGGACCGCGCTCTGCTGACGGCCTGGCTCAACTGGGCGCACGGCAGGAACGGCACCACCGTGCTGACCGCCGCCGAGAAGGTGCAGCTGAGCGGCGCGGCGTCGAAGGCGGCCCTGAAGAAGGCGACGAAGAACGTGCTCAAGTCGCTCTGAAGCAGCCTCGCTTCGCTCCGAAGCAGCCTCGCTGAAAGGGGCCGGCCGTCTCCGACCGGCCCCTTTCGTCTTTCCCGTCACAAGGCAAAAAGCAGCTCAGCGTTCACTGCTTTCCCATGGGTCACCGACATCACACTTGTCACACCAGGGGATGGACACCTCACACCGGACGGTCTGACCCTCGGAGGACTAAGTGAGGCTACGGTCCCTGCTCGCCGGCGCTGCCGCGCTGGCCACGACATCCGCCGTGCTCTGCGCGGCGCCACCGCTGAGCGCCGACGCGCGCGACACCGGCGACCCGGTCATCAGCCCCGCCCTCGTCGCGGAGGTCCAGGCCAAGAGCAAGGTCCGGTCGATCATCCAGCTCAAGCCGGGGCAGAACGTGCAGGCCGTGGCCAAGGACCTCGAACAGGCCTCCGAGGGCAGCCGGGTGCTGGAGGGGGCGCAGTCGTCCCACTTCTTCGTCGCCGAGCTGGACGGCAAGACGCTGGCCCAGCTCAGGAAGGACGACCGCGTCCAGGCGGTCTACAAGGACGAGCTGCGCCCGGCCGTCCTGGACACGAGCACCCGGATCATCGGCTCCGACCGGGCCAACGCGGCCGGCTGGACGGGCCGGGGCTTCACGGTGGCCGTCCTGGACACGGGCATCGACCGCGACCACCCCTTCTTCGCCGGCCGGATCGTGGACGAGGCGTGCTTCTCCTCCTCCGACGCCAGCGACGGCTCGGTCTCGCTCTGCCCGAACAACCAGCCGAGCCAGACCGGCCCGGGGTCCGCGGACGCCGAGACCGCCCAGTGCGTCGTGAACGGGGTCAACGCCTGCTCGCACGGCACGCACGTCGCGGGCATCGCCGCGGGCCGGATGACGACGGGCGCGCCCTCCAACGGCGTCGCGCCCGCCGCCGGCATCCTGCCGATCCAGGTGTTCAGCCGCATCGACAGCGCGATGACGTGCGCGGTCATCGGCACCCAGGCGCCCTGCTTCCTCAGCTACACCTCCGACCAGAAGCTGGCGCTGGAGTACGTCGCGCGGGTGGCCGCGGCCCAGCACGTCGCCGCGGCGAACCTGAGCCTGGGCGGCGGCGGGCCGTACCGGGAGAACTGCGACTCCGATCCGAGCGCCGCGGGACTCAAGCCGGACTTCGACACGCTGATCTCCTTCGGGGTCGCGCCCGTGGTCGCGGCCGGCAACAACGGCTTCCCCGACGGCGTCGCGGCGCCGGCCTGCATCTCCTCCGCCGTCGCGGTGGGCGCCACCGACGACCGGGACGCGGTGGCCGGCTTCTCCAACCGCGGCCCGCTGCTCGACCTGCTCGCGCCCGGCGTGGGCATCAGGTCGTCGGTGCCGGACGACACCTACGCCGACAAGAGCGGCACGTCGATGGCCGCGCCGCACGTGGCGGGGGCGTTCGCGCTCATGCGGCAGGCGCACCCGGACTTCACGGTGGCGCAGAACCTGCAGCGGCTGCAGGCCACGGGGCGCGGCATCGGCTACGGCTCCGGCGGCGCCCAGGTGCGCACGGCCCGCATCGACGTGTTCGGCGCCACGGCCCAGAGCACTCCCTGAGCCTGGGAGCAGCGTCAAGGAGAGGGCCGGACCCGACGATCCGGCCCTTTCGCGTACCAGGACAAGAAGCGATAACAGAACACAAGCGTCCCTCTGACATCTCTTGTCCAATATCTACACTTCTTTACACAAACGCCCCCCGACCCCCCGGAGGATCAGTTGAGACTCATGTCTCTGCTGGCCGGTGCGATCACCCTCGCCGCCACCGCTGCGTCGCTGGTCGCCACCCCCGCCCTGGCCGACCCCGAGTCCAAGATCGACCCGGCCGTCACCTCGACGGGTGAGCACCGCGTCATCGTCCGCGTCCGCCAGCCCGCCCAGGTGCAGTCGGCCCTGGCCGGCGCGGAAGGGGTCAGGCAGGACAGGCGGAACGTCGTGGCCACGCCGCCCGCCGAACTGGCCGGCAAGCTCGACTTCTTCGTCTACCGCGGCACCCGCGCCGAGCTGGAGAAGGTCGCCGAGCAGGCGGACGTCGTCTCGATCCGCAAGGACCGGCTCAACGAGCCCTCGCTGGCGCAGAGCGTGCCACTGATCGGCGCCGACCGGGCGCACCGGCAGGGCTTCACCGGCAAGGGCACCGCCGTCGCGATCATCGACTCCGGCATCGACAACGACCACCCGGCCTTCGGCCGCAGGATCGCGGCGCAGGCGTGCTTCTCCGCCACCGACCCGGCCGACGGCTCGACGCCGCTGTGCCCCAACGGCAGCCAGTTCCAGATCGGCGACGGCGCGGCCAGCTCCGAGACCGAGGCGTGCCTGCGCAACGCCCCCAGGCCCGAGTACGGCCTGTGCTACCACGGCACCCACGTCGCGGGCATCACCGCGGGCCAGGCCACCAAGGAGTTCCCGAACCCCGGCGTCGCCCCCAAGGCCAAGATCATCGCTATCCAGGTCTTCAGCCGCTTCGACAACTCCCCCTACTGCGGCGCCGCGGCGTCCTGCGTGCTCGCCTACGACTCCTCGGTCCTGACCGGCATGGCGTACGCGAACGTGCTGGCCGACCAGTACGACATCGCCGCGGTCAACCTGAGCCTGGGCGGCGGCAGGTACGACACCTCCTGCGACGAGGGCGAGGGCGCCGACTTCAAGGCCGAGGTGGACCAGCTCCAGGCCAAGGGCGTGGCCACCGTCGTGGCCGCGGGCAACAACGGCTTCGACGCCGCCGTCTCCTGGCCCGCCTGCGTCTCCAACGTCGTGACCGTGGGCGCCACCGACAAGCAGGACGCCGTGGCCTCCTTCTCCAACCGGGGCGCCCTGCTCGACCTGTTCGCGCCCGGCGTCTCGATCACCGCCGCCATCAGCGGCAACGCCTATGCCACGCTGAACGGGACCTCGATGGCCGCCCCGCACGTCACCGGCTCGTTCGCGCTGCTGCGGCAGAAGCGCGCGCACGCCACCCCCGACCAGCTCCTCGACGCCCTGAAGCGCACCGGCAAGCCCATCGCGTACGCCAGCGCGGGCACCCAGGTCACCACCCCCCGCATCAACGTCTACGCCGCCCTGCACACCCGCCGCTGACCCGGCCCCGGCCCAGCTTCCAGGCGGAGCCCCTACCCGGGCGGCCGCCTGGAGCTCTTCCGGGCCCGACACGAAATGTGTCGCTTAGGGTGGCTATATGGACGCAGGCAGGGCGATCTTCGAAACCGTCGACAAGCTTCGCCAGCGGCGCACCGGCCCGCTGGTCCTGGAGCTCGATCTCACCGAGGGCCTCACGGAAGGACCGCCGTCCGACCCGGTCGCCGCGGTGTTGTCCATGCGCAAGACCCGTCTGTCGGACGTGCTGTCCGGCCTCCGGCGGGCCGCCCGGGACTCCCGGGTCAAGGCGCTGGTGGTCAAGCTCGGCGGCAACCCCATGGGCCTGGCCATGGTCCAGGAGCTGCGCGAGGCCGTCACCCGCTTCCGCGCCTCCGGCAAGCTGACCGTGGCCTACGCCGAGACGTTCGGCGAGTTCAGCGGCGGCACGGTGCCCTACTACCTGGCCACCGCGTTCGAGCGGGTCTACCTCCAGCCCAGCGGCGACGTCGGGCTCACGGGGGTGGCGATGGAGCAGCGGTTCCTCAAGGGCGCGCTGACCAAGCTGGGCGTGCAGGTCGAGGCCGGGCAGCGGCACGAGTACAAGACCGCGGTCAACACCTTCACCCAGGACCACATGACCGAGCCCCACCGCGAGTCGATGACCCGCATCGTGGAGTCGGTCGCCGAGCAGCTCGTCCACGGCATCGCCGAGGGCCGCAGGCTCGACCCCGCCAAGGTGCGCGAGCTGATCGACCGCGGCCCCTTCACCGCCTCCGAGGCGCAGGAGACCGGTCTGGTGGACGCCCTCGCCTACCGCGACGAGGTCTACGACGAGGTCAGACGGGCCACGGGCGGCGAGGCCCACCTGCTGTTCGTCTCCCGGTACGCCAGGAGCGCGGCGGTGCGGAAGCTGCCGCATCCCATGGCCGACGGCATCGCGCTCGTGCACGGCAGCGGGCAGATCAGGAGCGGCCGCAGCGGACGCAGCCCGCTCGGCGGCGGCGGCGCGATGGGCTCCGACACGATCAGCGCGGCGCTGCGCGCGGCCCGCCGGGACGAGCACGTCAAGGCCGTGGTCTTCCGCGTGGACAGCCCCGGCGGCTCGTACGTGGCCTCCGACACGGTGTGGCGGGAGGTGACGCTGACCCGCCGGGTGAAGCCGGTGATCGTCTCCATGGGCGACCTGGCCGCGTCCGGCGGATACTTCGTGTCCATGGGCGCCGACGTGATCGTGGCCCAGCCCGGCACCCTGACCGGCTCGATCGGCGTTTATGGCGGCAAGCCCGTCATGACTGACTTGCTCCAAAAAATCGGGATAAATACTGAACTGGTCGCCGACGGGGTGAACGCCGGCATGTTCTCCACCGCCCGCGGCTTCTCCCCCGAGCAGTGGGACCGGGTGAACGGCTGGCTCGACCGCATCTACGACGACTTCGTGGGCAAGGTCGCCCAGAGCCGCGACCTCACCCGCGAGCGCGTCCACGAGCTGGCCAGAGGCCGGGTGTGGACCGGCGCGGACGCCCACGCCAACGGCCTGGTCGACGAGCTGGGCGGTCTGGAGCACGCCCTCGGCCTGGCCCGCGAGCGCGCCCGGCTGGCCGACGACGCCCCCGTGCGCGTCTATCCCAGGCTCAACCCGCTGGAGCGCCTGCGCGGCCCGGAGTCCAGCGAGGACAAGTCCGCCGCCCTGGCCAGGATGCGGCTCGACGCCTGGGGGCCGCTGGCCCGCCTGTCGGCCGAGCTGGGCCTGCCCGCCGCCGGTCCGCTCTCTCTGCCCGGTTGGTACATCATCAGGTAGTTCGATCTTGTACGCTCGCCCGTGCCGGCAAGGCCGTCACCCGGATCAGGCCGGCCTTCAGCCCGGTGCGGGGTCCGACGCCCGGCTGGCACGACGAGCGGCTCCGGGGCCGAAGAAGGCCGCGGCCCGCTCCAGGGCGCCGGTGTCGCGCAGGATGTCGCCGGGGCGGTTGGCGTAGCCGACGAGCGCGCCGCCCCACGACCCGAAGTACTCGGCCGACAGGCGCAGCGTGCCGATCAGCGGATCGGCCACCGACTCGTCCTCCTCGCTGATCGTGGTGACCGCCCAGACGGTCTTGCCCGCCATGCGCGCCCTGAAGTCGTAACCGGGGACGCGCATCCAGGCCGACCAGTGGTCCAGGTACAGCTTGGTGGTGGCCGAGACGCTGTACCAGTAGAGCGGGGAGACGATCACCAGGTCGGTGGCGTCGAGGGTGGCCTCGGCGAGCAGTTTCGCCGCGCCCTCGGGCACGGGGTAGAGGCCGTCGCCGGTGTGGCGGATGTCCTGGAAGGGCGGCAGCGGGTGGTCGTCGAGGCGCAGCCAGCGTTGCCCGACGTCCGGCGGGAGCGCGGCGGCGGCGTGCCTGGCCAGGGTCTCGGTGTTGCCGTCACGGCGGTTGCCGCCCAGGAGGAAGAGGAAACTGCGCATTCAGCATCCCATCGGCCGGTAGCGGGCGCGCAGCCGTACCAGCGGCTGGAGCGCGGGGGTGACATAGGGGACGGCGAGCACCTGGGCGACGAAGAGCGTGTGGTCGCCGGCCGGGACGACCTGGGTCGTCTCGGCCTCCAGGGCCGCCACACCGCCCTCGACCACCAGCGCCTCGGTCTGCGCCCCCCGGTGGTGGGGGGTGCCCGCCAGCAGCAGGCGGGCGCTGGGACGGCCGGCGGTGGCGAAGCGGCTGGCGATCGCGGCCTGGCCGGAGGACAGCAGCGAGGCCGCCCACCGGTCCTGCCGGAGCAGCACCTCGCAGAGGTAGCCGCGGGAGGCCAGGCTGATCAGCACGAGCGGCGGCTCGGCCGAGACGGACGTCAGCGCCGACACGGTCACGCCCAGGTCGTCACGCCCGTCCCGGACGGTGATCACCGCGACGCCCGCGGCCAGTTGCGCCATCGCCTCCGTGAACTCGCTCACAGCGGAGACCTCCGGCCGGAGGCCCCCGCCGCGGGCGTCAGGCGAGGCCGTTGGAGGTCAGCCATTCCTTGGCCACCGTGGCGGGCTCGTCCTTGTTGACGGAGATCTTCTGCATCATGTCGAGCAGGGACTGGGTGCTCAGCTTGGCCGAGATGCCGTTGAGCGTGGTGCGGATCGTGTCGTTCGCGCCGGCCTTGAACAGCAGCGGCGTGACGTTCTGGGCGGGGAAGATGTTCTTGGTGTCCTGGAGCGGCACCAGGTTGTTGGCCAGCATCTTGGGGTCCGTGGTGAACACGTTGCCGACCTGGATCGAGCCGTCCTTCAGGGCGTCGGCCGTGGCCGGGCCCTTCGGCTCCCACTGCTTGAACTCCAGCCCGTAGACCTCCTTGAAGCGCGCCTCCCACCGCTTCTTGAACTCGGGCGGGCCGCCGACGACCATGTTCTTGGAGACCTTGGCCAGGTCCTCGATCGTGTTCAGCGACTGCTTGGTCTGGGTGTCCTTGGTGACCGAGAGGCTGTCCTTGTCCTCGGCGGGCGAGGAGTCGAGCACTTCGAGCTCGGCCGGGAGCTTCTCCTTCAGCGCGGCGTTGACCTCGTCGGTCGTCGAGGCGGTGTTCTTCAGGTCGACGAAGGCCAGCAGGTTGCCGTTGTACTCCGGAACGATGGTCAGGCCGCCGTTCTTGACCTGGTCGTAGACCGCCTCGCGGCTGCCGATGCGCGGCTTCTCCTCGACCTGCACGCCCTTGGCCTCAAGGGCCTGGGCGTAGATCGACGCGAGCAGCACGCTCTCGTCGAAGTCGAAGGAGCCGATGACGGCCTTGCCCCCGGCCGCCGCGGCCGACCCGCTGGGCGCCGCGCTCGTGGTGTCGAGCGGGTTGCCCCCACCGCCGCTCCCGCCACCGCAGGCGGCCAGCGCCAGCGTCGCCGACACGAGCACCGCCGCGGTGCCGATCATGCGTCTCATCTCTGAATTTCCCTTCTAAAGCGGCAGGTAATACCGGAGACTATCGAACCTTCAGTCTCTGGCTCACCCCCGGCGAAACGGTCACCCTCTGGATGAGGGCGAACACGATCTGCACGACAAGCGCGAACAGCACAATCAGTACTGAACCCCCCACAACGCTCGCATAATCCTTGGTGGCGAAACCGTCGATCACGAACCGGCCGAGCCCGCCGAGCCCCGTGTACGCCGCGACCGTCGTGGTGGAGACCACCTGGATCGCCGACAGCCTGAGCCCCAGCAGGATCAGCGGCAGCGCCACCGGGACCAGCACCCGGCCGAGCACCTGCCCGCCGCGCAGCCCCATCCCGTACGCCGCGTCGCGCAGCTCCGGATCGACGCCCTTGATGCCCTCGTAGGTGTTGACCAGGATCGGCGGCACCGACAGCAGCACCAGCGGGATGATCACCGGCCAGATCGAGGACGTGCCGAGCAGCAGCACGAACAGCACCAGCAGGCCGAGCGTCGGCAGCGCCCTGGCCAGGTTCGCCGAGATGACGACCACGACCTCGCCCCTGCCGGTGTGGCCGATGGCCAGCCCCAGCGGCACCGCGATCAGCATCGCCAGCACCAGCGCCAGGGCCGAGAACTCCAGGTGCTCCAGCAGCCGCGCCGGGATGCCGTCGGGGCCGGCCCAGTTCGCCCCGGTGCCGAAGAAGTCGGCCAGCCAGCCGAAGAACGAGCTCAACCAGCTCACGACGTCCCCTTCCGCGCGCGCACCCAGGGGGTGAGCAGGCGCTGGGCCAGGACCAGCAGGCCGTCGGCGACCAGCGCCAGCGCGACGATCAGCACGATGCCGGTGACCACCGGCGGCATGAACGGGTTCTGGTAGGCCCGGGTGAACAGCCCGCCGAGCCCGCCCTGGCCGATCAGCGCGCCCACGCTGACCAGGCTGATGCTGGAGACCGCGACCACGCGCAGCCCGGCCAGCACCACCGGCGTGGCGATGGGCAGCTCGACCTGCAGCAGGCGGCGCATGGGCGTGAAGCCCATCGCGACGGCCGACTGGCGCACGTGGTCGGGCACCGAGTTCAGCCCGTCGACCACGGCCGGGATGAGCACGGCCATGCCGTAGAAGGTCAGCGGGATGATCACGGTGGTCTGCGACAGCCCGGTGACCGAGATCAGCAACATGAACACCGGCAGCGACGGCAGCGCGTAGACGACGTTCATCAGGCCCGAGGTGGGCTGGTAGAGCCACCGCCAGCGCACGCAGGCCAGCCCGAGCGGCAACGCCAGCACCAGCGCGGCCAGGATCGGCACCAGGGACATGGTCAGGTGGTCGGTCAGCAGGTTCCTGATGCTGTCGGCGCGGCCGGTGTCCCAGTTGCGCGCGATCCACTCCCAGATGCTGGGCGGACCCTCACGCATCGGCGGCCTCCGCCAGCGCCTCGTCCAGGGCCTCCCTGGTCGCCACGCCGACGACCCTGCCGTCCTCGTCCACGGCGACCGAGCAGCCGGAGGGCGACAGCAGCGCGGCGTCCAGGGCCGAGCGCATCGAGTCTCGGCCGAGCACGAACGTCCCGTACGGCTCCAGCTCGTCGGGCCGCGACCCGGCGAACCAGCCCAGGGGCCTGTTGTCGTCGGTCACGACCAGCAACCACGGCTCGTCGCTCGCAGCCCGTTCGCGCACGGTCAGGTCGGTACGCAGCCGCAGCCCCTTCGTGGAGATGAACTGCAGCCGCCGGATCCCCCGGTCGTGGCCCAGGAACTCGCGGACGAAGTCGTCGGCCGGCTCCGACAGCAGCGTCTTGGGGTCGGCGAGCTGGGCCAGCCGTCCGCCCACGCGCAGCACGGCCACCCGGTCGCCGAGCTTGATCGCCTCGTCGATGTCGTGGGTGACGAACACGATGGTCTTGTTCAGCTCCGCCTGCAGCCGCAGCAGCTCGTCCTGGAGGCTGGTGCGGACGATCGGGTCGACCGCGCTGAACGGCTCGTCCATGAGCAGCACGGGCGGATCGGCGGCCAGCGCCCTGGCCACGCCCACGCGCTGCTGCTGCCCGCCGGAGAGCTGGAAGGGATAGCGGCCGGCGAAGGCCGGGTCCAGGCCGACGCGTTCGAGCAGCTCCATGGCCCGCGCGCGGGCCTTCTTCCTGTCCCAGCCCAGCAGGTACGGGACCGTCGCGATGTTGTCGACGATCTTCCGGTGCGGGAAGAGGCCGGCCTGCTGGATGACGTACCCGATGCCGCGGCGCAGCGTGGGCGGGTCGATGCCGCTCACGGGCACCCCGTCGAGGAGGATCTGTCCCTCGGAAGCGTCGATCATGCGATTGATCATCCGGAGGGACGTCGTCTTCCCGCAGCCCGAGGGGCCCACCAGCACGGTGATCTCGCCGGTGGGCGCCTCAAGGGAGAGGGCGTCCACGGCGGTGGTGCCGTCTGGATAGCGTTTGGTGACAGCGTCGAATGTGATCACGCGTGACCTCTCGCTCGATGGCAGGGCCGCGGCCCCCCTGCCACGACCGCCGCATGATCTCGGTGGCCCACAAGACTACGGCGACCCTCACCCCTGTGTCCCCACGGGGATCGGCTTAAACGTTTCACTGACCAGGGAGATTTACCGGAATTTCCGATCAAGTGGTGCGCCGGGCCTGGGTGAGTTGGCATGATTACCTCCACAAACTCCAGACGCGTACCCCTCACCTCAGCGTCCGCACATTTAGCAAGAGGATCGGCCCCGTGTCCCAGCCGCTCACCGGTCAGCGCCCCCACACAGAACTGATCGCAGAGCTCTACGACCGCCATGCCGCCGGGCTGTTCGCGTACTGCGCCGACCAGCTCGGCGATCCGGGCACCGCGTCCGACGTCCTGGCGTCCGTGCTGTCCGGCGTCCCCGACGTCGCCCCGCCCCGTGCCGCCCTGTACGCCTACGCCCGCCGCCAGATCCGCCGGCGGGACGTCGTCTACGCCCCGCCCGTCGTGGACCCGCTCATCGACCCGGCCTCGGCGCTGGTCGAGCGCGTGCTGCGCGAGCTTCGCCCGCAGCAGCGCGAGGTGCTGGTGCTGTGCGCGGTGTGCGGGCTGAGCCGGGCCGAGCTGGCCTGGGTGCTCGACGTCGCCCCCGACACCGCCGACGAGCTCGCCTTCGGCGCGGGCCACCGGTTCCGCGAGGTCCTGGACATGGCCCTGACCGCGCTGGCCGGCGGGCGGGTGCCGAAGCCGGTCGCCGACGTGTACGGCGCGCTCGCGGTCGCGCCGCTGCGGGACGTCCTGGGACGTCTGCCCTGGCCGGAGCCGCCCGCGGTCCTGCGGGTGCACGTCGCGGGGTCGGTGCCGGCCGAGCCCGCGCCGCTGTTCGTCAAGCCGCTCTGGCCGGCGCCGCCGCAGTGGCCGCTGCCGCTCGCCGAGGCCGACCCGGCGACCAGCACCGGGATCTTCCCGGCGGACCTGCTCACGCCGCCGCCCGCCGGACGGCCGTCCGTGCACGAGGCGACGACCGCGCCGATGCCCAAGCTGCGCGACCCGCTCGGGGCGCTGGACTCGATGGGGCCGCTGCGGGACCCGGCCGCGCGGGCGGCGGCCGTACGACCGTTCCTGCCCAAGCCGCCGCAGCCCCCCGCGCCCCCGCAGCCCTCCGAGCCCCCGCAGCCTGAGTCCGTACGGCCGTTCAGCACGGGTGACTTCACCGCGCCGCCCGCCGCTGCGGCCGAGGGCCGGCCGGCGGGGGCCGCCGTTCCCCCGGCCGGGGAGCGGCCCTTCTTCCTGGCCGCGCCCATCCCCGCGGACGTGCTGGACGACGAGCCCATCACCCAGGAGATGCCCGCGATCAGGGACGTCCCGGCGCGTCCGGAGCCGGCCCCCGCTCCCCGGCGTCCCCTGGCGGCGGAGCAGCCGGCCAAGGAGGCGGCGCCGCTGTTCACCCCGAGGTCCCGGGCCGCCGCCGAACCGGTCTACCGCATGCCCGCCCCCGAGCCACCCCACGCCCCGGCCTCATCCGCCCCGGCCACACCCGCCCCGGCCCTGTCGGATCCGGTCCCGCCCGCCTCGGCCCTGTCCGACCCGGCCCTGTCCGACCCGGCTCTGTCGGAGGCGGCTCTGTCGGAGGCGGCTCGGTCCGATGCGGCTCGGTCCGATGCGGCTCGGTCCGATGCGGCTCGGTCCGATGCGGCTCGGTCCGATGCGGCTCGGTCCGATGCGGCAGGGTCCGGGCGCAGCCGCGCGGCGGACTTCGCCTTCGAGCTCGCCCGCGAGCTGGAGGCTGACCGGGCGCGCTACCCGGACCCCGCGCGCGACCTCCAGGAACCCTCCCGCCGCAAGCCCGGCGCAGAACCGGCCCGCTCGCCGGGGAGAGGCGGCGCCAAAACCGGCGGCCGCAAACAGCCGGCGGGCAAGAAGAAGGCCGCGGCCAGGAAGAAGAAGGCGCTCAAGCGGCGCAGGGAGCGGCACTACGACTGGGCCTGGGAGTTGATCGGGTTCCTGATCTGCGTGGCCATCGCGATGATCGTGTTCTTCTCCGTGCCGATGTTCATGGGCCCATGAGCGCCTACATGGTGTTGACGATCAGCCCGATGTGGGTGAAGTAGTTCAGCGCGCCGAACAGCAGGAACGCCGCCCCGGCGAGCCCCCAGCACACCCCGGTCACGGTCGTGACCGGGCCGCCCCTGGCCCGCAGCGCGAACGGGAACAGCACCGCCCCCACCCCGACCAGCACGTACAGGCCGGAGATGAAGGTGGCCTCCAGCAGCGGCTGGCCGGCGAAGGCCCCCGAGATCGGCTCCTGCGGCGGCGCGGCGAACAGCGTGTACGTCCACCCCGCCGCCGCGATGCCGAAGCAGGCCAGCCCCATGGCGAAGACGAACAGCGAGATCGGCCCGGCCGTGCGCGCCACCAGCTTGCGCCGGTCGGGCGCCACGGTGCTCAGGCCCCAGCGTTTCCACAGGTAGAGCGCGGCGGCCAGCAGCAGCACGCCGAACGCCAGCGAGGGCTCCCCGAAGATGATGTTGTCGAACGGGAAGCCCTGCCCGGCCAGCGGCCAGGTGAGCGTCATGTGCAACCCGGTGACCGCCAGGATCGTCCCGACCGCGCCGAACGCCAGCGCCCAGCCGTCCACGTGCTCCAGCGGGTCGCCCCTGAGCAGCCGGCGGCCGAAGGAGACCACGAGCAGCAACCCGACGCCGGCGGCGACCGCCATGATCGTGTTGTAGGTGGGCATCCTGGCCCAGTCGATCTTCAACTCCGGCTGTGCCAGGATCCCCCAGAATCCGCTCATGCAGTGACAATTACCCTGAGTGTCTTTTAGTTAACTAATCGTCACGACGCCGACAGGATCAGGCCGCTCGTCGGCACCCCGGTCCCCGCCGTGACCAGGACGTTCCGCACCCCGGCCACCTGGTTGGCGGCCGTCCCCCTGATCTGCCGGACGGCCTCGGCGATGCCGTTCATGCCGTGGATGTACGCCTCGCCCAGCTGGCCGCCGTGCGGGTTGACGGGCAGGCGGCCGCCCAGCTCGATGCCGCCGTCCCGCAGGTAGCCGGGGGCCTCGCCGCGTCCGCAGAAGCCCAGCTCCTCCAGCTGGGCCAGGACGAACGGGGTGAAGTGGTCGTACAGGATGGCCGTCTGGATGTCCGCCGGGGACAGCCCGGACATCTCCCACAGTTGCCGGCCGACGACGGACATCTCCGGCAGGCCGCTCATGTCGTCCCGGTAGTAGCTCGTCATCATCATCTGGCCCGCGCCCGCCCCCTGCGCCGCCGCCGTGATCACCGCGGGCGACCTGCGCAGGTCGTGCGCGCGTTCGGCGGACGTCACGACCAGGGCCACCGCGCCGTCGCTCTCCTGGCAGCAGTCGAGCAGGTGCAGCGGCTCCACGATCCACCGGGACGCCTGGTGCTCCGCCAGCGTGATCGGCCGCCCGTGGAACCAGGCGGCCGGGTTGGTGGCGGCGTGCCTGCGCATGGCCACCGCGACCCGCCCGAAGTCCTCCGACGTCGCCCCGAACTCGTGCATGTACCGCCGCGCGAACATGGCGACCCACGCGGCCGGGGTCATCAGCCCGTACGGCACGTGCCAGCTCATCTCCAGGCCCTGGGAGGTGGGCTCCCCGCTCAGCCGGGCGTTCGGCTGGCCGAAGCGGCGGCCCGAGCGCTCGTTGAAGGCGCGGTAGCAGACCACCGTCCTGGCCATGCCGGTGGCCACGGCCATCGCCGCGTGCGCGACCGTGCCGCAGGCCGCGCCGCCGCCGTACTCGACGCGGGAGAAGAAGGTGAGGTCGCCCACGCCGGTCTCCCGGGCGACGGCGATCTCCTGGTTGGAGTCCTGGGTGTAGGTGACCATGCCGTCCACGTCGGACGGCGGCACCCCGGCGTCGTCCAGGGCGGCGAGCACGGCCTCGGCGGCCAGCCGCAGCTCCGACCGGCCGGAGTCCTTGCTGAACTCGGTGGCCCCGATACCCGCGATCGCGGCCCGCCCGCCGGTCATCCCGCGCTCCCGGGCAGGACGAAGGTGACGGTGCCGGTGGCGTGGTCGCCCAGGCTCACCCTGCCGCGCACCTGCGCGGTGTACCGGTCGCCGTCGCGCTCGACGATCACGCCGCTGAACCTCAGCCGGTCCCCCGCGTACGCCGGGACGCCCAGTTTGACGTTGATGCCGGTGATGACCGCCTCCGGGCCCGTCCAGTCGGTGACATAACGTTCCACCAGGCCCATGGTGGTGAGGATGTTGAGGAAGATGTCCTTCGAGCCCTGGGCGCGGGCCTTGGCGGTGTCGTGGTGCACGGGGGTGAAGTCCCTGGTGGCCAGGGCGGTGGCGATCACCGTCGTGGGCGTCAGGTCCACCTCCAGCTCGGGCAGGGCCGTTCCGGCGGCGGGGGTCACGGCTCCTCCGGCGTCCACATCGGCAGGACGAGCTCGTCGTCCATCGACCGGTACGTCACCCGCAGGGCCATCCCGACCTCCACCTTCTCGACCGGGCAGTCCACGACGTTGCCCACGATCCGTACTCCTTCCGGCAGTTCCACCACGCCCACCACGAACGGGACCTCGCGCCCCGGCACCGGCGGATGGTGGTGGACGACGTAGCTGTAGAGGGTGCCGCGGCCGCTCACGACGACGTGCGACCGGTTCCCCGAGCGGCAGTTCGGGCACATCGGGCCGGGCGGATGGCGCAGCTCCCCGCAGTCCGCGCAGCTCTGGACGCGCAGCTCGCCGTGCCGCGCCCCCTCCCAGAAGAACGCGGTGTCCGCGTTGACCGCCGGCCGCAGCGGGTACGGCTCCCGCTCGCGCGGGGCGGGCGCCTTCGGGCGGAACTTCAGCACCCGGAAGAGCATCTCGGCGACCGGCTGATCGTCGTCGCCGTACCAGGTGACGTTCCAGGTGGCGAAGTAGCCCTCGCCCAGGGCGGTGCGCTTCGGCCCGGCCAGCGACGTGAAGCGGGTGGCGGGGGTCAGCAGCTCGCCGATCCGGGCGTACCGGTGGTAGGTCTGCTCGCAGTTGGTCGCGACGACCCCGGTGAAACCCGCGGCGTCGAGCGCGGCCAGCAGGTCGTCCACCGGCGAGCGGTCCCTGGCCTGCGAGCCCGGCCCCTGCATGGTCCACACCTGGGCCATCGCGGGCGGCGCCACGCCTTCCTCCAGGTAGCGCGGGTTGGCGTCGCCCATGGCCGCCAGCCAATGGCGGATCATGGGCGCGTTCACCGGGTCGGCGGCGGGGGCGCCGCGCAGCTCCCCCATCGCCGTCTGCTTGCCGGCCAGCTCGTGCAGCTCCGCGTCGGTCATCGCGGTGGTCGTCGTGTCAGTCGTCGCGGTGGTCGTCGTGCCGGTTGTCGCGGGGGTCGTCGCGGGGGTCGTCGCGGGGGTCGTCGTGTCGGTCATCGCGGCGGCCTCGGCAGGTTCAGGCCGAGCATCGCGATCAGCTCGCGCTGCACCTCGTTGACCCCGCCGCCGAACGTCAGCACCACCGCGCCCTTGACGCCGTGGTCCATGCGCTCGGCCAGCTCGGCCGTCTCCGGGTCGGCGGGGTCGCCGTACCGGGACACGACGTCGCAGACCAGCCGGCCGATCTCCTGCATGCGCTCGGAGCCGTAGATCTTGGTGGCCGAGGCGTCGGGCGCGCCCAGCCAGCCGAGGTCCATGTTCGCCGCCACCTGCCAGTTGAGCAGCTCGTTCGTACGGAAGGCGGCCCACACGCGGGCGAGGGCGCGGCGTACGTCCGGATGGTCGGTCAGCCCTGCGTGCCTGGCCCAGGCCAGGAAGCGGTCGTAGGTCTGGCCGAGGTTGCCGGCCGGGCCGAGGGTGACCCGTTCGTGGTTGAGCTGGTTGACGATCAGGTCCCAGCCCCGGTCCACCTCGCCCACCACCATGTCCACCGGGACGCGCACGTCGGAGTAGTAGGTGGAGTTCGTGTGGTGGCGGCCGTCCATGGTGACGATCGGCGTCCAGGAGAAGCCGGGGTCGTCGGTGGCGGCGATCATCATCGTGATGCCCTTGTGCTTCTTGGCCTCGGGGTTCGTCCGGGCGGCCAGCCAGATGTACTGGGCGTAGTGCGCGCCGCTGGTGAAGATCTTCTGGCCGTTGACGACGTAGTGGTCGCCGTCCAGAACCGCCGTGGTGCGCAGGGAGGCCAGGTCGGTGCCGGCCTCGGGCTCGCTGTAGCCGATCGCGAAGTGGCACTCGCCGGCCAGGATGCGCGGCAGGAACCGGTCCTTCTGCTCCTGGGTGCCGTACTGCATCAGGGTCGGGCCCACCGTCTGCACGGTGATGATGGGGTACGGCACGCCGGCGCGGGCGATCTCGTTGGCGAAGATCTGCTGCTCCAGGGGGCCGTACCCGCCCCCGCCGTACTCCTTGGGCCAGCCCAGCCCGAGCTTGCCGTCGCGGCCGAGCCGGCGGCAGTGCTCCATGTACGCCTCGCCGAACGGGTCGTCGGCGATCTTCGCGCGGTCCTCGGCGGTCAGGCAGCCGCGGAAGTACTCGCGCAGCTCGTCGCGGAGCGCGCGCTGCTCCCGGGTCAGGTCGATCAGCATCAGACGAGGGCTCCGATCAGGTCGAGCTGGGCGTCGGCGCCGCCGAGCAGGTGGGACAGGTGCTTGGCCTGCGCGAAGTGGCGGTGCAGCGGGTAGGTGACGTCGAGCCCGAGGCCGCCGTGCAGGTGCTGGCAGGTGTAGAGCGCCTTGACGGCCTCGCAGACGTGGAACGCGGCCAGCGCCACGTCCTCGTCGGCGGGCAGGCCCTCGGCCAGCCGCCACGCCGCCGACCACATGGCCACGTCGAGGGCCCGTCCGGCGATGTAGACGTCGGCGATCTGCATGGTCACGGCCTGGAACTCGGCCAGCGCCCGGCCGAACTGCCGTCTCGTCCTGATGTAGGCGGTGGTCAGGTCGAGCGCCCCGGCCAGGACGCCGCTCGCCTGCGCGGCGACGGCCACGGTGAACAGGCGTCCGGCGTCGGCGGCCGCCTCGGGGCCGGCCACCGCCTCGGCGGGCGTGCCGTCCAGCACGACCGTGGCGGCCGGTTCGCCGGTCGAGGTGAACTCGGGGCTCGCGGGCGGCGAGGCCACCAGGAACAGCCCCTCGTCCGCGGTGACCAGGACGTCGTCCGTCGGGTAGGGCACCGCGACCTTGCGCCCGGTCAGCGACCAGCCGTCGCCCTCGCGCCGGGCGGCCGTGGCGGGCGGATCGGCCGGCGCCCGGCCGGGCTCGCGCCGGGCCAGGGTGCCGCGCGTGACCCGCCGTCGCTGGTCCGGGCTGCCGTGCCGGGCCAGGGCCAGCGTGCTCACCAGGACGGGCAACGCCGGCACGGCCGCCGCCCGCGCGCCCACCTCGCGCAGCACCACGGCCATCTCGACCGGGCCGAGCCCCGCGCCGCCCGCCTCCTCGGCCGCGCACACGCCCATGAGCCCGGCCCGCCACAGCCCGTCCTCGGCCGCCGAACCGCCCGCACCCTGCTCGGCCGCGGGGCCGCCCTCTCCTTGCTTGGCCAGGACTTCGGCGGTCAGCTTCTTCAGGTCCTGCTGGGTCTCGTCCAGGTTGAAATCCATCAGCTCTCCAAGAGGTGGTGCCTGCCGTGCTCGACGAACTCGTCCTCGATCGCCTTGACGTCCACGCCGGTCAGGGGGCGCAATCCGGACGGCGAGCGCCACCAGACGGGGTCGCCGGTCCGCCACGCCTCCCTGGCCAGGATCCGCTTGATGACCTTGTGGGAGGGGGTCAGCGGAAGATCTCGACAAATCCGGATATAGCGGGGTAAGGACTTGAGGCCCAGGTCGGTGCGCCCGGCCAGGAACGCCGCGAACGCCTCCGCGTCGAAGGGGACGTCCATGACCAGCGCCGCCATCACCTGGTCGCCGGCCGCCGCGTCCGGCACCGGGTAGACGGCCGCCTCCACCACGCCGCCGAACTCCCGCAAGGCGGCCTCCACGGGGGCGACGGCCAGGTTCTCGCCGTCCACGCGCAGGCGTTCGGTGCCGCGTCCGGCGAAGAAGACGTGGCCGGCGGGGTCGGCGTAGGCCAGGTCGCCGGACCAGAACGCGCCGTTCCTGACGCGTTCGGCGTCGGCGTCCGGGTCGTTGTAGTAGCCCTCGAACAGGCCGGGGCCGGCGGTGTTGACCAGCTCGCCGACGGCCTCGTCCGGGTTGAGCAGGCGGCCGCCCTCGATGCGGGCGGGCGGGCACGGGCGGCCGGTGGCGGGGTCGAGGATCTGCACGCCCGCGCCCAGCCTGCCCAGGCTGCCGGGCGGGGCGCCGGGGTCCGGGCTGAAGGAGATGGCCGTCTCGGTGGAGCCGAACGCGTCGATCACCCGGCAGCCGAACCGCTCGCCGAACCGCCTGGTCGCGACCGCGCTGCCCTCGTTGCCGAAGGCGATCCTGAGGGGGTTGTCGGCGTCGTCCGGGCGTTCGGGGGTGGCCAGGACGTAGGAGAGGGCCTTGCCGACGTAGTGCAGGTAGGTGCAGCCGTGCCGCCGTACGTCCGGCAGCAGGCCGGAGGCCGAGAACCGCCTGCGCACGGCCAGCGCCGCCCCCGAGGCCACGGCCGGGGCGTAGGCGGCCATCAGCGCTCCCGAGTGGAACAGCGGCATCGAGCAGTAGACGACGTCTGCGGGCGTGAGCAGCGCGGCCAGGCTCAGCCCCGGCAGCGCCAGCTTGCGCTGCGTGATCCGGACGGCCCTGGGCCGCCCCGAGGTCCCCGACGTGAAGATCAGCATCACCAGGTCGCCGGGCGCGGCCGCACCGGCCCGCCCGCCGTCCTCCCCCAGGGACGACACCAGGGACAGCGGCATGCTCTCCACGCCCAGCGCCTCGGCGACCGTCGCGGCGGTGGCGGCGAAGGGGGCGTCCCAGAGCAGGAGGTCCACGTCGGTGGCGCGGGCGTCGCGGACCAGTTCCCCGGCCGGGCGCGTCGGATTCAGCGCGACCAGCACGTGCCCGTCGAGCGCCGCCCCGCCGAGCACGAGAAGCAACTCCGGGACGTTCTCCGCCAGCACGCCCACGTGCAGCCCCGTGCCGCGCCCGCTCAGCCAGGCCCCCGCCGCCCGGCAGCGGGCGACGTGCTCGCGCCACGACCACACCGCGTCCTCGAACATCAGCCCAGGTCGGTCGTCCCGCGCCCGGTCGAGGAGCAGGGCGGCCAGCGTCTGCGCGATCATCGAGCCTCCAGCAAGCGCTAGGTAAGCCGAATGGCAAACTAGAACAGATTCTAATATCTGTCCAGTACCGGCCCTCTTAGCAATGTTCCGACATAGTCCTGTAACGCCGTAGACATGGGCCGATACGGCCTGTTTGTGACTCGCGAGTAACAAGCCGCGTTGCCGAGAAATCAGATAACGTGTTCTTATGCGTACCTCGCCCGGGTCATTCTCCGCGCCCCCCAGCGACACCGAGGGGGCCGCCGAGGGCCGCGCCGCGGCGGGCGGTCGCAGCGTCCGCACCCGCAGCCAGCACCAACGCCGCAAGCGCATCGTCCAGGCCGCCGCCGCGCTGGCCTCGCGCGGCGGCGTCGAGGCGATGCAGATGCGCACGGTCGCCGAGCGCGCCGGCGTGGCGCTGGGCACGCTCTACCGCTACTTCCCCTCCAAGATGGACCTGGTCGTGGCGGTCGTGGGCGAGGAGATCGACCTGCTGGAGAGCAGCATCGAGCGCCGCCCGCCCGGGGCGTCCACGCCGGCCAGCCGGGCCGTCGACGTGCTCATGCGGGCCACCCGGGGGCTGATGCGCGAGCCGGAGCTGGCCGACGCGCTGATCCGGTCGTTGATCATGGCCGAGGTCCAGACACCGTTCGGCGACCGCATGACCGGGCTGCTGCTGCGGGTGTCCGCCGACGGGCTGACCGTCGACCAGGCCGGCGAGGAGCAGCTCGACCTCGCGGGCTCGCTGGCCAGCGTGTGGGTGCAGGAGCTGCTGGAGATGTTGCGCGGGCGGCGCACGTACGACCAGATCCAGCGGCGCATCGAGACCGCCGCGAACCGCCTCCTGGCCGACATTTAGCCCCTTCCGGACATCTCCGTCATGCCCTAATCGGCTTTTGTCGGTGGCGGAAGCTATACAGGGGGCATGAGCGACAAGCCGACGAGCGAAGACTTCCTCCGGCTGGCCGATCCGATGCGGCGCGAGCTGTTCGCACACTGCTACCGCATGCTGGGTTCGGTGCACGACGCCGAGGATCTCGTACAGGAGACCTATCTGCGGGCCTGGCGGGGCTACGACGGGTTCGAGGGGCGGTCGTCGCTGCGCACGTGGCTCTACCGCATCGCCACCACCGCCTGCCTGACCGCGCTCGACAGCCGCGGCCGGCGGCCCCTGCCCACCGGTCTCGGCGCCCCGAGCACCGAGCCGGCCGAGCCGCTGGTCCAGGACGGCGAGGTGCCCTGGCTGGAGCCGGTGCCCGACACGCTGGCCGGGGTCGAGGCGGCCGGCGACCCGGCCTCGATCGTGACCTCGCGCGAGAGCATCCGGCTCGCGCTCGTCGCCGCGCTCCAGCACCTGCCGCCCCGGCAGCGCGCCGTGCTGATCCTGCGCGACGTGCTCAGGTGGCGGGCGGCCGAGGTCGCCGAGGCGGTCGGCCTGTCCACGGCGGCCGTCAACAGCATCCTGCAGCGGGCCCGCGCGCAGCTCAGCGAGGTCTCGCCGAGCCTCGACGACCAGGTCGAGCCGCTCTCCGCCGAGCAGCGACACCTGCTCGACCGCTACGTCGCCGCCTTCGAGAACTACGACGTCGACGAGCTGGTCTCGCTGTTCACCAAAGACGCGATCTGGGAGATGCCCCCCTACGTGGGCTGGTACGAAGGCCCCGACGCGATCGGCGAGCTCGTCTCCACGCAGTGCCCCGCCAGCCGGCCGCACGACCTCAGGCTGCTGCCCGTGGCCGCCAACGGCCAGCCCGCGTTCGCCGTCTACTTCCGCGAGCACGACGTCTACCGCCGCTTCGCCATCATGGTCCTGACGTTGCGCGAAGAAGGCGTCAATCACGTCGCCATGTTCTTTGACCTGCGGCTTTTCGACACTTTCGGGCTGCGTGCCGAGTTCCCGGCCGGAAGCGAGGCTTCCACCAGAAAGTAGAACGCGTTACAGTCGCGGCCAGAGCAACGTTCTGGAGGCGACTGTGGGCACACCTGTGATCGTCGAAGCCGTTCGTACGCCCATCGGCAAGCGGGCGGGCTGGTTGTCGGAGCTCAAGCCGCAGCAGGTGCTGGCCGCCGCGCTGAACGGCCTCATCCAGCGCGCCGGCATCGATCCGGCCACGATCGGCCAGACGTTCGCCGGGTGCGTCACGCAGGCCGGCGAGCAGGGCGGCCACGTCGGCCGCCACTCGTGGCTCTACGCCGGCCTCCCCTACCAGACGGGCGTCACCACGCTCGACGCCCAGTGCGGCTCCTCCCAGCAGGCCGTGCACCTGGCGGCGGCGATGATCAGGGCGGGCGTCATCGAGGCCGGCGTCGGATGCGGGGTCGAGATGATGAGCAGGGCGCCGCTCGGCAGCAACGTGCGCCCCGCGCGGCCGCGTCCCGACGACTGGAGCATCGACCTGCCCGACCAGTTCACCGCGGCCGAACGCATCGCCCGGCGGCGCGGGCTGACCAGGGAGCGGCTCGACTGGTTCGGCGCGCGGTCGCAGCGCCTGGCGGCCAAGGCCTGGGCCGACGGGCGGTTCGAGCGGGAGATCGTGCCCGTCGGCTCCGTCCGCAGGGACCAGGGGTTACGCGAGACCACGGTCGAGAGCCTGGCCGGGCTCAAGCCGGTCGCCGAGGGCGCCCTGCACACCGCCGGCACGTCCTCGCAGATCTCCGACGGCGCGGCCGCCGTGCTGGTGACCAGCGAGCAGGAGGCCCGCCGGCAGGGGCTGCGGCCCAGGGCGCGCATCCTGGCGCAGGCGCTCGTCGGGGCCGAGCCCTACTATCATCTCGACGGTCCCGTGGAGGCGACCGCGAAGGTGCTGACGGCGGCCGGGATGACCATGGGCGACATCGACAGGTTCGAGGTGAACGAGGCGTTCGCGTCCGTGGTGCTCTCGTGGGCCGCGGTGCACGAGCCCGACCTCGACCGGGTCAACGTCAACGGCGGGGCCATCGCGCTCGGCCATCCCGTCGGGGCCACCGGCGCCCGGCTCATCACCACCGCCCTGCACGAGCTCGAACGCTCCGACACCACCACCGCGCTGGTCACGATGTGCGCGGGCGGTGCCCTGGCCACGGCGACGATCCTCGAACGCCTGGCCTGATCCACCATTCACACGCACGTGCTCGATCGGGGGAACCGGTGGGGAAGACCAGGCGCAGGCCGTACGCGGAACAGCGGCCGCAGGAGCTCGGCGGCGGGGTGTGGAGCGTGCCGGTGCCCATCCCGGGCAACCCGCTGGGCTACACCCTCGTCTACGCCGTCGAGTCGCCGCGCGGGCCGGTGCTGGTGGACGCCGGATGGAACCACCCCGACGCCTGGCAGGCGCTCAGCGGCGGCCTGGCCGCGCTCGGGCTCGACGTGGGGGCCGTGAGCGGCGTGGTCGTCACCCACTTCCACCCCGACCACGCCGGGCTGGCCGGGCAGGTCAAGGAGGCGTCCGGGGCCTGGATCGCCATGCACGAGGAGGACGCGGCGCTGGTCCGGCTCATGCACCGGTTCGCCGCGGAGGAGCACGCGAGCTTCCAGTCCGACATGCTCAGGCGGGCCGGCGCCGGCCCCGGCGAGGTGCGCGAGGCGATGGGCACCCGGCCGACGCCGCCCGCGCTGCCCGACCGCGAGCTGCGCGACGGCGACCTGGTGGAGCTGCCCGGCCGCAAGCTGCGCGCCGTGCACACCCCGGGCCACACGCCGGGCCACATCTGCCTGCACCTGGAGGACGCCGACCGGCTGTTCACCGGCGACCACGTCCTTCCCGACATCACCCCGCACATCGGGATCTATCCCTACGACCGCGACGACATCGATCCGCTGGGCGACTTCCTGGACTCGCTCGACCGGGTCGGCGAGCTGGGCCCCCTGGACGCCCTGCCGGCGCACGAGTGGATATTTCCCGATGTTGCCGCGCGCGCCGCCGAGATCCGCCACCATCACGAGGAGAAGCTGATCCGGTTGCGCACCCTCATGGCCGAGCGGTCGCGACCGCTGACCATCTGGGAGGTCGCCTCGATGATGACCTGGAACCGGCCCTGGGACGACCTGGCCCCCGTGCTGCGCGGCATGGCGGCCGGCGAGGCCGCGGCCCATCTGCGCACGCTGGAGACCCGGGGCCTGGTCCGCCGCGTCCCGAACGTCGATCCCGTACGCTTCCAGGCTCTAGACTCCTAGACATCCGATGTCTAGGGAGAAGAGTGTGGCGGTCACCGACGCGGCCATCGACAAGATCAAGCAGATGATCCTCTCCGGGGAGCTGACCCCGGGCGACCGCCTGCCGAAGGAGGCCGACCTCGCCGAGCGGCTCGGCCTGTCGCGCAACTCGCTGCGCGAGGCCGTGCGCGCGCTGGCCCTGATCAACGTCCTCGACGTGCGCCAGGGCGACGGCACGTACGTCACCAGCCTGGAGCCGCACCTGCTGCTCGACACCATGTCGTTCGTGCTCGACCTGCACCGCGACGACACGGTGATCCAGTTCTTCGAGGTGCGGCGCATCCTGGAGCCGGCCGCGACGGCCCTGGCCACCGAGCTGATGCGCGACGAGGACATCGAGGAGCTGCGGCGCATCCTCGACTCGCTGCCCGCGCAGCCGACGGTCGAGGAACTGGTCGCCAACGACCTGGAGTTCCATCAGCGCATCGCGCGCGGGTCGGGCAACAGCGTGCTCTGCTCGTTCATCGAGAGCCTGTCAGGTCCGACCACTCGGGCCCGGGTGTGGCGCGGCCTCACCCAGGAGGGCGCGATGGAGAAGACCCGCGAGCAGCACACCGCGATCTACGAGGCCATCGCCGCCCGCCAGCCGGACGTGGCGCGGTCGTGGGCCACCGTGCACGTGGCGGGCGTGGAGGCGTGGCTGCGCAAGGCCCTCGACTGATCGGCGGCCGTTCCCCGGGTAGTAACCGTGTCGTGGCCGACAAACTGGAGCGATACCGCAGCAAACGCGACCCCAGCCGGACCCCCGAGCCCGTGCCCGCCACCCCTCCCCGAGACGGTGGCGGCGCCGCGTTCGTCATCCAGGAGCACCACGCCCGGTCCCTGCACTGGGACCTGCGGCTGGAACACGACGGCGTGCTGGCCTCCTGGGCGGTCCCCAAGGGCCTGCCCGCCGACCCCGGCACCAACCACCTGGCCGTGCACACCGAGGACCATCCGATGGAGTACCTCACCTTCCACGGCGAGATCCCGAAGGGCGAGTACGGCGGCGGCACCATGACCGTCTGGGACACCGGCACGTACGAGACCGAGAAGTGGTCCGAGCGCGAGGTCAAGTTCGTCCTGCACGGCCGGCGGGCCTCCGGGCGGTTCGTGCTGTTCCGGACGCGGGGCAAGAACTGGATGATCCACCGCATGGACGCCCCCGTCCGCGACCCGTTCCCCGACGTGGAGCCCATGCTGCCCACCGAGCGCGCCCGGCCGCCCAGGGACGCCGCCGCCTACGCCTTCGAGTTCGCCTGGGGCGGACGCCGGCTCCTGGTCCCCGTCGACGGCGGACGCACGACGGCCGCCCGCGAGCATCCCTGGCTGCGCCCGCTGGCCGAGTCGTTCGGCAGCCGGACGGCGGTGCTGGACGGCGAGGTGGTCACGCTGGCCGGGACCGAGATCCTGGTCGTCCAGGACCTGCTGTACGACGAGGGCCGCTCCCTGGTGGACGAGCCGTTCGCCGACCGGCGGGCCGTCCTGGAGTCACTGGGGCTGGCCGGCCACCGCTGGCAGACAGCGCCCTCGTGGCCCGGGGAGGCCGGCGCGGTCCGGCAGGCGGCGCGCGAGCAGGGCCTGCCCGGCGTGGTGGCCAAACGCCTGGACTCCCGCTACGAGTCCGGCACGTCCACGTCCTGGCTGTTCATCCCCTCCTGAGGCCGCAAGCCCGCAGAGCACAGCGCGGGGCGGTACTTGGACGCGGAAGGCGTGCCGGATCGCCTGCTGTGATGGCCCCTCATCCAGACATGGGGGGATCCATGCAGAACATCCGCTTACGCCGTACGGTGCTGATCTTGACGTGCGCCGTCGTGCCCTTCCTGGGCGCCGGAGCCGCCTCGGCGGTCACCGCCTCCGGCCCCGACCTCACCCGGCAGTCCGCCGACGCCGGAGGCAAGCCGCCGGCCAGGGACTCGACCGGCCCGCGCGGCCAGGTCCCCGGCGGCTTCGCGAGCTGGGACGCGCTCTTCGCCGAGCAGACCCGGCTGAACGCCGTCGCCGACCGCGTCACGGCCGTGGCCGAGACCTCCGACGGGTACGGCGGCGTGGTCGTCGCGCCCGAGAACCACGAGGTCCGCCTGTACTGGAAGGGCCAGGTGCCCGCGCCCGTGCGGGCCGTGGTCGACGAGGGCCGGCTGACCGCCCCGGTCTCCGTGCTCCCGTCCGCCTTCTCCTACGCCGACCTCCTCACCGAGGCCGACAAGTGGAGCGAGTCCGGGCAGGTCACGGGCGCCGCCCCGCAGGCCGACGGGAGCGGCGTGCGGCTCTCGGTCCCGGACGAGGACACCGTCCCCGACCAGCTTCAGCGGCCCGGCGGCGCGACCGCGCCGATCACGCTGGAGCGCGGCGAGCGCTTCGACCCGGCCTACAGCAGGCAGGACGACGTCCCGAGCTACTACGCGGGCGGCCGGACCTGGAACGCCAGGACCGGCTCCGGCTGCAGCTCGGGGTTCGCCGTCTACGACAAGAACGGCAATCCCGGCTTCCTGACCGCAGCCCACTGCGGCGAGTTCTGGGACTCCTTCTACGACGGCGGCGGCTCGGGCAGCCCGGCGAACCGCATGGGCGACCTGCAGTGGCGGCTGCCCAAGCGGGACGCCGCGATCGTCCTGGCCGACGCCACGGCCGACGTCTTCGACGGCGGTCCGGCGGCCTCGACCAGCAACCGGGTGGTCGCCTTGTGGAAGGCGTACGTCGGCAACTTCGTCTGCAACTCGGGGGCGTCGCTGGGCGAGTACTGCCTGATCAAGGTGACCGAGACCGGGTGGAGCGGCACGTACACGAACGGGCAGTACGTCAAGCACATGGTCAGGGCCAAGAGCGTCGTCGGCGGCTGCGCCGTGGCCCACGGCGACAGCGGCGGCCCGGTCTACTCCTACACCAACTGGTTCGACGACGTCGCGGCGCAGGGCATCACGTCGGCCATCAGCAAGCCGGTCTCCTGCGGCGGGCTGGACGGCGGCCGGGTGATCGTCTTCTCCCGGGTGTGGGACGTGGCGCTGGCCTTCGGCGCGTCCGTACAGGTGCACTGAACCAGGTGCACTGAACGAGGACGGCGGCCGGGCGGGGGCCCGGCCGCGGTCAGCCCAGCAGGCCCTCGCCGGCCAGCTCCAGCCACAGCTCCTCGGGGACCGGACGGGACCACAGCGCGGCGTTGGCCACGACCTCCTCGGGCGCGCGGGCGCCCAGCACGATCGAGGCGACCGCCGGATGGCGCAGCGGGAAGGCCATGGCCGCCTGCGGCAGGGAGACGCCGTGGCGCTCGCAGACGCCGGCGATCCGGGCGGCCCGGTCCAGCAAGTGCGCCGGCGCGGGTGCGTAGTCGAAGGTGCCGGACGGGGCCGCCGTGGCCAGGAGGCCGCTGTTGAAGACCCCGGCGGCCAGCACCCGGACGCCGCGTTCGGCGCATTCGTCCAGCAACGGCAGCCCCGACTGGTCGAGCAGCGTGTAGCGCCCGGCGAGCATGACGACGTCGATGCCGGTCTCCCGGACGAAGCGCAGCGGCGCCTGCCACTGGTTCATCCCGACGCCGATCGCCTTGACCACGCCCTGCTCCCGCAGTTCGGCCAGCGCCGGGTAGGCCTCGGCCAGCGCCTGCTCCAGGTGGTCGTCGGGGTCGTGGATGAGTGCGATGTCGATCTCCGGCAGGCCGAGCCGGGCCAGGGAGTCCTCCAGGGAGTCGCGCACGCCGTCGGCCGAGAAGTCCCATTCACGGCCCAGCCCGACCGGGACGTCGAACATCTCGTCGTCGTCGCGCACCTGCGCGGGCACCACCAGCCGACCCACCTTCGTGGACAGGACGTAACCCGACCGCTCCGCGAGCGCGGCGCCCAGGCGGCGCTCGGACAGCCCCAGCCCGTAGTGGGGCGCGGTGTCGAACAGGCGCACGCCGCTGTCCCAGGCCGCGTCGACCGTGGCCCGCGCCTGCTCGCCGGAGACCGCCTGGTAGAGGTTGCCGAGCGGGGCGCCGCCGAGGCCGACGCGGGGCAGGTCGATCACGTCAGCTCCCAGACCTGGCGCAGGCCGCCCGCCGACTTGTCGAAGTCGCCGTCGAGCAGGCGGTTCATCTGGCGCTGCCAGGCCTGGTCGGCGGGGTCGTCCTTGAGCGCGGCCTGCAGCGCGGCGTAGTCCTCGACCTCCACGAAGTGGAACAGGTCGAGGCCGTCGCGGAAGATGCGCCACGAGATCACGCCGTGGGCGCGCATGGCGGCCTCCAGGGCGGCCGGGATCGTGGCGTGCTCCCGGTCGTAGATCTCCTCGCATCCGGGCCGCAGCCTGGTGCGCAGGGCGAGGCGTTCCATCAGTCCTGCGCCTTTCCGCCGGCGATCCTGCTGATGATCAGTGCGATGAGAATGATGCCACCGTAGATGACCGGTTGCCAGAAGCCGGAGACCCCGATGAGGGTGAGGATGTTCTGGACCAGGCCGATCACCAGCACACCGGTCAGCGCGCCGAGGACGGTGCCCTTGCCGCCGTCCATGCTGACGCCGCCGATGACGGCCGCGGCGAAGACCATGAAGATCCAGCCGTCGCCCATCTCGTTGCCGATCGCGCCGAGACGCCCGGTCTCCAGGATGCCGGCCGTGGCGGCCAGGATCCCGCCGAGCACGAACACGCCGAACAGCACGCGGTCCACCCGGATGCCGGCGGCGCGGGCGGCGTCGGCGTTGCCGCCGATGGCGTACAGGGAGCGGCCGAGCCGGAGGTAGGTCAGGCCGAAGACGCCGGCGGCGAACAGCACCGCGGCGATCCAGATGGCGGCGGGCAGGCCGAGCCAGGTGGCGCTGCCGAGGTAGAGCATCGAGTCGGGGAGCTGGAACAGCGTCTTGCCCTGGGTGAGCCCCTGCTGGAGGCCGTCCACGATGATCAGCATGGCCAGCGTGACGATGAACGCCGACAGCTGGAACCTGATGATCAGGAACCCGTTGAACGCGCCGATGGCCGCGCCCACGAGCAGGGCCAGCGGGATCACCAGCCAGCCGGGCAGCCCGAGGCCGAACCCGCCCGCCGAGGCCGGGACGGCCAGCATCACGGCGATGCCGGGCGCGGTGCCGACCGTCGACTCCAGCGACAGGTCGAACTTCCCGGCGATCAGGATCATCGCCTCGGCCAGCACGAGCAGCGAGATCGCCGCCTGCTGCTGGAGCACGTTCGTCAGGTTGCCCGCCGTCAGGAAGGTCGGGTCGAGGAACGCGCCCACGACGAGCAGGAGCAGGATCACCGGCACCAGGGTCAGGTCGCGGAACCTGGCCAGCCTCAGCCGGGGGGCCGGAGCAGTCAAAGTGGTCACTCTTGTATGCCTTCCATCACGGCCACGAGCTCGTGGTCGGTCCAGCCACGTGGCACGTCCTTGACGACCCTGCCGTGGAACATCACCAGCACCCGGTCGCAGATGCGCAGGTCGTCGAGCTCGTCGGAGACCACGACGGCCCCCGCGCCCCGGCCGACCGCGTCCTCGACCGCGCCGAGCAGGGCCTGCTTGGCCTTGACGTCGACGCCCGCGGTCGGGTTGATCACGACCAGCGCCCTCGGGTCGTCCACGAGCGCCCGCGCGAACACGACCTTCTGCGCGTTCCCGCCGGACAGGTCGCCGACGGGCTGGTCGGGCCCCTCGGTCTTGATGTCCAGGCTCTCGATCATCTGGACGGCCCTGGCCCGGCGCCGCGCGGGCGAGACGATGCCGTAGGCGCCCAGTTTGTGGGCGATCGGCAGGGTCGCGTTCTCCCCCACCGACAACATCGGCACGAAACCCTCGTGGTGCCGGTCCTCGGGCACGAACCCGAGCCCGGCGCGCATGGCGGCGGGCACGTCGCCCGGCCTGACCCGGGTGCCGTCGATCGTGACCACGCCCGTGTCCGGCTTGCGCAGCCCGACCAGGGTCTCGGCCAGGCCGACCTTGCCGCTGCTCGCCGAGCCCGCCAGGCCCACGACCTCGCCGGACCTGACCGAGATGTCCACGTCCTGGTAGCGGCCGGTCAGCGACAGGCCCGCGCCGGACAACACGACCGCCTCGCCCGGCGTGCGCTGCCGGGACTCGTAGGCGGCCGTGGCCTCGCCGGTCATCGCGTCGACCAGCTCGTCCTGGGGGAAGCCGGCGACCGGCCGGGTCACGATGTGCCGGGCGTCGCGGAAGACCGTGACGCTCTGGCAGATCTCGTACACCTCGTCCAGGTGGTGGGAGATGTACATCATCGTGACGCCCTGCTCGCGCAGCGAGCGCATACGGGTGAACAGCCGCTCGATGGCCGGGCCGTCGAGCCTGGCGGTGGGCTCGTCGAGGATGATGAACCGGGCGCCGAACGACAGCGCCCGCGCGATCTCCACGAGCTGCCGCTGCTCGACGCCCAGCTCGCCGGCCAGCGCCTGCGGGTCGACGTCCACCTCGTAGGTGTCCAGCAGCTCGCGCGCCTTGGCCCGCAGCGCCCGCCAGTTGATCATCCGGCCGCGGCCGGTCTGGCGGTTGAGGAACAGGTTCTCCGCGACCGTCAGCGCCGGGATGATCGTGGACTTCTGGTACACGCAGGCGACGCGCTGCCGCCAGGCGTCGCGGTCGGCCAGGGCGGGCGCCGTCTCGCCCGAGAACAGCACCTCGCCCTCGTCCGGCCGCTGGAGCCCGGTGAGGATCGACACGAGGGTGGACTTCCCCGCGCCGTTCCGGCCGACGAGGGCGTGGGTCTGGCCCTCGGCGATGGCGATCTCCGCGCCGTTCAGCGCGGTGGTCGGGCCGAAACGCTTGACGACATTTCGGGCTTCAACGTGATATTTCATCACTTGACCTGGTTACCCCAGAGATTCTGGTCGTCCACGTTGTCCTTCGTCACCAGCGGCGCCGGGAGCTGGTCCTCGAGGCCGTTGGGCAGTTGGATGATGTTGCTGCCGTGGTCGGTCGGGCCCGGCTGGAACGTCTTGCCGTCGACCGCCGCCTTGGCGTAGAAGATCGCGTACCGGGCGTAGAGGTCGGCCGGCTGCGACACCGTGGCGTCGATGTTGCCCTTGCGGATCTCCTCGAACTCCTGCGGGATGCCGTCGTTGGAGACCACGAAGACGTGCTTGGGGTCGGTCGGCGGGACCAGCAGGTTCTTCTGCTTGAGCACCTGCAGCGTCGGGGCCAGGTGCACGCCGCCGGCATGCATATAGATGCCCTTGATGTCCGGGTTCTGCTCCAGGCGGGTCTGGAGCATGGACGCCGCCTTGCTGCCCTCCCACTCGGTCGGCTCGCTGAACACCGTGATGCCGGGGAACTTGCTCTTCATGCACTCGTTGAACGCCTCGGACCGGTCGCGGCCGTTGATCGAGCTGAGCGCGCCCTCAAGCTGCACGACCTTGCCCTTGCCGCCGAGCTTCTCGCCGAGGAACTCGCACGCCTTGGTGCCGTACGCGCGGTTGTCGGCGCGGACGACCATGTAGACCTTGCCCTTGTCGGGCCGGGTGTCCACGGTGACCACGGGGATCTTCTTGTTCTCCAGCTGCTGGAGCGTGTTGGCGATGGCGCCGGTGTCCTGGGGGGCCATGACGATCGCCTTGGCGCCCTGGCCGACCAGCGCCTGCACGTTGTTGACCAGCTTGGAGACGTCGTTCTGGGAGTTGGTGGCGGGCATCAGGTCGGCCTTGAGCTCGGTCGCCATCTGCGGGACGTACTTCATGTAGGAGTTCCAGAAGTCGGAGTCGGCGCGCGGGTGGTCGATGCCCACCTTGCCGCCGCCTCCCCCTTCCGCCGTGGAGCCGCTCGTGCCGCTCGTGCCGCTCGTGCCGCTGGAACCGCAGGCGGCGACGACCGCCAGCAGGGCCGCGCTCGCGACCACCGGACCGATCTTCATGGGGGGTTACCTTCCTTATTTGGTTGGCCGGAGCCGTAGCCCCTGCATGCCGCCGTCGACCGCGAGCGCGGTGCCGGTGGTCGCGGCGGCCTCGGGACCTGCGAGATAGGCGATCGCGGCGGCGACCTCCTCGGCGCTGACCAGGCGGCCCATGGGCTGCCTGGCGTTCAGCGCCGCTCGTTCGGCCTGCGGATCGTCGGCCGAGTCGAGCAGCCGCCCCACCCACGGGGTGTCGGCGGTGCCCGGGTTGACGCAGTTGACGCGGATGCCCTCGCGGACGTGGTCGGCGGCCATGGCGAGGGTCAGCGACAACACCGCGCCCTTGGTCGCGCTGTAGAGCGCCCGGTTCGGCAGCCCCGCGGTGGCCGCGATCGAGCAGGTGTTGACGATGGCCGGGTGCGCCGACCTGCGCAGGTACGGCAGCGCCGCCCGGCTCACCCGGACGATGCCGAACACGTTGACCTCGAAGACCTTCCGCCATTCCTCGTCCGGATTGTCCTCGACCGTGCCCTGGGCGCCGACGCCCGCGTTGTTGACCACGATGTCGATGCCGCCGAGCCGTTCCGCGGCCTCGGCCACCGCCGCGCGCACGGACGCGTCGTCGGCCACGTCCGCCGTGATGCCCACGAAGGGGTCGCCGGGCGGGGCGAGGTCGAGGCAGGCGACCTGCATGCCGCGCGCCGCGAGCAGGGTGGCCGTGGCCAGGCCGATGCCTGAACCGCCGCCGGTCACGATGGCCTTGAGCGTCATGACGTGGCCCTCCATACCTGGCCGTCGGGGAAGGTGTGGGCGGCGATCGACGCCGCGTGCATCTCGGCGCTGAAGCCGGGGGCCGTCGGGGCGGTGTAGCGGCCGTTGACGATGACGACCGGGTGCACGAAGTGCTCGTGGAGGTGGTCGACGTACTCGATCACGCGGCCGTCCATCGTGCCGGTGATCGCCACGTAGTCGAACATCGACAGGTGCTGCACCAGCTCGCACAGCCCGACACCGCCCGCGTGCGGGCAGACCGGCACGCCGAACTTGGCCGCGAGCAGCAGGATCGCCAGGTTCTCGTTGACCCCGCCGACCCTGGCCGCGTCGATCTGCAGGTAGGAGATCGCGCCGGCCTGGAGCAGCTGCTTGAAGACGATGCGGTTCTGGACGTGCTCGCCGGTGGCGACCGGGACCGGCCTGATGCCCTCGGCGATGGCGGCGTGGCCGAGCACGTCGTCGGGGCTGGTCGGCTCCTCCACCCAGTGCGGCCGGTACGGGCTCAGCGCGCCGACCCACTCGATGGCCGAGGCGACGTCCCAGCGCTGGTTGGCGTCGATCGCGATCGGGTAGTCGGGGCCGCAGACCTCGCGGGCCACGCGGAAGCGCCGCAGGTCGTCGTCGAGGTCGGCGCCGACCTTGAGCTTGATCTGGCCGAAGCCCTGGTCGAGGGCCTCCTTGCAGAGGCGTCGCAGCTTGTCGTCGTCGTAGCCGAGCCAGCCGGGGGAGGTGGTGTAGGCGGGGTAGCCGGTCTCGATGAGCCGCTGGATCCGCTCTTCCTTCCCCTCTTCCGCATTTTTCAGGATCTGGAGGGCTTCGTCCTGGGTGAGCGCGTCGCTCAGGTAGCGGAAGTCGATCAGCCCGACGATCTCCTCGGGCGACATCTCCGACAGCAGCCGCCACACCGGCTTGCCCGCCCGCCTGGCCTTCAGGTCCCACAGGGCGTTGACCACGGCGGAGATCGCCATGTGCATGACGCCCTTCTCCGGGCCCAGCCAGCGCAGCTGCGAGTCGCCGACCAGCTCCTTGTACAGCGCGCCAAGGTCTTCGACGTCCCGGCCGAGCACATGGGGCTCAAGCGCCCGGATCGCTCCGGTCTGCACGTCGTTGCCGCGTCCGATGGTGAACGCGAACCCGTGCCCCTCGACCCCGTCGTCGGTCTTCAGCACCACGTAGGCGGCGGAGTAGTCGGGGTCGGGGTTCATCGCGTCCGAGCCGTCCAGCTCCCGCGACGTGGGGAAACGCACGTCGTGCGTCTCCAGCGCGACGATCCTGTACGCCATCAGGCCTGCCCCACCGTCTGCCGCTGGCGGCCGAGCCCGTCGATCTCCAGCTCCATCACGTCGCCCGCCCGCAGGTACGGCTGGCCGGGCATGCCCATCGCGACCCCGGCCGGGGTGCCGGTGTTGATCACGTCACCGGGTTCGAGCACCATGAACCGGCTCAGGTACCGCACGATCTCGGCCACGTCGAAGATCATGTCCTTGGTGCCGCCGTCCTGGCGCGGCTCGCCGTTCACCCAGAGGCGCAGCCCCAGGCTCTGCGGGTCGCCGACCTCGTCGGCCGTCACCAGCCAGGGCCCCAGCGGGTTGAACGTCTCGCACGACTTGCCCTTGTCCCACTGGCCGCCGCGCTCCAGCTGGAACTCCCGCTCGGAGACGTCGTTGGAGATCGCGTACCCGGCGATCACGTCGAGGGCCTCGTCCCGGCTGTCGAGGTAGCGGGCCCGCCGGCCGATCACGACCGCCAGCTCCACCTCCCAGTCGGTCTTCACGCTGCCACGCGGCACCAGCACCTCGTCGTACGGGCCGATCACGGTGTTGGCGGCCTTCATGAACACCACGGGCTCGGCGGGCGGCTCCGCGCCGGACTCGGCGGCGTGGTCGCGGTAGTTCAGCCCGATGCAGACCACCTTGCCCGGACGGGCGATGGGCGCGCCCACCCGCAGCCCCGCGGCGTCGACGACGGGCAGGTCGCCGCGCTCCAGCGCGTCACGCACGCGCGCCACTCCCCCGGAGGCGAGAAAAGCCCCGTCGATCTCGGGCTCCCCGATGTCGCGCAGGGTGCCGGAGGCGTCCATCACCACCGGCCGCTCCTGTCCGACAGGTCCCACTCGCAGCAGCTTCACACCGCACCCTTCACTCATTCATCGGATGTCTGTGCCTCCGATGCTGCTGCGACAGGGCGGCGCATGTCAAGGGCGTGCAACGGGATACATCCGATCCGTAACCCAGTGACGACACCTCGAACCCCACCCAACCACCCTCCCCAGCCCCCATACCTCCGAAGATTCCTCTCCTTCGTCGATCCGCGCCAACCTCCATAAACATCGGAGGTACCTCCCACCCCTCGCCCTCATCCCCAGCCCCTGACCGCCTCGCCCGTCAGACGCCTGGATCCAGGGCGACTCCAGCGGCGCCTCGGGCATGGACGTCCCCCAGCATCCGACCGGGTGAGCCAAGAGACGCTGGTCGGCGGGCGGTGCACGTGGAGACGGGGGATAGGCGGTCGGCCACGTCCGGCCGGGCGGGGTCTGATGCGTGCCGTGGTCGTCGGACGAGGTGCACCCGTAGGCGAGCCGGCTGTCGGCTGGGGGAACGGAAGGGCTTCAGCGGCCCGGCTCGTAAGCGGTGGGCCCAGGGTGGCATGCCGGCTGCTCTCGCGCTCCCTTGCCGTACCGGAGCAGTATCAGCCCGCTGACGGTGAGCGTGCAGGTCAGGATGACGAGTTGCACGCCGTAGTGGACGGCCTCCGTCGGGAGTAGCAGGTTGCCGAGGTGCAGGCCGAGGTGCACGCCGACGGCCATCCACAACGCCCCCGTGCGCGCCCGCGCCGCCGCGCACGCGAAGCCGAGTGCGACGGCCTGCACCACGTAGAGCAGCCGTTCGGCCGGCGAATCGGCCGAGCTGTTGGAGAGGATGTGCAGCGCGCCGAACCCCACCGACACCACGATCAGCACGGCTCTCGGCGACAACCGTGCCGACAACGTGTCGAACAGGTGCCCCCGCCACAGTAACTCCTCCGGAAACGCCTGGCTGAGCAGGGCGAACGCGATGCCGTACGGCACCAGGCCCAGCTCGCCGAGGATCGTCTCTCCCGGCGCCAGGGACGTCACGCCGAACGCCAGCGACAACAGGATGGCGGCCACCGTCGGGACCGCGCCCGCCACGACCCCCAGCAGCAGCTGCGGCACGGCCCGCCGGGATCGTTCCATGCCCACCCCGGCCCAGGACTGCCCGCCGAGGAAACGCCGGATCAGGTAGACCAGCGCGAGCGCGGCCAGCGTGACGCCGATCATGCCGAGCGGCCGGTAGAGGGGATGGTCCGAGGCCAGCAGCAGGGTTACCGGGATGGTGCCGACGAGGACCTGCGCGAACGTGGCGGCCACGGTGATCAGCACCGCCCAGACGGGATGTGTGGCTCTGTTCATGGAACAACACGCTAGGTAACCAGGCCGGGTCGGCACATCAGCCCGGAGTCTGAATCCCGCATGACAATCGTCATGGGCCTCAGGGAGGATCACAGGCTCCCCGCGTCGTCGGGCATGCCGCCCTCTCCGGCCAGGCCGTGCGCCCCCGACCGGCCGGCGCTGTTCGGCGGGGTGTTTCGTCTGCTGCCGGGTTATGGGGGGCGGGAGCCGGTGCCCGGGGCGGGGGGTGATGGTGGTGGGGTGGGGCTACTTGACGGGCGTACAGTGGCGTAATAGAACACGTTTCAGTACGAATAAACCAAGCGCTTGATCAAGAGGTGACCGCGCGTGCATATCGACCTCGTCGACAGGGACCGTTACGCGACTTCCGGCCCACCCCACGAACAGCTCGCCTGGCTGCGCGCCAACTCCCCCGTGCACTGGCACGAGGGCGAGCCCGGGTTCTGGGCGGTCACCCGCTACGAGGACGTCGTGCACGTCTCCCGCCACTCCGACCTGTTCTCCTCGGCCAAGAAGCTCGCCCTCTTCGACGAGATGCCCGAGGACCAGATCGCCCTCCAGCGGCTGATGATGCTCAACCAGGACCCGCCCGAGCACACCAGACGGCGTTCGCTGGTCAACCGAGGCTTCACCCCCCGGACGATCGGCGCCCTCGAACAGCACATCCGCGACATCTGCGACGACCTGCTCGACAAGTGCTCGGGCGAGGTGGACTTCGTCACCGAGATCTCCGCCCCCCTCCCCCTGTACGTGATCTGCGAGCTGCTCGGCGCTCCCGCGACCGACCGCGACAAGTTGTTCTCCTGGTCGAACCGCATGATCGGCGCCCAGGACCCCGACTACGCGGCCACGCCCGAGGAGGGCTCCGGCGCCGCCATGGAGGTCTACGCCTACGCCAACGAGCTCGCGGCGCAGCGCAGAGCCGCCCCCAAGGACGACATCATCACCAAGCTCCTCCAGCCCGACGACAAGGGCGAAACCCTCGGCGAGGACGAGTTCGACCTGTTCGTCCTGCTGCTGATCGTCGCGGGCAACGAGACCACCCGCAACGCGGCCTCCGGCGGCATGCTCGCCCTCTTCGACCACCCCGACCAGTGGGACCGCCTGGTGGCCGACCCCACGCTGGCCAGGACGGCGGCCGACGAGATCGTCCGGTGGGTCTCGCCGGTCAACCTGTTCCGGCGCACGTCGATGGCGGACCAGATGCTCGGCGGGCAGCCCGTCAAGGACGGCGACAAGGTCGTGGTCTTCTACTCCTCCGCCAACCGGGACGCCTCCGTCTTCCCGGACCCGGAGGTCTTCGACATCGGACGCACCCCCAACACGCACATCGGGTTCGGCGGCGGCGGCGCGCACTTCTGCCTCGGCAACCACCTCGCCAAGCTGGAACTGCGTGTCCTGTTCGAGCAGCTGGCCAGACGCCGGCCGCGCATCCGCCAGGCCGGCCCGGCCCGCCGCCTGCGCTCGAACTTCATCAACGGCATCAAGGAGCTCCCGGTCACGATCGCCTGACCCGGGCGAAGCGCTCCGAGCCGCCGGGGACGCCCTCACGAGAACCGCCGGCGCCGGGGGTGGCGAGCGGTTCCGCGGCGGGCCGCCCTGATCTGGCGGAGGACGCGGACCGTGCCCTCCGGGCCGGGTTCCCAGCCGCGCTCGATCAACGCGTCGGCGACGTGCCGGAGCAGGCCGGCGATCTGGAGGGGGATGACGTCGCGGCGTACGGCGATCACCCGCCAGCCCAGCCGCCGCAGCTCCTCGCGGCGGGCCGCGTCACGCCGCCGGTCCGCCGGCGAGGTGTGGTGCTCCCGGCCGTCGTACTCGACCCCCACCTGGTAGGGCTCCCATCCCAGGTCGAGGTAGGCGCGCCGGCCGCCGCCCAGGGGAACGGCGAGCTGCGTGGCGGGCCTGGGAAGGCCGTCGTCGACGAGGACGACCCGCAGCCAGCTCTCCCGGGGCGAGGCGGCGCCCGCGTCGGCCAGGCTGAGCGTGTCGCGCAGCCGCCAGGAGTTGAGCGGACGACGCCACAGCGCCTCCATGTCGACGCCCCGCCGGGCGAACTGGTCGAGCGCCGCCACCGCCTCAGGACGCGGCAACGACCGGGCGCAGTCGAGGGCCGCGCGCCGCCATGGTGGTGAGCCGGACGCCCCGGTGGCCGGTGACGTCGTCGGCGGGCGGTTCGCCCACGTACGTGACGCAGCCGGGAATCGCCAGGTGAGCGGGGGCGATCACCTCCACCGGCCAGTCGGCCTCGGGGACGGAGAGCACGCTCAGGCCCCAGACGTGTGCGGCCGTCTGCCGGCAGACGACGGCCTGCCGGCAGGACCGGGTGATGCGCTCGGCGCGGGCGAGCAGCGAGAGTGCGGCGTTCACGGGGTCCAGGCTGACGGCCTCACCCCGGCCCCCGCGGCGCCGAACCGCGTTCTGTGGACAACCGGTGATCCCCGGCTCAGCGCGGCGGCCCGTCGGTCCAGGCGGCGGTCACCCGGCAGGCCGCTCGCCGGTCAGGAGGCTCGCGCGCGCAGGGCGGGCAGGACGTGCTCGGCCAGGCGTTCGGCCTGGGCGCGCGGACCGGGGCCGAGGGGCGTGAAGTTCATCGACGTGAACCCCAGGTCCACGAACGCCGCCAGGCGCTCGGTCACCTCGGCCGCCGAACCGGCGACCACGCCGTCACCCACACCGGCGCCCACACCGTCGATCTCGGCGGGGGCGCCGATCCGGAAGGTGACGTTGTAGACGCACTCGACGGCGCGACCGGCCGACAGGATCCGGTCGCGCATGGCCGCCGCCCGCTCCGGCGGCGCGAACCCCAGGGACGGGATCCAGCCGTCCGCCAGCCGGCCGGTGGCGTCGAGGGCGCGCGGCCCGTACGTGCCCAGCCAGATCGGGATGGGGCTGAGGGGCTTGGGCTCGATGGTGGCCCGATCGGTGCGGTAGCGGGAGCCTTCGTAGCTGAAGTCCGACTGCGACCACAGGCCGCGGATGACGTGAACGGCCTCGACCATGCCGTCCACCTTCTCGCGGGGCGTGGGCACCCCCAGCCCGAACGCGCGGAACTCCTCGTCGGAGTAGCCGCCGCCGAGGCCGAGGATCAGCCGGCCGCCGGAGAGCCGGTGCAGCGTCTCGGCCATCTTGGCGACCATCGCGGGCGGCCGGTACGGCACCCCCAGCACCCGCGTCGCCACCCTGATCCGCGAGGTGGCGGCGGCCACCCAGGTCAGCATCGTCCACAGCTCGTACGTGGGCTCGACGCCGCACGGGTGGTCCGAGGCCGAGACGAAGTCGAAGCCCAGCTCCTCGGCCGCGCGGGCGTCGCCCACGGGATCGGCCCCCGGCGCCGCCGACGTCGACATGCCCAGTCCGAACACGACCTGACCCCCTCCGGTTTGGTTTACATGTAAACCTAGAACGGAGGTCGGTTACACGTCAACTAAACTGCCGGGTCATGGAGCCCAACTGGCTGGACGACGCCGAGTTCCGGGCCTGGATCGGCTATCGCAGGATGCGCCTGCTGCTCGACGCCCAGGTCAGCCGCGACCTCGCGAGCGACTCGGGGCTGTCGGCCCCCGACTACGACGTCCTGTCGGCGCTGACCTCCACGCCCGGCCACCGGTGGCGGCTCACCGCGCTGGCCGACCGCATGCTCTGGTCGAAGAGCCGCCTCTCCCGGCACATCTCGCGGATGGAGCAGCGGGGGCTGGTCACCCGCGAGGGCTTCGAGGGGGACGCGCGCGGAGCCGTGGTCGTGCTGACCGACGGCGGGTTGCGGGCCATCCAGGAGGCGGCGCCCGCCCATGTGGCGTCGGTGCGCAGGCACTTCATCGACCTGCTCTCGCGGGAGCAGATCGAGGTGCTCGCCACGATCGCCGAGACCGTCCTCGCCCACCTGCCGGACGGCGAGCAGGACAGACCAGGCTGACCCGGCGCGGTCAGGCCACCCACATCGGACGCCAGTCCGGCACCTCGTGGAAACGCCGCAGCTCCGCCACCCCGGACAACATCCCGCCCCAGGCCGCGTACGGCGGGCGCTCGGCGTCGAAGCCGCTCTGCACGAGCGTCAGCCGCGTCCGGCCGGCGGACCCGGCGAGCTCCCAGGAGCTCACCCCGGCGCCGCCCCAGTCGACGGAGAACCGGCGCTCCGGCTCCAGCTCCAGCACCTTGGCCGGCGACGGGTCGTTCGCGAAGCCGCCCATGGCGAACCGGCCGCCGACGTACGGCTCGATCTCGATCGGCATCCCGAACCACTTGGTCACCGTCTCCGAGTCGACCAGCGACTCGAAGACCTGGGCGGGCGCCGCGTCGATGGTGACCTCGGCGCGCAGCTCGCGCGCGGTGAAGTCGGCGCGCGGCGTGAGCGGGCGGCCCTCGACGTGCTCGGCCAGGCCGGCCAGCACCTGGAACCAGTACGTCTGCAGCACGCCCCGGATGCTGGCGCCGGTGACGACGTCCTGGAAGTCGAAGTGCGACTGCGTCACCGAGACGATCGTCGCCGACTCGCCGTCCTCCTCGACCGCGAGCTCGGCGGTCGTCTCGACGCCGTCCAGCAGCCAGGCGAACCGCACGCCGCGCTCGTCGGCCGACAACACCCGCTGGTGCGGCGCGTCGCCCTCGGGCGTCGTACGGCCCCAGAACGCGAACCGGTCCGGCAGGTCCACCTCGACGTGCTCGGCCAGCCAGACCCGGGCCGCGGCCGGATCGGTCAGCGCCTGCCACACCTCCTTGACCGGCGCCTGGACGCGGACCTTGGCGATCATCGGCTCACTCATGCTCTTCTCCCTTGGGGTAACAGGCGACGGCGAGCTTGAAGGCGTCACCCTCAGCGCCGCCGTAACGAGTGAAAAGCTCCTGCAGCATGCCCTGCAGGTCGTTCAGGAACTGCTGGCGGCTCTCCGGACGCACGTGGATCTCTCCGGACAGGCCGATGGACGGCAGCTCGGGCGCGTCCCGGTCGAGCGCGGCGATGTCGGCCTGGACCTCCTCCATGAGGTCGAGCAGGTAGCCCAGGCTCAGCTCGTCGCGCGCCTTGCGCAGCCCGATCCGGCCGACCAGCCGCGGCGACAACCAGTACGACCGGGCGCCGGCCTGGTAGATGCCCTCGTGGACGCCGCGCACCTTGCGCTCGGACACCAGCTCCACGAGACCGGCCTCGACCAGCCGCTTGACGTGGTAGTAGACCCGCTGCGGCGTCTGCCCGAGGCGTTCGGCGACCTCCGAGCACGTACGCGGCTCGGCCAGTTGCCTCAGCACCTCGACCCGTTGCGGCTTGAGCAGCGCTTCGGCCTGCTCGATCTGTTCCAGATACAGGACGTCTCTCATCGCAAAAACAATCTTTTACGTAAAAATCCTCTTTGTCAATGAGTCACGCCAAGAGCGGCCGTAAGCAGCGAAAAGGCCCGCACCGGACCGGGCGGGCCAAGGGGTGCCGAACCGGCTCTAGGGCCAGGAGCTGTCCTGGTCGGGGTCGCCGCCGGCGGACAGCAGGCGCAGGTCGCTCTCGACCATCATCGCCACCAGCTCGTCGAACGACACCCGCGGCTCCCACCCGAGCTGCGCCCGCGCCTTCTTCGGGTCGGCGCACAGCAGGTCCACCTCCGCCGGGCGGTGCAGCGTCCGGTCGACCACCACGTGCCGCTCCCAGTCCAGCCCGGCGGCCGTGAAGGCGGCCTCCACCAGCTCCCGCACCGACTTCATCCGCCCGGTGCCGATCACGTAGTCCTCGGGGGTGGCGGCCTGGAGCATCAGGTGCATCGCCTTGACGTAGTCGCCCGCGTAGCCCCAGTCGCGGCGCGCCTCCAGGTTGCCCAGCCGCAGCTCCGTGGCCAGGCCGAGCTTGATCCGGGCCACCCCGAGGGTGACCTTCCTGGTCACGAACTCCGCGCCGCGCCGGGGCGACTCGTGGTTGAACAGGATGCCCGACACCGCGAACATCCCGTACGACTCGCGGTAGTTCTGCGTGAGGAAGTGCCCGTACGCCTTGGCCACCCCGTACGGCGAGCGCGGGTGGAAGGCGGTGCGCTCGTTCTGCGGGGTCTCGGTGACCTGCCCGAACATCTCCGAGGACGAGGCCTGGTAGAAGCGAATCTGCCCCGGGGACGACGATCCCCCGCCGCGCGACACGCCCGAACACACCCGGATGGCCTCAAGCATCCGCAGGACCCCCATACCGGTCACCTCGGCGGTCAGCTCGGCCTGCTCCCACGACATGGGCACGAACGAGATCGCCCCCAGGTTGTACACCTCGTCCGGCTGAACGCGTTCCACCGCGGAGATCAGCGACCCCTGGTCCAGCAGGTCGCCCCGCACCACCTGGACGTCGGCCAGCAGCTTGCGCATGCGCGAGACGCGCGGGTTCGCCTGCCCGCGGGCCAGCCCCCACACCTCGTAACCCTGGTCGAGCAGGTGCTCGGCCAAGTAGGAACCGTCCTGGCCGGTGATGCCGGTGATCAGAGCGCGCCTGGCCAAGGGGTCCTCCAACTATCACGTAGGTACGGTGGCCCGCACCGCGTCCCTTTGGGACGGGAATGTACAGCTAAGCGCCTGGACGCAGCACCAAACCCCACTAGAACCTGTTCCACCGAACCACGCTCGGTTACCTTAATGTCGCAGTTCGCACGGCCTGTGGAGACTGTTGTGAACAATTCCAGGTGACCTACCGAATGGTAGCCTTCTCGGACTAAGGTCATCTTTCACGGTACACGCCCGCCTCTTGGGGCCTTACCGCAGAAAACATGGGCCTACCGGCGGAGAAAGGGGTGTCCGTGAGCGAGGCGCTGCGGATCGCGCTGCTGTCCTATCGCAGCAAGCCCACCTGCGGCGGGCAGGGCGTCTACCTCCGGCACCTGAGCCGTGAGCTGGTCGCGCTCGGCCACCACGTCGAGGTGTTCTCCGGACCGCCCTACCCCGAGCTGGACGAGGGCGTCGTCCTGCGCGAGGTGCCCAGCCTCGACCTCTACCGGGACGAGGACCCGTTCAGGACCCCGAAGCTGGCCGAGTACCGCGACTGGATCGACCTCCTGGAGGTCGGCACCATGTGGACGGCCGGCTTCCCCGAGCCGCTCACCTTCTCCCTGCGCGCCTACCGCGAGCTGAAGAAGCGCGTCGGCGACTTCGACGTCGTCCAGGACAACCAGACCCTCGGCTACGGCCTGCTCGGCATCCAGAAGCTGTTCCCCGTGGTCGGGACGATCCACCACCCGATCAGCGTCGACCGGCGGATCGAGCTGGAGGCCGCCACGGGCTACAAGAAGCTCACCATGCGCCGCTGGTACGGGTTCGTGAAGATGCAGTCCCGCGTCGCGCCCAGGCTCAGCCCGATCCTCACGGTCAGCGAGTCGTCGCTGGCCGACATCCACCGGGACTTCAACGTCCCGCAGGCCAACATGCGGCTGATCCCGCTCGGCGTGGACACCCGCTACTTCCACCCGCGCCCGGACAAGCCCCGCCGCAAGGGCTCGATCGTCGCGGTGGCCAGCGCGGACTCGCCGATGAAGGGCGTGGCCACGCTGCTGCGCGCGGTCGCCAAGCTCGCCACGGAACGCGACGTGAACCTGACCGTGGTCAGCAAGCCGACCCCGGGCGGCCCGACCGAGCGGCTCGTGCAGGAGCTGTCGCTGCAGGACCGGGTGCGCTTCGTGCACGGCATCTCCGACGACGAGCTGGGCGAGCTGATCGCCACCTCCGAGATCTCCGTGGTCCCCTCGCTGTACGAGGGCTTCTCGCTGCCCGCCGTCGAGCACATGGCCTGCGGCACGCCCCTGGTGGCCAGCCGGACGGGCGCGCTGCCCGAGGTCGTGGGCGACGCGGCCGTCCAGGTGGCGCCGGGCGACGCCGAGGAGCTGGCGGCCGTGCTGCGCCGCCTGCACGACTCCCCCGAGGAGCGCGAGCGGGTGGGCAAGGCCGGCTACGACCGGGTCATGGAGCGCTACACCTGGCACGTCGTCGCCAAGCGGACGGTCGAGGCGTACCGCGAGGCGATGGCGGCGCACAAGGCCCGCCGCTGACCCCCGAACGAAAAGCCCCCAAGAGCTGATCAAGGAGAAGCGACAAAGTGCTGACCGTGGACTTCGACCGGCTCCCCGTGGGCCCCGGCGTGCGCGTGCTCGACCTGGGCTGCGGCGGCGGCAGGCACGCCTTCGAGGTGCTGCGCCAGGGCGCCGACGTCGTCGCCTTCGACATGGACCAGGCCGAGCTGGACAACGTGGCGGCCATGTTCGTGGCGATGGACAAGGCGGGCGAGGTGCCGCTGGGCGCGACCGGCGAGACCGTCCAGGGCACGGCGCTGGACATGCCGTTCGAGGACGGCGGCTTCGACCGGGTCATCGCCGCCGAGGTGCTGGAGCACATCCCCGACGACATGACCGCCATGCGGGAGATCTTCCGCGTGCTCAAGCCGGGCGGCACCGCGGCGATCACCGTGCCGAGCTTCCTGCCCGAGCGCATCTGCTGGGCCCTGGACGAGGACTACCACACCGCCCCCGGCGGCCACGTGCGCATCTACACGCTGGCCGAGCTGTCGGCCAAGCTCAAGTCCGTCGGCTTCGAGATCGGCCCGCACCACCACGCCCACGGCCTGCACGCGCCCTACTGGTGGATCAAGTGCGCGGTGGGCGTCAACAACGACGACCATCCGGTCGCCAAGGCGTACCACGAGCTGCTGGTGTGGGACATCATGAAGCGCCCGGCCGCCACCAGGATCGCCGAGGCGCTGCTCAACCCGCTGATCGGCAAGAGCGTGGTCCTCTACGTCAAGAAGCCATGATCTCCCGCGAGGAGGTCGTCCGCACGGCCCTCAGCATCGCGGCCATCCAGCAGGACGACGGCGGCGTGCCCTGGCCCGAGGGGCACGTGGACGCGTGGAACCACGTCGAGTGCCTGATGGGCATGTGCGTGGCCGGGCTGGCCGAGCCGGTGCGGCGCGGCTGGGAGTGGCTGGCCCGCCACCAGCGACCCGACGGCTCCTGGCCGATGAAGCTGCTGGACGGCGTGGCCGTCGAGGCGGGCGGCGAGTCCAACCACGCCGCCTACGTCGCCGCGGGCGTCTGGCACCACCATCTCGTCACCGGCGACCGCGAGCACGCCGAGCGCCACTGGCCCATGGTCAAGGCCGCGCTCGACTACGTGGTGGGCCTGCAGACCGAGCGGGGCGAGATCGTCTGGGAGCGGGACGCCCACGGCCGGGCGGCGGCGGACGCGCTGCTGACCGGGTGCGCCTCGATCCACCAGGGCCTGCGCTGCGGCGTGCTGCTCGCCGACCACCTGGGCGACCAGCAGCCGCACTGGGAGCTGGCCGCCGACCGGCTGGCCCACGTGTTGTCGGCGCATCCGGAGGCGTTCGCCGACAAGAGCCGGTTCGCGATGGACTGGTACTACCCGGTGCTGGGCGGCGCGGTGCGCGGGCGGCAGGCGGTCGAGCTGCTGGAACGCGAGTGGTCCACGTTCGTGGTGCCGGGGCTCGGCATCCGGTGCGTGTCCGACCAGCCGTGGGTGACCGGGGCCGAGACGTGCGAGCTGGTGCTGGCCCTGGACGCCATGGGCGACCGTACGCGGGCCGCCGCGCTCTTCGCCGACGTGCAGCACCTGCGCCACGAGGACGGCTCGTACTGGACCGGCTGGCAGTTCGTCAACCGCAAGCACTTCCCGCACGAGCGCTCCGGCTACACCGCGGCCGCGGCCATCCTCGCCGCGGACGCGTTGCAGCGCCTGTCCCCCGGTTCCGGGCTGTTCCGCGACATCGCGGGCACGTCGGTGTCCGACCCGGAGGCCTGCGGGTGCGTGGAACGTCAGTCGTTCAGGCCGGCGCCTCCCGGCTGATCCGGCAGGGCGGCGGCGCAAGGGCTTTTGCGGGTTCTTTGCCGGGGACATCCGGTGCGCCGCCGGTGAACGGCGCAATGGGGTTACTAGCTTCGTGTCTGGCCGTAGGAGGCGTCTTCGGGGGAAGCGTGGGCGACACGGGCACAACAGCGTTCTTGGACCAGGTCAGGATCGAGCCGACACTGTCCCCGGCGAGGGGACTGCGGAGGTTTCTGGCCAAGGATCCTTCGGAGTCCGATCTGGGCCGGCGCAGGTTCCGGCTGCGCCCCGGCGCTCCCCGGACGGTCTTCGCGGATTCCGAGCAGTCGTACGTGTTCGGCTTCAACGCGGTCATGTCGCGGGAAGTCGAGAAGATCGAAGACCTCCCACCTGAGCAGCGGCCTTTCGGCCACGAGGGCGCGGCGGCCGCCTGCACCGTGCTCGACCTGCTCACCTTGACCCGGGGCCGGCGCCTTCACGAGCTACTGGCCGGCCCCGCCCAGCATCACCGCCACGCCGCGTACGTCGGCGCCGGACGCGGCTACGCGCTGCTGCGGCTGCGTCCGGTCTGGGGCGCGCGGCGGGCGCACCCGCTGATGCGCTGGCTGGCCGTGGACGGGTTCGGCTTCCAGTGGAGCCTGTCGCGCGCGGACCGCATGGTGGGCCGCAGGAGCATGCCCGACCTGCTCACCCGCGCCCACTGCGCGGTCTTCGACCAGGGCCTCGGCCGGCTGCTGTGGTACCACGACTGCGCCTCGCCGGACGACGTCGGCGCACGCATCGCGGGCTTCCCGGCGAGCCGGCGGGCCGATCTGTGGAGCGGCGTGGGGTTCGCGGCCACGTACACGGGCGGCGCCGACAGCGACGAGCTGTGGTGGCTGACCGAGCACGCCGGCGCCGACGGCTTCCGCGCCCACCTGGCCCAGGGCTGCGCCTTCGCGGTCACGGCGCGGCTGCGGTCGGGGGCGCTGCCGGACCACGCGCGGCTGGCCGTGCCGATCCTGGCCGACGCCGCGCCCGACGAGGCGGCCGCCTGGACCGACCAGGCGCTGCTGGCCCTCGGCCACGACGCCCACACCCACGAGGACTTTCAGCGCTGGCAGGCCCACACCCGCCGGTCGTGGAACCGCCGCCACCGGCGCTAGACGCCCTGGCCGACGCGTTCCAGCACGCGCAGCGAGCCCTCGGCGGACACCTCGCGGAAGGCGCCCGACGCAAGGGCCCGCAGGTAGACCCGGTAGGGGGCCTGCCCGCCGTCGGCCGGGTCGGGATAGATGTCGTGGAAGACCAGCGCGCCGCCCTCCATGACGTGCGGCGCCCAGCCCTCGTAGTCGCGGGTCACCGGCTCCTCGGAGTGGCCGCCGTCGATGAAGAGCAGGCCGAGCGGCGTGTTCCACAACGCGGCCACCCGGTCGGACCGCCCGACGACGGCGATCACCTCCTCCTCCAGCCCGGCGGCGGCGACGGCGGCGCGGAAGAAGGGCAGGGAGTCCATCCGCCCGAAGCGCGGGTCCATCAGGGCCGGGTCGTGGTGCGCCCAGCCGGGCTGGATCTCCTCCGAGCCCCGGTGGTGGTCGACGGTGACGACCACCGAGCCGGTGTGCCGGGCCGCCGCGCCGAGGTAGATCGCCGACTTGCCGCAGTAGGTGCCGATCTCGCAGAGCGGCCCGAGGCCGCCGTAGCGGCAGGCCGCCTCGAACAGGGCCAGCCCCTCCTTCGGCGGCATGAATCCCTTGGCGTGCTCCGCTGCCTGCAGCAGCTCCGGCGGCATCGTCATAGGCATGCACCCTAGCCGAACCGAACAACATTCCAGCGACCTCTTGCCGTGCTTCTTTGGAACCTGTTCTACTTGGCACGTGAATCAGCGCGCTCGCATCGCGATGTCCGACGACGAGGTCACGGCGTTCCTGGAGGGTTCGCGCAAGGTCCAGCTCGCGACCATCAACCCCGACGGGACACCGCACCTGGTGACCATGTTCTACGGGCTGGACGAGGGCCGCATCGCCTTCTGGACGTACGGCAAGGCGCAGAAGGCCCGCAACCTGGCCCGCGACCCGCGGGTGAGCTGCCTGGTCGAGGCGGGCGACGACTACGACCAGCTCCGCGGCGTCCTGGTGTACGGCGTGGCCGAGCAGGTGGACGACCGGGACCGGGTGCTCGCCATCGGCATGATGATCGCGCGCAGGATGACGCCGGGCGTGCCGGACGACCTGCTGACCCCCTACGTCGAGCAGACCGGCAGAAAACGCATCGCCTACGTCGTCGAGCGCACCAAAGTGGTCTCATGGGATCACAGGAGGCTCACATGAAGGTCAAGGTCGATGAACTGGTCTGCGAGGCCAACGCCGTGTGCATGGGGCTCGCGCCCGAGGTCTTCGAGGTGGACGACGACGACCAGCTGCACATCCTGCTCCCCGAACCACCCCCCGAGATGCAGGATCGCGTCCGCAGCGCGGTCAGGTCCTGCCCGAAAGCCGCCCTGTCGCTAGAGGACTAGCCGTAGCCGGAGGAGGAACCCCATGCGCGCCGCGATCCTGCACGCCGTAGGCAACGACAAGCTGGACATCCGCGACGACATCACCCTGGCCCCCGTCGGGCCGACCGATGTCCGCGTCCGGATCAGAGCCACGGGCGTGTGCCACTCGGACCTGTCGGCCATGTCCGGCGTGCTTCCGCAGCCGGTGCCGCTGATCCCGGGCCACGAGGGCGCGGGCGAGGTGGTCGAGGTGGGCGAGCACGTCACGTCGGTCGCGCCGGGCGACCACGTCGTGATCAGCTGGCGGCCGGCCTGCCAGTCCTGCGACCTGTGCGTGGGCGGGCAGCCGTACATGTGCATGAAGTACGTCATCGAGTCCTTCAGCAAGGGCAACTTCCGCTTCGGCGGCGACAACGCGACGGCGTTCGGCATGGCGGGCTGCGGCACCTGGGCCGAGGAGGTCATCGTGCCCTGGCAGGGCGCGATCAAGATCGACGACGACGTGTCGTGGGAGGCGGCGGCGCTGATCGGCTGCGGCATCACGACCGGCGTGGGCGCCGCGATCAACACCGCCAAGGTGCGTCCCGGCTCCACGGTCGTGGTGATCGGCTGCGGCGGCGTCGGCCTGTCGGTCATCCAGGGCGCGCGGGTCTCCGGCGCCAGGACGATCCTCGCCGTCGACCCGCTGGAGTCCAAGCACGCCCTGGCCAGGAAGGTCGGCGCGACGCACGCGATCACGCCGGAGCAGGTCCCCGAGGCCCTGAACGAGCTGACCGGCGGCAGCGGCTTCGACTACGGCTTCGAGGTCGTCGGCAAGTCGGCGACCATCCAGAGCGCCTGGCAGCTCACCCGGGCGGGCGGCGACGTCATCGTGGTGGGCGCCGGCGCGGTGGACGACATGGTCTCCATCTCCGCCTTCAGCCTGCTGTTCGAGGGCAAGAGACTGCTGTCCAGCCTGTACGGCGAGGCCGACGTGCGGCACGACTTCCCCTACTTCGCCAAGCTCCACAAGGCGGGACAGCTCGACCTGGAGTCGCTGATCAGCGCCCGCATCCGGCTCGGCGACCTGAACGACGCCGTCGCGGCCCTGCGCGGCGGCGAGGTGCTCCGCCAGATCGTCATCATGGACTGACCCGGGTCCGGGGCCGGAGAACGGGCCCCTGCTCTCCGGCCCCGGGCAGGTCAGGCCGCGATCGGCGGAACCGGTCGCGCACCCATTGCTAAGGAAAGTTTCCTAACGGATACTCCGGGATGAGTGCCCACCACCCCCCCAAGGAGTAACCATGCTTCGTCGCGGCCTCGCCCTGCTCTCCATCGCCGCCGCCGGCCTGCTCGCCCTCGCCGCGCCCGCCCACGCGGCCGTCGTGGACGTGACCTTCGGGCCGGTCTCGATCGGCGACTACTGTCACGCCAAGGTCAACTCGTCCTCGTGGATCGGCTTCTACGAGTCCGGCGGCCTGCGCTGCTACACCGGCGGCCCCGGCCCGATGACGTACGCGGGCTCGGGCGACCCGTACCTGGCCTGCAAGTTCCTCACCACGGACGTGGTGATGTCCGCGCTGCGCGGCGCCTCCGACGCCCTGGTCTGCCGCGTCGTGCGCTGACCCTCCTCCGGGAGCGGCACGGGACGGGCCGTCCCGTGCCGCTTGCGGCGTCAGGAGGGCAGGAGCTGGTCGAGCGGGGTGCCGGGGTCGGCGAGCGCGGCGCGGTCCACGGGCTTGCGGGACCGGATGAGTGCCTGGGTGTGGTCGGTGACGTCCCAGATGTTGACGTTCATCGCGGCCAGCACCCTGTCCTGCTCGTCCAGCCAGAAGGCGATGAACTCGCGGGCGTCCAGGTCGCCGCGGACCACGACGTCGGGCGTGCGGCCGGGCGGGACGTGGCCGGCGTACTCCATGCCCAGGTCGTACTGGTCGGTAAAGAAGTAGGGCAGGTTGTCGTATTCGCCGGACCGGCCGAGCATCGCGCGGGCGGCGACGGCGGGCTGGTTGAGCGCGTTCGCCCAGTGCTCGACCCGGACGTGCCGGCCCAGCAGCGGATGGTAGGCGTTGGCGACGTCGCCGGCCGCGAAGATGTCGGGGTCGGAGGTGCGCAGGTCGGCCCCCACCTTGACGCCGTCCTCGACGGTCAGCCCGGCGGCCCGCGCGAGGTCGGTGTCCGGTTCGGCGCCGACGCCGGCCACGACGACGTCCGCCTCGACGTGGGCGCCGCCTTCGAGCAGCACCCCTGAGCCGGTGATCTCGGCGGGACGGGCGTCGAAGAGGAAGGTCACGCCGTGCTCGCGGTGCAGCGCGGTGAACACCCCGGCCACGTGCGGTCCCAGCACGCGCAGCAGCGGCGCGGACGCCGTCTCGATCACGGTGACCTCGGCCCCCGCGGCGCGGGCGGCGGCGGCCACCTCCAGGCCGATCCAGCCGGCCCCGAGGATCGCGACGCGGCCGGCGCCGGCCAGGGTGGCGCGCAGGCGTTCGCTGTCGTCGACGGTACGCAGGTACAGCACCTCGGGCCGGTCGGCCCCGGGGAGGTCAGGGCGGCGCGGCCGGGAGCCGGTGGCCAGCAGCAGCCGGTCGTAGCCGAGCTGCTCGCCGTCGCTGAGCGTGACCCGATGGGCGGCCGGGTCGATGCCGGTGACCTCGACGCCCAGCCGCAGCTCGACGTCGTGCTCGGCGTACCAGGAACGGTCGTGGACGAAGATCTTGTCGCGTTCGCCGGTGCCCTGGAGGTAGTCCTTGGACAGCGGCGGCCGCTCGTACGGCAGGTGCGTCTCCCTGCCGACCAGCACGAGCCGGCCGTCGAAGCCCTCGCCGCGCAGAGCCTCTGCGGCCTTGGCGGCGGCGAGGCCGCCGCCGGCGATCACGATGGTCGCGGGTGCAGGCATGTCGGATCTCCTCTTCCTGTTCCTGGACGAAGGGCGTGGTGATCGCGGCGCACGTCAGCTCCCGCCCACGCCGAGCGCGGTGAGCAGCACCAGGACGACGGTCACGACCGCGAACAGCCCGTGCCCCGCCACGACCGCGACGGGGAAGTGCCGTTCGGCCGGAACCGGCGCGCCGGCCGCCGCCGGGCCGGAGCCGAGCCGGGCGACGCGCGCCCGATGGACGGGGATCCACCGCGCGAGCATGACGAACCCGAGCAGTGCGACCGGCACGAGCAGCGCGAACGCGAGCCAGGCCAGCCCATGGGCGTCGGCGAACAGGTAGATGATCCACACGACCAGGCCCGCCGCGGCGAGCAGGAAGTGCCCGAAGAGCACCGGGGCGGGCAGCCGGGACTCGCCGGCCTTCTGCTGGGCCACGCCGCCGCGGGCGATCCAGGTGCCGAGCATGTAGAAGCCGCCGACGGCGGTGACGAGCCAGGTGATCAGTGCCGCGATCTCCACGATCTTCCTTCTTTCCAGGATGAGCCGTTCGTATGTCAATAGGCGGGTGTCCGAAGGGGGCGCCTCACCGTGGCGGGGTGGTGGTGAACCCCTCGGCCTGGGTGTCCTCGCCGGCGACCCGGACGCCGTAGCGGAAGGCGAGCTTGCCGCCCAGGTGGCCCGACACCGCGAGCACGGCCAGGCACACCGCCGACAACACGATCTGCCCCGCCGGCACGGGCCCCGGCGGGCCGCCGCCCAGCCGCCAGGCGAACCCGGCCGCGTACCCGGCGGTGACCGCCAGGTTGAGCGCCATGTGCACCAGGCCGGTACGGAATGCGGGCGTACGGGGTGGGATGGCGAACAGGTCCAGGAACCCGACGGAGGCGGCGGCCAGCGCGCCGAGGCCGCCGAGGGCGATCAGCCAGACCGACCCCTGCGCCAGGAAGCCGCCCGGCGACACCACGTGCGAGGCGACGTCGAAGACCAGACTGGCCACCCATGCCCCGATCGGCACCGTCACCAGGATCGGGTGCACCGGGTGCCCGTACGGCCCGGCCAGCGCGGTCACCGGCCGCTTGGCCCGGCCGGTCAGCTCGTCCATGACCCACCTCCTATTTCACCAACAAGTCTTGGACATATTCGATGGCGGCGTCAACCTCCCCAGCACAAAGGCATGGCTTCCGATGATTCACAAGTTTTCTAGGCGTTAAGGTGGATGCGTGACGTCCGACTCCACGAACCTCGCGGCGGTCGCCGCGCTCAGCGACGACCTGCGCCGCAGCATGTACGAGTTCATCCGCCGCGCCGGGCGGGCCGTCACCCGCGACGAGGCGGCCCAGAGTGTCGGGATCTCCCGCAAGCTCGCCGCCTTCCACCTGGACAAACTGGTGGACGCCGGGCTGCTGGCCACGCGCTACGAACAGCCGGGCGGGCTGCGCCGCGTCGGCCGCGCCCCCAAGGTGTACGAACCCTCCGACCTCGACGTCCAGGTCAGCATCCCCCAGCGCGAACCAGTCCTGCTCGCCGGCATCCTGCTCGACGCCGTGCTGGCCGAGACGCCCGGCGAGAGCGCCGGCCAGGCGGCCCGCCGCCTGGCCCGCGAGCGCGGCCACGACCTCGGCCACACCGAACGCGGCGGGCTGCGCGGCGCCCGGCTCGGCCCCGAGCGCGCCCTGACCTGCGCCCAGCACGTCCTGGAACGCCACGGTTTCGAGCCCAGCCGCGACAGCCCGACCCTGGTCCGGCTGCGCAACTGCCCCTTCCACCCCCTGGCCGCCAAGGCCCCCGAGCTGGTCTGCGGCATCAACCACGCGTTCCTGGCCGGCTTCCTCGACGGCCTCGACGCGCCGGCCGTCCAGGCCACCCTGATCCCGCGGCCGGGCCACTGCTGCGTCGAACTGGGCGTCCCACGGGGCCCCGGCGGCGACGAGAGCGGCGACGAGAGCGGCGACGAGGGCGGCAGCGAGGGCGGCAGCGAGGGCGGCGAGGGCGGGGCGGAGGCGGACGCGCCGGCGTGCGCCAAGGACGGGGACGGCCCGCCGCCCGCGTCCTGAACGGTTCCGGCAAGGGTTCCCCATGTCCCCGGCCACGGCCCGCCGGGCTCTCTAGCGTGGGGTCGCCGGAGCGGTGACATGGCAGGGGAAGGCGTCCGATGATCGCAGCCATCGCCAGGGTCCAGGGATTGTCGGCGGCGCTCGCGCCGGGCGCGTACGGGGCCGCGGTGCTGACGCTGACCTGGCTGACCCAGGACGGCCGCCTGGGCGACGGCCGGTACGGCGACCTGGCCATGGTCGTCATGGCCTTCCCGCTCTACCTCGCCGCCGGCCCGCTGAACGGCGCGCTGCGCGCCCACGCGCCGGGCCCCGCGCACGCCTGGGACCTCGTCCTCATGGCCTGGCCGGGGATCGTGCTGGCGGTCCTGCTGGCGGCGCTGCGCGCCCGCGTGGCCGGGCGGGCACTCGGGTGGCTCGCGGCGGCGGCCGTCACCCTGGTGGGGGTGGCGACCACCTTCGACGGGTGGGCGCCACGACGGCCGTACGGCTGGCCGTTCCTGGTCTGCGGGCTGATCATGATCGTCGGGCTGATGACCGCGCGCCGGCCCGCCCTGGACGTCCGGCCCGCCCCCGACGACTGGCACGGGCCGGGCGCGCGGTCGCCCGGCCCGTGACCGGCAGGCCCTACGTGGTGGAGAAGGCCGCGTCGAAGGCCGTGGCGGGCGGCGTGATGGAGTTCAGCCGCCGGATGTACCCCAGCGCCTCCCGGGCGCCGTCCAGCCGGTCCATCCCCGCGTCCTCCCACTCGATCGAGATCGGCCCGTCGTACCCGATCGAGTTGAGCGCCCGGAAGCAGTCCTCCCACGGCACGTCACCGCGCCCGGTCGAGACGAAGTCCCATCCCCGGCGCATGTCCGCCCACGGCAGGTGCGACGACAGCCGCCCCTTGCGCCCGTCGCCGATCCGGACCCGGGTGTCCTTGCAGTCGACGTGGTAGATGCGGTCCTTGAAGTCGAGGATGAACGCCACCGGGTCGAGGTCCTGCCACACCATGTGCGACGGGTCCCAGTTCAGCCCGAACGCCGGACGATGCCCGATCGCCTCCAGCGTCCGCTGCGTCGTGTAGTAGTCGTAGGCGATCTCGCTCGGGTGGATCTCGTGCGCGAAGCGCACCCCCACCTCGTCGAACACGTCGAGGATCGGGTTCCAGCGGTCGGCGAAGTCCTGGTAGCCGGCCTCCACCATCGACGCCGGCACCGGCGGGAACATGGCCACGGTGTGCCAGATCGACGACCCGGTGAACCCCACCACCGTGTCCACGCCGAGCGCCGCGGCCGCCCGCGCGGTGTCCTTCATGTCCTCGGCCGCGGCCCGCCGCACCGACTCCGGGTCGCCCGAGCCCCAGATGCGCGCCGGCAGGATCGCCTTGTGCCGCTCGTCGATCGGATGGTCGCAGACGGCCTGGCCGACGAGGTGGTTGGAGATCGTCCACACCTTCAGGCCGTGTTTGTCGAGCTGGGCGCGCTTCTGCTCCACGTACGACGGGTCCGCCACCGCCTGCGCCACGTCGAAGTGGTCACCCGAGCAGGCGATCTCCAGGCCGTCGTAGCCCCATTCGGCCGCCAGCCTGCACACGTCCTCGAACGGCAGGTCCGCCCATTGCCCGGTGAACAGCGTTACTGGTCTCATCAGTCCTCCACAGGGGTGTACCGGCCGCCGTCGGCCGCGCTCGCCTCCACCGCCGCCAGCACGCGCTGCACCCGCAGCCCGTCGGCGAACGACGGCGAAGGGTCGGCGCCGGTCGCGACGGCCTCCAGGAAGTCCTTGATCTCGTGGGTGAAGGTGTGCTCGTAGCCGAGCCCGTGCCCCGGCGGCCACCACGCCCCCACGTAGGGATGGTCGGGCTCGGTCACCAGGATCCGCTCGAACCCGCGCCCGCCCTCGCTGAACCACAGCTCGTTCATGGACTCGAAGTCGAACGCCAGGCTGCCGAGCTGCCCGTTGACCTCGATGCGCATCGCGTTCTTGCGCCCGGTCGCGAACCTGGTGGCCTCGAAGGAGGCCAGCGCGCCGCCCGACATCCGGCCGATGAACAGCGCGGCGTCGTCGACCGTGACCGCCCCCCGCTCCTCGGCGCGGGACGCCGCCAGCCCCGCCGACTCCCCCGCCAGCGGACGCTCCTTGACGAACGTCTCCGTCAGCCCCGACACGCCTGCCACGCGCTGGCCGGTGACGAACTCGGCGGCGTCCACGATGTGCGAGCCGATGTCGCCGAGCGCCCCCGCCCCCGCCTTGTCCTTCTGCAACCGCCACACCAGCGGGAACTCCGGGTCCACGATCCAGTCCTGGAGGTACTGGGCGCGTACGTGCCGGATCTCGCCGAGCCTGCCCTCCTCGACGTACCGGCGGGCCAGCGCGACCGCCGGGACCCGCCGGTAGTTGAAGGCCACCATGCTCCTGCCCGGCGCCGCGGCCGCCGCCGCGACCATGGCCTCGGCCTCGGCGACGGTGTTGGCCAGCGGTTTCTCACAGATCACGTGCTTGCCGGCGCGCAACGCGGCGATCGCGATCTCGGCGTGCGAGTCGCCCGGCGTGCAGATGTCGACGATCTGCACGTCGTCCCGCCGGACCAGCTCCCGCCAGTCCGTCTCGACGTCGGCCCAGCCGAGCCGGGCCGCCGCGGCGGCGGTCTGCTCCTTCGACCGGCCCGCCAGCACCGCCATGCGCGGCGCGAGCGGCAGGTCGAAGAACGCCCCGACGCTCCGCCAGGCCTGGGAGTGGACGCGGCCCATGAACGCGTAGCCGATCATGCCCACGCCGATGGTGGTCTTGTCTGACATGCAACCCCCGATCAGGATTCGAATCCGAGCGCCAGATACTTGTCGACGTTCTCCTTGGTGATCGTCTCGGACGCGAGGGTGATCGACTGGGGAACCTGGTTCTCCACGAGGTCACTCATGCCCTTGCCCTGCGCGATCAACCTGGCGAGCTTGACGGCCGAGGAGGCCATCGTGGGGCTGTAGGTGACGGTGGCCTTGAGCACCGACGTGCCGGCCTGGATCTCCTTCATGGCGTTCAGCGAGCCGGCGCCGCCCACCATGACGAACTCGTCGCGGTTCGCCTCCTTGATGGCGGCCAGCACGCCGACGCCCTGGTCGTCGTCGTGGTTCCACAGGGCGTCGATCTTCTTGTGCGCCTGCAGCAGCGAGGTCGCCACCTGGTTGCCGGTCTCGACGGTGAACTTGGCGTCCTGCTTGGCCGTGACGCTGAACCCGTACGTCTTCAGCGCGTCGGCGAAGCCCTTGCTGCGGTCCTGGGTCAGCGGCAGCGTGGCGATGCCCTGGATCTCGACGATCACCGGGTTCGCGACGCCCTTGTCCTTGAGCTGCTTGCCGATGTAGTGCCCGGCCGCGACGCCCATGCCGTAGTTGTCGCCGCCGATCCACGTGCGGTAGGCCAGCTTGTCGGGGAACACCCGGTCGAGGTTGATCACCGGGATGCCCGCCTGCGTCGCCTGCAGCGCGACCTGGTTGAGCTGCTGGCCGTCGTTCGGCAGGATGACCAGGGCGTTCACCTTGGCCGCGATCAGCGACTCGACGGCGGAGATCTGCTGGTTGATGTCGTTGGTCGGCTCGACGGCCTTGAAGTCGACGTCGCCGTACTGCTTGGCCGCGCTCTCGGCGTTCTTGGCGATGGCCGCGATCCAGCCGTGGTCGGCGGCCGGCGCGGAGAAGCCGATCGTCACCTTCTGGCCGGGTTCGTCGTTGCCGCTCGCGGCGGGGGCGGGCGCGGGCGCCGCCGACGAGGGAGCGGCCGCCGGCTCGTTGCTGGTGCAACCCGCCGCTAACAGCACTGCCCCGCCGACGAGGAATCCCCTGCGCGCGACGTTCTCACTCATGATGCTCTCGCTTTCAGGTTCCGCCGCTGGAGAAGGACGGCGACGACGATGATCAGGCCCTTGGCGATCAGCTGGTCGCTGGTGTTGAGCCCGTTGAGGATGAACAGGTTCGTGATGAGGGTGAAGATCAGCAGGCCCAGGATCGAGCCGATGATCGTGCCCCGGCCTCCGGTGAGCAGGGTGCCGCCGATGATGACGGCGGCGATGGCGTCGAGCTCGTACAGGTCGCCGTGGGTGGACGAGCCGGTCGTCGTACGGGCCATGATGAGGATCGCGGCGACGCCGCAGCAGAAGCCGGACAGGGCGTACAGGAGCATCGTGTGCCTGCGTACGTCGATGCCGGCCAGCCTGGCCGCCTCGGGGTTGCCCCCGACCGCGTACGTGCGGCGGCCGAACGTGGTGCGGTTCAGGACGATCCACCCCAGCACCACGACCAGGGCGAACACGTAGACCAGCAGCGGGATGCCGAGCAGCCGGGTGGTGGACAGCTGCACGATGCCCTCGACCTGGATGAGCTGCGTCTTCCTGTCGGACATGCGCTGGGCCAGGCCGCGGGCGGCCACCAGCATGGCCAGGGTGGCGATGAACGGCACCATCCGCCCGTAGGCGATCAGCAGCCCGTTGACCAGGCCGGCCCCGGTGCCGACGAGGATCGCGCAGACGGCCATCACCACCGGCCCGTACGACTGGGTGGCCAGCGTGGTCGCCCAGACCGAGGCGAGGGCCATGACGGCGCCGACGGACAGGTCGATGCCGCCGCCGATGATCACGAAGGTGGCCCCGACGGTGATCACTCCGATCGTGGCGGCCAGGGCCAGGATGCTGACCAGGTTGGAGGTGGTGGCGAAGTTGTCGAACCGGGTGACCAGGCCGACGACGACGAGCAGCGCCAGCGCGCCCAGCAGGCCGAGGTGGCGGATCTCGGCGACCCCGTTCAGCAGGGACGGTCTCGGCCGGGAGAGCCCGGCGGCGGGTCGTTCTGGCGCCTCTATGGGGTCGCTCATCACGCGGCCCTCCCATCCATGATCATGTCCAGTACGCGGTGCTCGTCCAGGCCGGCCGCCTCGCCCTCGTGGATGACGGCGCCCTCGCGCAGCACGAGCACCCGGTCGGCGAGCCCCAGCACCTCGGGCACCTCGCTGGAGACCAGCAGCACGCCGATGCCCTGGTCGGCCAGGTCGCGGATGACGGCGTACAGCTCGGCGCGGGCGCCGACGTCGACGCCGCGGGTGGGCTCGTCGAGCAGCAGCAGCTTGCGTCCGCCGAGCAGCCAGCGGGCGAGCACGGCCTTCTGCTGGTTGCCGCCCGACAGGGTCCTGATCGGGCGCTCGGGGTCGGGCGGGCGGATGTCGAGGAGCTGGGCCAGGCGGGCGGCCTCGGCCCGCTCGCGGCCGCGGTCGATCCAGCCGAACCTGGCGAACTGCGGCAGCGTGCCGAGCGTGATGTTCGCGGTGACGCTCTGGTCGAGCAGCAGGGCCTGGGCCTTGCGCTCCTCGGGGGCCAGGCCCATGCCCTGCCGGACGGCGCCGGTCACGCGGCGGCGGGCCGGGCGGCCGTCGAGCGTGACCCGGCCGGTGGCGGGCCGGGCTCCGTAGACGGCCTCCAGGATCTCGGAGCGTCCGCTGCCGACCAGCCCGGCCAGTCCGACGATCTCCCCGGCGCGCACGGAGAAGGAGACGTCGGCGAAGAGGCCGGGCGCGGTCAGGCTCTCCACGCGCAGCACCTCCTCGCCGGGCGGCCGGGTGGGGCGGGGCGGGAAGACGTACTCGACGTTGCGGCCGGTCATGAGGGAGACGATGCGGGCGGTGGGCGTGTCGCGGGCGGGCAGGCCGACGGCGACGGTGCGCCCGTCCTTGAGCACGGTGACGCGGTCGCCGATCTCGCGGATCTCCTCCAGCCGGTGGGAGATGTAGACGACGGCGACGCCCTGGGCGGTGAGCTCGCGGATGATGCGGAACAGGTTGGCGACCTCGTCGTGGGCCAGGGCGGCCGACGGCTCGTCCATGATGATCAGGCGGGCGTCGTGGGAGAGGGCGCGGGCCATCGAGACGACCTGTTTGGCGGCCGGTGAGAGCCGTCCGACCTCGGTGGAGGGGCGGATCTCGCCGTGGCCGAGGCGTTCCAGCACCTCGCGGGCGGCCCGGCGGCCGGCCTGGCGGTTGACGAACCCGAAGCGGGCGTGCTCGTGGCCGAGGAAGATGTTCTCGGCGACGCTGAGGCCGTCGACTAGGTCGAGTTCCTGGTAGATGGTGGCGAAGCCGAGCCGGATGGCGTCGATGGGGCCGGCGGGCCGGACGGGCGCGTCGTTGAGGACGATCGTGCCCTCGTCGGGCTGGTGGACGCCGGCCAGCACCTTGATCAGGGTGGATTTGCCGGCGCCGTTCTGGCCGAGCAGGCAGTGGACCTCGCCCGCCCGTACGTCGAGATCGACCCCGTCGAGCGCGCGCACGCCGGGGAACTGCTTGACGATGCCCTTCATGACCAGCATCGGGGGTCCCCTTCAGGCGTTGACGATGCGGTTGATGTTGTCCGGTGACAGGTAGTGCTCGATGGCGAGCAGGCCCGCGCCGAGAGCGGCGGCGTTGATCCCGGTGCGGCTCGGGGTGATGGACAGGTGGTGGGTGGCCAGCGGCAGGGACCGGCGGTAGATGGTCTCCCTGATGCCGGCCAGGAGGTGCTCGTGGACGCGGGACAGCGCGCCGCCGATGACGATGACCTCGGGGTTGAAGAAGTTGACCAGGCCGGCCAGCACCTCGCCGATGAGCCGGCCGGCCTCCCTGACCAGCCGCAGCGCCTGGGTGTTGCCCGCCTGGACGAGCGCGACGACGTCGGCGCCGCTCTCGGCGGCCAGGCCGAGCTCGGCGAGCCGGCGGGCGATGGCGGCGCCGCCGGCCACGGCCTCCAGGCAGGCGCTGTTGCCGCAGCGGCAGCCGGCGTCGTCGTGGCCGCTGACGCGGATGTGCCCGATGTCGCCGGCCGAGCCCTGGGCTCCCCTGTGGAGCTTGCCGTCGGCCACGATGCCGCAGCCGATGCCGGTGCCGACCTTGACGAACAGCAGGTGGCTGGTGCCGGCGAAGGCGTTGCGATGCTCGCCGAGCGCCATGACGTTGACGTCGTTGTCGACCAGCACCTGGATGCCGTCGAAGTACTCGGGGACGGGGTAGTCGTTCCAGCCGGGCATGATCGGCGGGTTGTTGGGGCGGCCGGTGGCGAACTCCACCGGGCCGGGCACGCCGATGCCGATGGCGCGCAGCGCGGCGCGGGGCCGCCCGGCCTCAACGAGCAGCCGGTCGAGCCGCTGGTCGACGTGGGCGAGCACCTTGTCGGGGCCCTCGCCGATCTCCAGCGGGTCTTCGCACTCGGCCAGCAGGCCCCCGGTCAGGTCCATGAGCGCGACCCGGCAGTGGGTGGCGCCGAGGTCGACGCCGGCGAAGGCGTGCTCCTCGGTGTGCAGGCGGAGCTGGCGCGGGGGACGGCCGCCGGTGGACTCGCCGCTCTCGGTCTCCTCGACCAGGCCGCGCTCGATGAGCGCGTCGACCCGCTGGGAGATCGTGGATCTGGCCAGTCCGGTGAGGCGCGCGAGATCGGAACGGGTGGTCGCCGATCCGGCGCTGATGAGCGTCAGGACGTCGGCAGCCGAGCCCGGCTGGGGGGTCATGCGGGAACAATAAGATCACTCATGCGGCAAATCAAGAGTCTGATTCGACCGAACCTCGCGGACTTATGCCGAAGATCGAACAAAGCCTGGCATGAGACGTTCGCCGGAACCCTCCCGAACGTACGGAAGCCGGCCACCGCCCCGGCGGGCGATGACCGGCTTCCGGCAGGCCGCGGCGCTAGAGCATGGCCTTCATCGAGTCGCCGGCGGTCAGCACGTACGGCTGCTCGGCCATCACCGAGCCCCAGTTGTCGGCGATCGCCTCGGGGGTGAGGTCGTCGGCCTTCCAGCCGGGCCCCTCGGCCACGAACACGCGGGCCACCCGCCCGCCGCCGACGGTGAACACCTCCCCGCTCGACTCGCACGAGTCGTGCACGAGGTAGGCGACCAGCGCGCTCACCCGCTCGGGCGTGAACTTGGCCTCGAACTCGGCCGGCAGCAGCGCCTCGGTCATCCTGGTCCAGGCGATGGGGGCGATGGCGTTGGCCTTGATGCCGTTGCGCGCGCCCTCGACGGCCAGCGTCTTGGTCAGCCCGACCAGGCCCATCTTGGCCGTGGAGTAGTTGGCCTGGCCGAAGTTGCCGAACAGGCCGGCCGGGCTGGAGGTGTTGACGACGCGGCCGTACCCGGCCTCCTTCATCAGCGGGTAGGCGGCCTGGCTGACCAGGTACGACCCGCGCACGTGCACGGCAAGCACGCTGTCGAAGTCCTCGACGGTCATCTTGCCGAACGACCGGTCCCGCAGGATGCCCGCGTTGTTGACGACGATGTCGACCCGGCCGAACGCGTCGACGGCCGTCTGCACGAGCGCCCTCGCGCCCTCGGGGGTGGCGACGTTGTCGGCGTTGGCGACGGCCTGGCCGCCGTTCTTGGTGATGAGCTCGACCACCTCGGCGGCGGGGCCGGTGGAGGCGCCGGTGCCGTCGAGCGCGCCGCCGAGGTCGTTGACCACGACCTTGGCGCCCCGCTCGGCGAGCAGGAGCGCGTGCGCCCTGCCGAGGCCGTGCCCGGCGCCCGTGATGATCGCGACCCTGTCATCGAACCGAAGCATCGAACCTCCAGAGCAAGAGAACAACATTCTGGTAGGAGTACGATAACCGACCGGCTCAGGCGCGTCTCCAGAGCTCGGGCTCGCCCTCCTCCCGGCGTACCCTGCCCCGTCCGGCCAGCCATACCAGGTGGGCCAGCGTCTCGTTGTTGGCCGCCCGGCGCATGAACGGCGGGATCGTCTCCCAGGGGCGCGACCAGCTCAGCCGGGTGGCGACGTCCCAGCAGGTCACGCCGTCGTCCTCGCCGACGACGCGCTCGATCTCGGCCAGCCGCTCGTCGTGGTGCGCCAGCACGTGGTCGACGCGTCCGGCCAGTTCCAGGAAGCGGTACTCGTGGCCGGGCAGCACCTCGTCCACCTCCAGCTCGCGGACGGCGGCCAGCGAGCCGAGGTAGTCGGCCAGCGGATCGGGACCCGACTGGGGGTGCACGGCCACGATCGGCGTGATCTTCGCCAGCACGTGGTCGCCGGAGAGCAGCAGCCTGCGCTCCGGCGAGACGAAGCACAGGTGGCCGGGCGTGTGGCCGGGGGTCCAGACGGCCCGCAGGTCCCAGCCGGGCAGGCCGAGGTCCTCGCCGTCCTCGATCAGCCGGTCGGGACGGGCCATCGTGACCATGTGCCTGATCATCATGGAGGCTCCGGCCAGCTCGTCCAGGCTCAGGTCGGGCACGCCGGAGCGCCGGAGCAGGGCCCGCTCCCGCTGGACGAGCGAGTCGATGGCGTCGTCGTCGTACCGTTCGCGCACGAGGTTGGCGTCGGCCGGGTGCAGCCCGATCCAGGCGCCCGACGCCTCGCGGACGCGTCCGGCCAGGCCGTAGTGGTCGGGGTGCAGGTGGGTGACCAGGACGGCCCTGACGTCGGCGATCCCGTAGCCGGCCACGGCGAGCCCGGCGGACAGGGCGTCGTAGGCCTCGTCGGTGTTCCATCCGGCGTCCACGATGGCCACGCCGCCGGGCAGTTCGAGGGCGTAGACCAGCACGTACCGCAGCGGGTTGACCGGGATGGGCACCGGGATCGACCACAGCCCCGGCCGGACCCGCTCGACCGCCGGAACCGCCCCGCTCATCCATGCCTCACGCTGCGCCACGCTGGAAGGAGTCACCACGAACTTAGCCATGGCCCCGAATATAGTTCTGGTCCCGAATCATGTTCTACTAGGGGTCATGAAGCTGAGCCGCGAGATCTCAGACGATGGCCGCTTCGTCCGGCAGCCGAACCGCTTCACCGAACGGCTCGGGCCGCCCGAGCCCGGCCGCTACCGGCTCTACGCCTCCTACGCCTGCCCATGGGCACAGCGCGTGCTGATCGTCCGCGCCCTGCTCCGCCTGGAGGACCTGCTGGACGTCACGATCGTCGACCCCATCCGCGACGAGAAGGGCTGGCGGATCCCCGACGGCGACCCGCCGTACCTGTCGGAGCTCTACCACGCGACCGAACCGGGCTACACGGGCCGCTACACCGTGCCGTGCATCTGGGACATCCAGGAAGAACGCCTGGTCACCAACGACTTCCCGCAGATCACCCTCGACCTGGAGACGTCGTGGGGCAGCGCGCCCGACCTGTACCCCGAACGCCTGCGCCCGGACATCGACATCATGAACGACCGCCTCTACCACGGCCTCAACAACGCGGTCTACGAGGCCGGCTTCGCCCGCGGGCAGCAGGCGTACGAGGAGGCGGTCACCCGGGTGTTCACCACGCTCGACCTGCTGGAGGTGCGCCTGGCGGAGTCGGAGTTCCTCTTCGGCACGCTCACCGACAGCGACGTGCGGCTGTTCACCACGCTGGTCAGGTTCGACACGGTCTATCACAGCCATTTCAAGTGCTCGATCAGGCGGCTGACCGACTATCCGGCGTTGTGGGCGTACACCCGCAGGCTCTACGCGATCCCCGCCTTCCGCGACACCACGGACTTCGACCACATCAGACGCCACTACTACATGACCCAGACGAACATCAACCCGAGCAGGATCGTTCCGGTAGGACCGGAACTCGACTGGAGCCTGTGACCCCCGGCCTCGGCATCGCGACGAACAGCAGCGCCGAGGCCAGCACCACCCCGGAGGCCACCCACCAGGCGGCCGACGCGCCCGCCTGCGCGGCCAGGACGCCGAGCGTGGAGTTGGCCAGCACCCCGCCCGCCTGGAGCGAGAGCGAGGACGTCGAGGTGACCGTCGTGCGCTCGGCGGCGGAGACCGCGTTGTGCTGCATCTCCAGGCAGAGCAGCCCGGTCACCGACAGCCCGGCGAACATGACGAGGTAGGCCAGCCCGGCCGCCACCAGGCCGGGCACGCCGTCCACCCCGGCGGTGGCGGCCAGCGAGCCGACCGACAGCGCGCAGAGCACCGCGCCCGCGACGGCCCCCCTGGCCGAGCTCCCGGCCAGGCGCGCCACGCGTGGGGCCAGCACGCTGCCGGTGGCGCTGGCGGCGTAGCCCAGGGCCGCCACGACGGCGTAGAACAGGCTGCCGCGCTCGGCCGTGCCGGCCAGCTCGGCCAGGCGGCCGGGGGTCAGCAGCTCGATCGTCATCAGCAGCACGCCGGACGCCGCCGCGGCGGCCATCAGGCGGCGCAGCACCGCGCCCCCGGCCGCCAGCCGGATCCCGGCGACCACCGTGGCGGGCACCTCGCGCAGCACGCCGCCCAGCGACCGCCGCGCGTGCGCCGGCTCGGGCAGCGCGAACATCACCACGACCAGCAGCACGACGGCCGCGCCCGCCCCCAGCAGCGGCGGCACGGCGAGCGGCGTCACCAGCTCCGGCGGCACCAGCATCGGTACCGCCCCGCCCAGCAGCACGCCGACGCACAACGCCACCGACTCCATCGCGCCGCCGCGCGCGAGGCCGGGCTTGAGGTCGGCCCCCTCGCCCTCGATGCCGTGCAGCGTGTCGACGTACCAGGAGGTCGCCGGGCCGCTGGACAGGGCCCTGCCCACCCCCTTGAGCACGCCGCTGACCAGGAACATCCAGAACGCGGTGGAGACGCTCATCAGCGCCAGGGCCGCCGCGGTGAACACCGCCGAGCAGGCCAGCACCGCGCGCCGCCCGACGACGTCGGCCAGGCCGCCGGTGGGCAGCTCCAGGCTCGCGGTGACCACCGAGAAGACGGTCACCGACAGGCCGACCTGGGCCAGGCCGAGCCCTCTCTCGGTCATCAGCAGCACCATGCAGGCGACCATGAGCCCCAGCGGCAGCCAGGTCAGGAAGCTGACGAGCATGTAGCGCCGCAGGGCGGAACGAGCGGTCATCGGTTCTGCTCCTCTTCGTCGTCGCCGGCCCGGGGGAAGCCCTCGCGGGGGAAGGCCCCCCGCCAGACGTGCACCTGCCGGGCGTCGGGGTCCCCGGCGTAGCGGGCGGTCAGCTCGCGGAGCAGCTCCTCGACCCGCTCGTCGAACTCCAGCAGCCCGGCCGGCGGCAGCCGCACGAAGTCGTCGCTCATCCCCGCCGCCCGCACCCACTCCGGCGGCCAGCGGCGCTCGTCGTAGTCCTGGGCGACGCGGGCGAGCGCCTCGACCTGGCGCATCCGCATGATCCGGACCGCCTCGCGGCCCTCCGCGGTGCCGGACAGCTCGCCGCTGTCCCAGGAGGTGTAGCGGTGGCGGGCCCGCCAGCGGCGCTCGCGGCCGTCGCGCCGGTCGGGGTCCTCCTCGATGAAGCCGTACTTGAACAGCTCCCGCAGGTGGTAGCTGGTCGAGCCGGAGCTCTCGCCGACCTTGCGGCCCAGCTCGCTGGCGGTGGCCGGGCCGTCGCTGCGCAGCAGCCCGAGCAGCCGCACCCGCAAGGGGTGGGCGACCACTTTGAGCACCTGCGGGTCACTGATCCTGTACTGCTCCTCCATGAGCACGACCCTAGACCGCAAAGGCTTTTTTGCAAAGTGATTTTTGCGAATTCGCCCCCCTTCTAGACTGGGCGCATGCTCGACGACATCCGCGTGGACGACGCCGTCCTCGCCCTGCGCCCCGACTTCGCCGTGCTGGTGATGCTGGCCCACGGCCTGCGGAACGGCCCCACCGACGACCGCACCCGCGCCTGGCTGGCCGAGGCGTCGGCGCGCGAGGTCCAGGCCGACAAGATCGACGCCTGGAAGGACGCCTACCGCGCCTTCGGCGCCAAGCCGCAGCGCACCCGGCCCTCGGTCGACGCCCTGACCCGGCGCATGCCGCTGCCCGAGATCAACCGGGTGGTCGACGCGTACAACACGATCAGCGTCAAGCACGCGCTGCCCATCGGCGGCGAGGACCTCGACCGCTACCAGGGCCCGGCCCGGCTGGTGCGGGCGACCGGCGACGAGCACTCCGAGGAGGCGCTCGGGCAGCCCGAGCCCGGCGAGGTGATCTGGCGCGACGACGCCGGCGTGACCTGCCGCCGGTGGAACTGGCGTCAGGTGGCGCGCACCCGCCTCACCGAGGAGACGACCAACGCGATCTTCCTCCTCGAACGGCTGGAGCCGATGTCGATGGAGGAGCTCCAGCAGGCCGGCAAGGAGCTGGCGGAGCTGCTGGAGGAGCTGTCACCCGGGGTGCGGATCACCAGCAGAATCGTGCCCGGAGGGAAATAAACCTGCCGGCCATACGTTGATACCAAACAGTAACAATGGCGGCTCTCCCTGGATTGACTAGGCGGGCGTGACCTCTTCGGCGTGTCCTGAGAGGATCGTTCGAGGCGGCGCGTGCTCTTCGGCGCGCGCTGCCGGTCCGGGCGAGTAGCCTTGGACAGGTTCTCTAACATCAACGCCGATCTGCGGAAGAGGGCGATTTCCGCCGTGTCGTCTGAGTCGTCGCGGACAAACCCGCTGGCAAGCTTTGGTCAGAACGAGTGGCTTGTCGACGAGCTGTACCAGAAGTATCTTCAAGATCCAGAGTCTGTCGACAAGGCCTGGTGGAACTTCTTCGCTGACTACAACCCTGATTACGGACCGGGCCGGACCCCGGTCAGGGAGGCGGCGAACGGCACTGCGACCGCGCCCGCACCTCCCAAGGCGCCGCCGAAGGCGCCTCCGGCAGCCGAGAAGCCGAAGCAGCCGGCCACCCCGGTGCCCAAGGGCGCCGAGGAGGTGAAGCTGCGCGGCGCCGCCGCGCGCACGGCCGCCAACATGGACCTGTCCCTGACTGTCCCCACGGCGACCAGCGTCCGGGCCATCCCGGCCAAGCTGCTCATCGACAACCGCATCGTGATCAACAATCACCTCAAGCGGGGGCGTGGCGGCAAGATCTCCTTCACCCACCTGATCGGCTTCGCGATCGTCAAGGCGCTGAAGGCGATGCCGGAGATGAACTACTCCTACACGGAGGTCGACGGCAAGCCCACGCTGGTCAAGCCCGAGCACGTCGGGTTCGGCCTGGCGATCGACGTCCAGAAGAGCAACGGTGAGCGCCAGCTCCTCGTGCCCTCGATCAAGGGCGCCGAGGAGATGGACTTCCGCCAGTTCTGGGTGGCCTACGAAGAGGTCGTCCGCAAGGCCCGCGCGGGCAAGCTGGGCGTCGACGACTTCTCCGGCACCACGATCTCGCTGACCAACCCCGGCACGATCGGCACCGTCCACTCCGTTCCGCGCCTCATGCCCGGCCAGGGCACGATCATCGGCGTCGGCGCGATGGAATACCCGGCCGAGTACCAGGGCGCCTCGCCCGACACGCTGTCGCGCCTGGCCGTCTCCAAGGTCATGACGCTGACCAGCACCTACGACCACCGGATCATCCAGGGCGCCCAGTCGGGCGACTTCCTGCGCCAGATCCACCGGTTGCTGCTCGGCGAGGACGGCTTCTACGACGAGATCTTCGAGGCGCTGCGCATCCCGTACGAGCCGGTGCGCTGGGTCCAGGACATCTCGGCCTCGCACGACGACGACGTGGCCAAGTCGGCCCGGGTCATCGAGCTGATCCACGCCTACCGCGTGCGCGGCCACCTGATGGCCGAGACCGACCCGCTGGAGTACAAGCAGCGCAAGCACCCCGACCTCGACATCCAGTCCCACGGGCTGACCCTGTGGGACCTCGAGCGCGAGTTCGCCACGGGCGGTTTCGGCGGCCGTCCGCTGATGAAGCTCCGCGAGATCCTGGGCGTGCTGCGCGACTCCTACTGCCGCACGGTCGGCATCGAGTACATGCACATCCAGAACCCCGAGGAGCGGGCCTGGATCCAGGCGCGGGTGGAGAAGCCGCACGCCTCGCCCGAGCGCGACGAGCAGCTCAACATCCTGTCCCGGCTCAACACCGCCGAGGCGTTCGAGACGTTCCTGCAGACGAAGTTCGTCGGCCAGAAGCGCTTCTCGCTGGAGGGCGGCGAGTCCCTGATCCCGCTGCTCGACTCGGTGATCAGCGACGCCGCCGACGAGGGCCTCGACGAGGTCGTCATCGGCATGGCCCACCGCGGCCGGCTCAACGTGCTGGCCAACATCGTGGGCAAGTCCTACGCGCAGATCTTCGGCGAGTTCGAGGGCAACATCGACCCGCGCACCGCCCACGGCTCCGGCGACGTCAAGTACCACCTGGGCGCGAGCGGCGAGTTCACCGCCCCGAGCGGCAAGACGATCACGGCGTCCGTGGTGGCCAACCCCTCCCACCTGGAGGCGGTCGACCCGGTGCTGGAGGGCGTCGTCCGCGCCAAGCAGGACCTCCTGGAGCGCGGCGAGGAGGGCTTCACCGTCCTTCCCGTCCTCGTCCACGGCGACGCGGCCTTCGCCGGCCAGGGCGTGGTGGCCGAGACGCTCAACCTGTCGCAGCTGCGCGGCTACCGCACCGGCGGCACCGTGCACGTGGTGGTCAACAACCAGGTGGGCTTCACCACCTCGCCGGCCTCCTCCCGCTCGTCGGTCTACGCGACCGACGTCGCGCGGATGATCCAGGCGCCGATCTTCCACGTCAACGGCGACGACCCCGAGGCCGTGGTGCGCGTGGGCCAGCTGGCCTACGAATACCGCCAGGCGTTCCGCAAGGACGTCGTCATCGACCTCATCTGCTACCGCCGCCGCGGCCACAACGAGGGCGACAACCCCGCCTTCACCCAGCCGCTGATGTACGACCTGATCGACGCCAAGCGCTCCACCCGCAAGCTCTACACCGAGGCGCTGATCGGCCGGGGCGACATCACGGTCGAGGAGGCCGAGTCGGCGCTGCGCGACTACCAGGCCAAGCTGGAGCAGGCGTTCACCGAGACGCGCGAGGCGGCCAAGAAGCCCAAGGAGGCGGCCGCCATGCGGGTGCCCCCGGCCGAGGTCGTCAAGTGGTCCCACGCCGACACGCCGACGGCGATCAGCGACGAGACGCTCAAGCGCATCGTCGACACCCAGCTCAACCTGCCCGAGGGCTTCACGCCGCACCCGCGCCTGGCGCCGGTGCTGCAGCGCCGCGGTCAGATGGTCGAGACCGACTCGATCGACTGGGCGATGGGCGAGACGCTGGCGTTCGGCTCGCTGCTGATCGACGGCCACCCGGTGCGCCTGGTCGGCCAGGACTCCCGGCGCGGCACGTTCACCCAGCGCCACGCGGTGCTGGTCGACCGGATGACCGGCGCCGACCACACGCCGCTGAAGCAGTTCAACGAGGGCACCACGAAGTTCTACGTCTACGACTCGCTGCTCAGCGAGTTCGCGGCGCTGGGCTTCGAGTACGGCTACAGCGTCGTGCGTCCGGACGCCCTGGTGGCCTGGGAGGCGCAGTTCGGCGACTTCGTCAACGGCGCCCAGACGATCATCGACGAGTTCATCTCGTCCGGTGAGCAGAAGTGGGGCCAGCGCTCCTCGGTCGTGCTGCTGCTGCCGCACGGCTACGAGGGCCAGGGCCCCGACCACTCCTCGGCCAGGATCGAGCGGTTCCTGCAGGTCTGCGCGCTCGACAACATGACGGTCGCGCAGCCGTCCACGCCGGCCAACTACTTCCACCTGCTGCGCTGGCAGGTGGAGTCGAACCGGCGCAAGCCGATGGTGGTCTTCACGCCCAAGTCGCTGCTGCGGCACAAGGCGGCCACGTCGAAGGCGTCCGACTTCACCACCGGCACCTTCCAGCCGGTCATCGGCGACACCACGGTCGACCCGGCCAAGGTCACCCGGATCGTTCTGGTCTCGGGCAAGCTCTACTACGACCTGGCCGCGCAGCGCGACAAGACGGGCCGCGACGACGTCGCGATCGTCCGTCTCGAGCGGCTCTACCCGTTCCCCACCGAGGAGCTCACCGCCGAGCTGGCCCGCTACGGGCAGCAGGCCGAGCTGGTGTGGGCCCAGGACGAGCCGGTGAACATGGGCCCGTGGCCCTACCTGACGCTGAAGCTGGCCGAAGACCCGCAGACGCTCGGCGGCCGGTCGCTGCGCCGCGTCTCGCGGACCCCGAACAGCTCGCCCGCGACGGGTTCGCACAACTCGCACGACACCGAGCTGGAGGAGATCCTCCACCAGCTCTTCGGCTGAGCAGGCCGCCAGTGAGCCCCCGGCCGTCCGGCCGGGGGCTTCTGTGTTGACCGGCAGGGTGCCGACCCTGCCTGCACGAAGGAGAAACCCATGTACTTCACCGATCGAGGGATCGAGGAGCTGGTCGATCGGCGGGGCGAGGAAGAGGTCAGCGTGCTGTGGCTGGGCGAGCGGCTGCGCGAGTTCGTCGATCTCAACCCCGAGTTCGAGACCCCGATCGAGCGGCTGGCCACCTGGCTGGCCCGCCTCGACGACGAGGACGACGACTGACGGGATTCCGCCGCCAAGACGCGATACATCTTGAGTTTTCGAGTAACGCGACATATCGTGTTCTCGTAGGAGACGTACTCGTCGAGGAGGCATACGTTCATGGAGAAGTGGACGCTGAACGCTCCCGAGCAGCTCACGTTCGGGCCGGTTGAGTCACTTGACGTGCGGATCGTCGCCGGCAGGCTGGCCGTCCTGGCCAGCGAGGGCCCGCCCACGCTGGAGCTGACGGAGATCGAGTCGGCCGCGCCGTTGCTGGTCAGCTACGACGCGCTGACCAAGGAGCTGGTCGTCGCCTACGAGGGCCTGACCCTGGACGGGCTGCTCGGCTGGCTGCGGCGCGACAAGCGCGGGACCAACCTCACGCTCACCGTGCCCAAGGGCTGCCGGGTGAACACGGAGGTGGTCTCGGCGTCCACGGTGCTGGCCGGGTTCGAGCGGTCCACCCGGGTCAAGAGCGTGTCCTCCGAGGTCGTCCTCGACGGCGTGAGCGGCGAGGTGAGCGCCACCACGGTCTCCGGCTCGATCGAGAGCCGGGCCATGGAGGGCGACCTGGCGCTGAAGACCGTCTCGGGCGAGCTGACCCTCGCCGACGGCAGCCCGCGCCGGCTCAAGGCCAGCACGGTGTCCGGCCGCATCACCGCCGACCTGAGGCTGCGGCCGACGAGTCATGTGACGCTCAACAGCGTCTCGGGTGCCATCCTGGTGCGGGTGCCGGAGAACGTCGAGTCCGACGTCACCATGAGGTCCACCTCCGGCAGGCTGAGCTCCACGTTCGGCGGCCTGTCGGCGGACAACAGTCCCGGCTCCAAGACCCTGTCCGGACGGCTGGGGGGCGGCATGGCCTCACTGTCGGCGTACACCGTCTCGGGCGAGGTCGCGCTGCTCAAGGGAGAGAAGGAATGAGCCCTGTCTTCGGTCACGGCCGGCTCCGGCTGTACCTGCTCAAGCTGCTGGAGGAGAGCCCGCGGCACGGATACGAGGTCATCCGGCTGCTCCAGGACCGCTTCCTCGGCGTCTACTCGCCCTCGCCCGGCACGATCTACCCGCGACTGGCCCGCCTGGAGGAGGAGGGCCTGGTCACGCACGAGGTGATCGAGGGCAAGAAGGTGTTCTCCATCACCGACAAGGGCCGCGAGGAGCTCAACGCCCGGCTCGACGAGCTCGACGACCTGGAGCAGGAGATCTCCGCCTCCGTGCGGGACATCGCCCGCGAGGTCAAGGAGGACGTTCGCGACACGGTGAAGTCGCTGCGCGACGAGCTGACCCGGATGGCCAAGGACGTGCGCACCGGCGCCCACGACGACGCCAAGGCGCGGGCCGAGGAGCTCAAGCGGCTCAAGGAGCAGCAGAAGCGGCAGTGGATGGCGCACGCCAACCAGTGGCAGGTGGAGAGCGACCGGCTGGCCGGCGAGTGGCGCCGGATCTGGTCGGACATCTGGACCACGCTCGGCGGCGACACCGTGCGCCGGACCGAGCTCGACAGCGAGCTGGGCGAGCTGCTCGCCGACTTCGTGGCCCAGGCCCGCACGGAGGCCGCCGACGCCGCCCTGACCACGCAGAAGCTGCACGAGCTGCACACCGTGCTCGACGAGGCGTCCGCCCGCATCCGCGACATCCTCCAGCGCTGAGCCGTCGCCGGACCGTCGCCGGACCGTCACTGGGCCGTCGTTGGGCCCTCGCTGAGCCGTCGTCAGGCCGAGCGCAATGAGCGTTGGGGGCGTCCGTGGCCGCGGGCCGCTCTGCGGGCGTGGTAGGCGACCGGCATGTAGCGCAGGCGCTCGGGCAGGCGCGCGGTCAGCATCGCCACGGCGTGCCCGAGGTGCCGCAGCCGCCGCTCGTCCCGGGCCGTCCAGCGCAGGCCGAGCTTCCGGCGCGCGGCCGGCGGCAGGGTGCCGACCGTGACGAAGTGGTTGAACTCCCCCGACCCCAGCCCCACCGGCGTCCACAGGCGGCGCAGCGGCCCCGGCAGGCCGGGCGGGGCGGGCGTGCCGCGCATGACGGCGAGCACCTCCAGCGCCGTCGGGTGCGGCTCCAGCCGTTCGGCGACCATCGTGTCGAAGTAGCGCCAGAACGCCTCCAGGTCCGCCGGCATCTCCCGCTCCGGCACCCGCAGGATCGCGCCGAGCTGCCGCGACTCTGCGTACATGCGGCGCTGCTGCTCCTCGGTGTACGGGGTGCCGAAGTAGCGGTTGAGCGTGACGAAACGCTCGAACAGCGACAGGTGCACCCAGGCCCACGCCTCGCCGTTCAGGGCGTGGTAGGCGCGGCCGTGCTCGTCCACGCCGCTGATGGAGCGGTGCAGCTCGCGCAGCCGCCGTCCCTCGGCCAGGCCGCCCGCACCGCCGTAGACCCACTTCTGGACGGAGGCGAGCGTGCGGTTGAGCCGCCCCCACGGGTCGTCCTTGTACGTCGAGTGCTCGGCCACGGCCGCGCCGACCGCCGGATGCATGGTCTGGAGGACCAGCGCGCTGCCGGCCACGAGCAGGTTGCGGTATTCGCCCGCGGTGTCCCAGTGCATCGAACCCGGGCCGAACGGCTCAACGTTCATGGCGAACGCCTCCAGGGTGATACGACGTCATTCTTCCTGTATCACCCGGAAGGCGGACAAGTAACCCTGCACTTATTCAGCCGGTAAAGACGATCTTCCCGAAGATCTCCCCCTCGGCCATGGCCGCGAAGCCGTCCCGGGCCTCGGTCATCGGCAGCGCCCGGTCGATCACCGGCCGCACGCCCGTCTGCTCCAGGAACACCGCCAGCCGCTGGAGCTGGTCGCGGGTGCCCATGGTGGTGCCGACCACGGACAGCTGCAGGAAGAAGACCCGGTTGAGGTCGGCGGGCGGGACCGCGCCGCTGGTGGCCCCGGAGACCACGATGCGGCCGCCCGGCCTGAGCGACTTGAGCGAATGGTCCCAGGTGGCCTGGCCGACCGTCTCCATGACCGCGTCCACCCGCTCGGGCAGCCGCGCGCCCGTCTCGAAGACCTGGTCGGCGCCGAGCTCGCGGGCCCGCTCGCGCTTGGCCTCCGACCGGCTGGTCGCCCAGACCCGGAAACCGCCCGCGCGGCCGAGCGCGATCAGCGCGGTGGCGACGCCCCCGCCGGCGCCCTGCACCAGCACGGTCGAGCCCGGTTCGAGCCCGGCCTTGTCGAACAGCATGCGGTACGCGGTCAGCCAGGCCGTGGGCAGGCAGGCGGCCTCCTCGAAGCTGAGCGCGGCCGGCTTGGGCACGAGGTTGCGCCGCGGCACGGCCACCCGCTCGGCGAACGTCCCGTCGTGCACCTCCGACAGCAGCGAGCGCCTGGGGTCGAGCGTCTCGTCCGCGCCCGTGCCGATGACGGCGTGCACGATGACGTCGTTGCCGTCCTCGTCCACGCCGGAGGCGTCGCAGCCGAGCACGATCGGCAGGCGGTCCTGCCTGATGCCCACGCCCTTGAGCGTCCACAGGTCGTGGTGGTTGAGGGCGGCGGCGCGTACCGAGACGGTCGTCCAGCCGTCGGGTGCCTTCGGCTCGGGGTGCTCACCGAGCGTCAGCCCGGCGAGCGGATTGTCGGGATCGGTCTGTGTGGCGGTTACGGCGAACATGGCCGCACCCTACTAACCGACCGGCCGCCACCCACGACACCGCCCCGCCCGACCGGGCCACCGGCCGGGCCTCAGCGCTTGACCGTCACCCGGATCCCGGCGAGGGCGCGGCGCCGGAACTCCTCGGGGCCGGCGACGGCGACCTCCACGTCGCCCCGGCACGTCCACTCCCCCGGACGCCCGCGCCCCTCGATCGCCTTCGGCAGCCGGGCCTTCCTGACGCAGTCGGGCGTGGGCGCCAGCACCACCATCTCCCGCACTCCCCCGCCGAACCAGAGCTGCGGCCCGGCCGGGCCCTCCTGGGTCATGGTCCCCGGCCGGGCCAGCCGCACCGATCCCTCGCCCGACAGCACCAGGTAGCCGTCCCTGGTCACCTTCCCGTGCAGCTCCCGCGCCAGGGCCGCGCGCTGGTCGAAGGTCAGCCCCTCGCCCCTGTCCTGCATCGCCACCCGCCAGCGTCCGAACGCGAAGAGCAGCACCTGCCCGCTGCCCCCGCCGGGCTGAGGCGGCCACAGGGTGACGCCGGGGCCGTAGCTCCTGATCGGCCGGCCGCCGCCGGTCACCTCGGCGACCCCGTTGTACGGCACGCTGAACTGCCGGAACCGCCCGTCGACCCACCCGCCCTGGAACGGCCGCACCCCCAGCTCGTTGAGGTCGAGGTCGGCCGGGTAGCGCACCTCGGCCTTCAGCCCGTCGGGGAAGACGACGTCGATGATCTCGTCGTGGCCCTTGGTCCTGGCCGGGATCCGCAGCGCGTTGGGGCCGTTCTCGATCGTGGTGAGGGAGCGGATGGGCGTGGTGGCGGACGGCGGGGGCGGCTCCGGCCCGGGGTCGCGGCTGAGCAGCAGGCTGACGGCCGGGACCACCAGCAGAGCCAGCAGCACCGCGAGCCCGATCCACCGGCGGCGGCCGCGCTCACCTGCCTCGATGACGTCGAACTGGTCGGACACGACGTGCCTCGCCGGGTTAGTGCGGGTTGCGCCCTTCACCCCCAGTTCAGTTGAGCGACATCCACCCGCGCAAGCCCTCGAACCCGGCGAAGTCCCCGCCTGAGGTCACAACTTCACAACCTCGGCGCGATCACCAGGTGGCCACGTTGGGCCCGTCGCCCGCGACCAGGCCGACCCGCTGCCCCACGAGCTCCCGGGACATGGCGTCGGCCAGCAGCTCCGGCTCCCGCACGTGCGCGTGCGCCCGCCCGCCGGCCGGCAGGTCGACGACGAGGATGCCCTTGTCCGGCTCGCCGTCCGGGCCGTGCGCGACCGTGTAACCGGCCACGGTGGCGGGCCCGGAGTACGAGCCCACGACGGGCACTCCGGCCGCCGTGAACACCGGGACGGCGTCCCCGGACGACCCGCCGGGCTCACTGGACCACACCGCGTACGTGTGCTTCGTCAGGTGCATGCCCACGCCGGTCACCAGCCCGTGGCCCCGCTGCGCGCGCAGCAGCCCGGCCATCGTGGCCGTCGAGTGCAGCACGTAGTCGCTGGCCGGGCCGCCGGCGTACGGCAGGCCGCCGGTGACCGTCAGGCCGCGCCGGTCGTACGGGTCGAGCCCGATCGCGTCGCACGCCTGCCGCAACGCGACGGCGAAGCAGCTGTACAGGTCGAGGGCGTCCATGTCGGCGAGGCCGAGCCCGGCGCGCCGGAAGGCGGCCGCCGCGGCGGCGCCGATCGCCTGCGACGAGCCGAGCGCGGGCCGCGCCGCCACCTCCCAGGTGTCCTCGGCGTACGCCCAGCCGCGCAGGTAGACCCGCCGCTCGTCCGGCACCCCCAGCCGGTCGGCCAGCTCCGCGCAGGCCAGGACGACGGCCGCCGCCTGGTCGACCTCCATGACCGCCACGGTGTTCCTGGTGTACGGCCAGCCGACGAACCGGTTGCCCTTCACCAGCTCCTCCGGCGTGCGCACGGTCCGCCGCCACGCATGCGGGTTGGCCGCGGCCACCTCCGTCATCGGCGCCATCATCCGGCCCCGGTCGAGCATCTCCTCCTCGACCGTCATCCCGGCCGCCGCCCGCCGCGCGGTCTCCGTGATCGCGTACGTGTGCACGGGCAGGAACAGGTCGTGCGCCAGCTCGGCGGGGTGCGGGGGCCGTTCCCAGCCGTAGGGCGGCTTGGGATCGGCGGCGTGGCTCCACGGCACGTGCTCGCCCGCCCGCCGGTAGGCCCGCCGGGTGGCCAGCGCCTCGGCCCCGGTGATCAGCGCGCAGTCCAGGTCGCCCGCCGCGATCCGGGCCGCGGCCGCGCCGATGAGCAGCTGCGGGGCCGTGCCGCTGACCTTGGAGTAGGCGGTGTGGCGCGGCGTGGCGCCCAGACGCTCGGCCAGCCGCCCGGTCGGCGAGTCGTACTGCCAGGAGTCGGTGTGCACGATCTGGATCGAGTCGAGCCGGCCGGCGGGCAGCCGGGCGTCGTCGGCCGCCTCACGGGCGACCGATTCCCATAGATCGAGCGGTTCCGGGCCGGGCTGTTCGCGCACGGTGCGTTGCGCGATGCCGATGAGACAGGGGGTGCGTGGATCCATACGGACATCTAACCAGAACAACATTCGGTTGATAAGTGGTGGCGTTTGATAATCAGCGTTACCGGTGTTGCCACAGGCTCTTTGTCGGGCCTGTGAGCTGGGAAGATGCCCTTCCTGAATACATGCGATCTCGCTATTTCCATAACGAAACGGCACCGGGGCCGACCTTTTCGTGTCGCTTTCTGGCTGGCGGGTTGCGCCATTCATTAGCGTTCTCACCGTTTTCCTGGCCCACCGGGGCGCAGCACCCCGCTCTGGGCCGCCGAGAACCGAGAGGAGTTCCATGTATTCCCGAGCAAGGCGCATCGCGATCCCCCTCGCCGCGCTGGTGGCCGCCGGCACGACCACAGGCGCCGCGGCGGAGGCGACCTCGCCTCCCGATGTCGTGTCCAGGAACGCCACGACCCCCGCCGAGCAGGCCGTGCGGTTCTGGACGCCCGACCGCATCAAGCTCGCCACCGACCACGACGGCGCGCTCGACGTGTCGTCCAGGGGCGTCAACGGCGGCAGGGACGGCAGAGGCGGCGACCAGACCCCCGACGGGCCGCCCGGATCCGTCCCGCCGATCGGCGGGGAGAAGGCCAAGGCGGGCAGGAGCCGGCAGGTCAACCTGCCCGACACGGTCGGCCGCGTGTTCTTCACGCTGCCCCGCACCGACCCGCGCAACCCGAAGAACTGGCGGTACTGCTCGGCCACCTCCGTACAGGGCAAGTACCGCAACCTGGTGGCGACCGCCGCCCACTGCGTCTACGACACCCGGAAGAACGCCTTCCACGACAACTGGATCTTCATCCCCTCGTACTGGGACGGCGACCATGTGTGGCAGGGCAAGGCGCCGTACGGCGTCTACGCCGCCAGGACGTTCAACGCGCACGACGACTTCGTGGTGAAGGAGGACCACGACTTCGACTACGCGTTCGTCAACGTCTACAACGGCATCAAGGTGAGCTGGGAGAAGACCGGCAACCGGTGGCACCGGACGGTCCAGGACGCCGGCCGCCTCGGCGACAACGTCGGCGGCCAGGGCTTCACCTGGAACCGCGGCACGAAGCTGAACGTGTTCTCCTTCGGCTACCCGGCCGGCGGGCACCCCGACGGCGACAAGCCGTACACCGGCCGCACCATGAAGTGGTGCTACGGCAGGACGGCTCCGATGCCCGAGGCCAGGAGGTACGACCTGCAGGAGCAGATCGGCTTCCGGTGCTCCTTCACCGCCGGCGCCGACGGCGGCCCGTTCCTCTACGACTACCGGAACTCCTCACGCACCGGCTACCTGGTGGGCGTGAACAGCGTCGCCTGGGACACCGACGGCAACGGCCGCTACGACCACCTCTCGTCGCCGTACTTCAACACCGACACCTACGACGTCTACAAGGCCGCCGCCAACCGCTGGACCGGCGCCATGCCGTGATCCGGCCCCGCAGTCGAGGCCCCGGATCCTCCTCGGCGGGATCCGGGGCCTTCCCCGGTCCTCGGCGTTTCGGACGTACGCCTCGAACCCGCGCTTCAGAGGCGGAAGACCGGGCCCGTGGCGACGGCGAGGGCGCAGGCGTTGGGGAAGGTCTGCGAGTAGCGGTAGCGGTCGCCGTCCCAGACACCCTCCGCCCGTACGTCCACCGGCTCGTAGTCGGCGGTGCAGGAGACCCCCGTACGGCCGCTCAGACGGGCCGGGTTCCCGCCCACCTGTTCGAGAGCGGAACAGGCCGCGACCTGCCCCGGCGCGACCCGGCCGGGGGTGCACTCCAGCACGCCCTGCCGATCTCCGACGCTGATCCGGAAAAGCCTTTGGTCCTTGTGCGACGTCCGGACATCGGGCGGTCCGGTCGTGGCGTTCGCCACTGGAGCGGCGGCGAATGCGGCGCAGGAAAGCGCGGCGATGCAGAGAATTCGGTGCATAGGCGCAGCCTCTATCAGCCCTCTGACCTGCGGCAACGACCGACACGCGTGATCATTTGCGCGTATCGGGAGGGATCGGCTGATGGTGTCCTTATCGCACACGGTGCACTCTTGATCAGGTAACGAATCTCTATCCGGGCTGCAATACAGGCAGTTGATCTGGAAAAATCCACCCCTACGACCCTAAGAAAGGCATTTCATGATCTCCCGGGCCAGGCAACTGGCGGCGGCCGCCCTGGGCGGCGCGCTGCTGTTGCTGCCTGCCCTCACGGGGGTCGCGAACGCCGCGCCGACGAGTAGGGTCTTCGGCGTCACGCTGGCCAAGACCGCCGCCGACATGAAGAAGGTCGCCGACTACTGGCGCCCCGACCAGCTCAAGCAGGCCGACAGCTACAGCCCCGCCACGCCGGGCGCGCAGGCGGCCCCGACGTCCTCGGCCGGCGCCGTCTCCGGGCCCGCCTCGCCCGTGACGGCGGTGCGGCGGACGTCCGCGACGCAGGGCACGGCGCCCGTGCCGCCCAGGCGGGGCGGCGCCGCCAAGACCATGGGCAAGGTCTTCTTCAAGTTCGGCGCCAAGCAGTACTGGTGCTCGGCCAGCGCGGTCGCCGCCCGCAACCGCAGCGTCGTGGCCACGGCCGGCCACTGCGCGTACGACTCCCGCCAGGCCAAGGCCGCCGAATACTGGATCTTCGTCCCCAATCCCGGCCCCAACGGCGAGACGCCCGACGGGATCTACGTGGGCGCCGCGCTCAGCATGCACGAGGACTGGTCCGGCAAGGGCGACTACGACTTCGACTACGCGTTCGTGACCGTGCACCGCGGGTTCGTCTGGGAGCAGGCCAAGGACGGCACGTACACGATGAAGGACGTCGGCCGGCTCCAGGACAACGTGGGCGGCCAGGGGCTGGAGATCAACAGGAAGCCGGCGGCCACCCCCATGACGGCGTTCGGCTTCCCGGCCGGCGCGCAGCCCGACGGCTCCCATCCGTTCGACGGCAAGACGCTGCGGACGTGCCAGGGCAGCGTCACGTACTGGACCGTGGCTCCCGCGCGGGACCTGCAGAAGGGCGTCCGGCTCCAGCCATGCGGCTTCAGCCCCGGCGCCAGCGGCGGCCCCTGGCTGGTCGGCTACGACGCGGCCCGCGGGCTCGGCAGCATGAACGGCGTCAACAGCCTGACCTGGAACACCGACGCCAAGGGCGCCTACGACGCGGTGTCGTCGCCGTACTTCGACACGACCACCGCTGAGGTCTACCGACGCGCCGCCTCGCTCACCACACCGGGAAATGTGGCGTAAGTCACATGCAACCACGTGATCACAAGACGTGATCAGCCGATCCATTGATCTCGGTACGGTAACGGGGCCACCTGGGAGCGCTGACACGATCTACCGAAAATTTCCCATCGCCCTGTCAGCGTTATAGGTTCCGGGTCGTCCGTTTGCTGAATTTCGGGGTGCAAGAGGCGCCTCCTGTCAGCGCAACCTGGAGTTACCTTGAAGCGAATCCTCCTCCCCGTCGGCGGCGCGGTCGTGGCGACCGGCCTTCTGGCCGCCGGGCTCTCCGCCACCGCCCAGGCCGACGGCGGTGTCTCCCACGACCCGATGGCCGGCAGCAACTCCCAGGCCGCCTCGATCGCCTCCTTCTGGATCGCCTCCAACGGCGCCGCCCTCCGCCAGGCCACGCAGTACACCTGGGACTCCAAGGAAGTGCGGAAGGTCGTCTCCAAGGGCGGCTACGACCCCGACGGCCGTCCCGGCATGACCGCGCCGACCGGCGCCCAGAAGGCCGGCGCGTCCCAGAACGTGAACCTGCCCAAGAGCATCGGCAAGGTCTTCTTCGTCGACGGGTCCGGCAAGTTCCGCTGGTGCTCGGCCACCTCCATCCAGTCGGGCAACCGCAACCTGGTCGCCACCGCCGGCCACTGCGTGTACGACACGGACAGCAACCGCGACACGCTGTCCAACTGGGTCTTCGTCCCGGGCTACTACCAGGGCAAGGCCCCCTGGGGCATCTACGTGGGCAAGCAGGCCTTCACCCACTACGACTTCGACAACTACGAGGACTACGACCGCGACTACGCGTTCGTCACCGTCTACAACGGCATCCAGTTCGACGGCGTGAAGCAGGTGGACCGCAAGGACTTCGAGCGCTTCAGCGGCCCGAAGCGCGCCTGGGGCGGCCACTACTACATCCTGCTGTCCAAGGACGCCGGCCGGCTCGGCGACGCCGTGGGCGGCCAGGGCTTCGCCTGGAACCAGCCGACGGGCAAGTTCGTCCGCACCTTCGGCTACCCGGCGGCCCCGCACCCCGACGGCAGCAAGCCGTACAGCGGTGTCACGCCGAAGCACTGCTACGGCAAGACGACGGCCAAGGCCGTGGGCGCGTCCTGGCTCAAGATCGAGGAGCACGTCGGCCTGAAGTGCGCCGTCACCCCCGGCTACGACGGCGGCCCGTGGCTGCTGAACTACAGCAACGCCAAGCGCCTCGGCTACGTGAACGGTGTCACCAGCACCTTCGCGGACCAGGACGGCAACGACCGCATCGACTACATCACCTCGCCGTACTTCGACGGCGAGACGGCGGCCGTGTACAAGGCGGCCACCAACTTCCCGTCGGGGAAGATCGTGGGGCCTGACGGAGAGCTCTACAAGTAGACCCTCACCAGGGGAGAGAGGGCCCCGGCGTTGCTCCTTGCCGCCGGGGCCCTCACCTGTCCCCACCGGAAAGCCGCGGTCACCCACCGCGCCCATCTCCCGGCTCCGCGTTCTCGGCAAGAAGCCGTGACCCCCTGCGCCCGTTGCGCACCCCTCATTTGCCGGGCTTCCTGGGAGCCCATGCCCGACGAACCCGGATCTGGCCGCAACGGCCCGGGTAGCGCCTGTCGAATATGCAGCGTTTCGGGGCGTGATTCGCCAGTCCTTGTGGCGCAAGATGTCGGTATGACCGAGGACCAGGACGAGCCCGCGATCGCTCCCGCCACGACGGCCCCGGAGGTCACGATCACCCTCGACCCCCACGTCAAGGCGTACGTCGACCGAGCGGTCGAGGACGGTGAGTTCGCCTCCGTGTCCGCGGCCTTCAACGAGGCGATGCTGGAACGCATGCGCCGCCGCCCCCGCGTCCGCAGCTGGTGACCACCCAAGACAGAACGAGCGGGCCGGACGGCTCACCGGCGCCAAGTAGCGGGCGCCCCAGCGCCAGGCCCACCTACGCGGAGCCACGCGACACGAACGTCCCCCGCCCATGGACGACGACCAGCAGGCCGCGCTCCGCCAGATCCTTGACCGCGCGCCGGACCGTCACCCGGGAGACGCCGTACTGGCTCGCCAGCTCCAGCTCGGCGGGCAGCTTGGCGCCGGGAGCCAGCGCGCCGGAGGCGATGTCGTTCTCGACGTCCTCGGCCAGTTGCCGCCACACCAGGTTCGGTCCGACATGGTCGATGCGGTCGCTTTTGTCCACCAAGGCCATAGAAAAACGCTAAGGGACGCAGAACCTACAAGGACAAATGACGACCTCGTTCAAGGCATGGGGAGGTCTTATCATGTCTAGTGCTTGTATCTTCCAGGCGATCCCCCCGAGGGCCGCTGACGAGACGAAAGGAAGCACTCATGACAGACCTGTACGTCGGCAACCTCGATGACGTGCCCTTCACCCAGCTTCGCGGCGGCGGTCCACAGGGCGAGCACGTGGAGACCTGCGTCCTGATCGCGCAGATCCCCGGCATCGACGACGCCTACGCGCTACGCGACTCCAAGAACCCCGACGCCGGGACGCTCCGCTTCACCGGCACCGAGCTGCGCGCCGCCGGAATCGCCACCATCTAGCCGAGACCGCGACAGCCGGCCCCTGCCCGAAACCCCGGCCCAAGGACCGAAACGAGCAGGGGCGGCCCCGCCGACCACAGGCAAGCGTGCTGCACTGGCACGCCCACCTGTGGACCGCCCCCACGGACAAAGACCCCCTTCAGCCCCATAGCGCCCGATGTCTAGCATGAGACCCATGCTGATCGACGCGGTGACCGAGATCCTTCGCGAGACCGCCGAGATCGCGATCCTCCCCCGGTTCCGCGCCCTGTCCGCCGGCGACGTCTCGGAGAAGACCCCGGGCGAAGTGGTCACCGTGGCCGACCGCGAGGCCGAGGAGCTGATCAGCCGCCGCCTCCGCGCCCTCCTGGACGCCCCCGTCGTCGGCGAGGAGGCGGCCTCCGCCGACCCGGCGCTCCTGTCCGCCCTGCACGACGCCCCCACCGCCTGGCTGGTCGACCCCCTGGACGGCACGGCCAACTTCGTCGCGGGCCGCCCGGAGTACGCGGTGATGGCAGCCCTGGTCCGGTCGGGCCAGACGGTCGCGTCCTGGATCGTGCGGCCGGCCGAGGACGACGTCTACGTCGCCGAGCTCGGCTCCGGCGCCTGGCGGAACGGCATCCCCGTCCACCGCGCCGCGCCTCCCGCCGACCCCGCCCGGCTGCGCGGCGCCGTCCTCACCCGCTTCCTGGACGACGACGCCAAGGCCCGCGTGGCGGCGGCCGAACCCCGCTTCGCCGCCCTCACCCCGGGGACTAAGTGCGCCGGCGTGGACTATCCCCGCCTCCTGAACGGCGATCAGGACTTCCTGCTGTTCCACCGGACGCTCCCCTGGGACCACGCGCCGGGCGTCCTGCTGCTGACGGAGGCCGGCGGCGCCGCCCGCCACCTCGACGCCACCACGTACAGCCCGTCCGTCCCCAAGCTGGACCTGCTGAACGCGGCCGACGCGGCCTCCTGGCGGACGGTCCGCACCATCCTTCTGCCCTGACCCCTTCAGGTCCCCCAGCGCCACCCGCCCTGGCTTCGCCATGCCCAAAAGCGACAAACACCTCAAACAGCCACACACCACGCAGGGCAGGCAGGACCTCAGAGCCCTACAAAATCGGGCAGATTGTCGAAACCTGAAGGCTTCTGCGGCGAACCTGAAGATCACCTGTGAGCGGCGGGCCGATTTAGACGGATGGGGCCCCAATCTGGTTCCTGTGATCTGGATCACATTCATCTGGTCACAGAGAGCAACAGATCCCTAACGGAACTTTCGTCCCGATCGACAGATTCCCCTCAGGGCCAGCGGAAACATCTCTTTCCGGTAACATCACGCCAAAGCCTCTGACAGATAACAGCACGGTAACGGCGAAACGGGCCCTTACCGATCCCCTCAGAACGGCTTTCACCTGCGGAGATCACTGGCTATGTTCCTTGCTATCCCTTTACTGACGCATGGGACACCTGTTGCGTCCCACGACAGACCAAGGAGCAGTTCCCTTGAAGCGCATCCTCATCCCCGCCGGTGGCGCCATCCTGGCTACCGGCCTCCTGGCCGCCGGCCTCGCCGGTACGGCCTCGGCCGACAGCGACATCTCCACCGACGCGATGGCGGCGAGCGCGGCCAACGCGAAGGCCATCGCCCAGTTCTGGGCCGAGAGCAACGGTGCCGCCCTCCGGGCCGCCACCGAGTCCAACGTCTGGGACAAGGCGGACGTCGCCAAGCTGCAGAGCAAGGGCGGCTACAGCGCCGACACCAAGCCGGGCACCACTGCCCCGATTGGTGAGGAGAAGAAGACCACCGCCAAGACGCAGAACGTCAACATGCCGAAGACCATCGGCAAGGTGTTCTTCGTCAACGGCAAGGGCGAGAAGAAGTGGTGCTCCGCCACCTCGCTCCAGTCGAAGTACCGCAACCTGGTCGCCACGGCCGGTCACTGCGTCTACGACACCGGCGCCAACGCCGACGTCATGTCCAAGTGGGTCTTCGTCCCCGGCTACTACCAGGGCAAGGCTCCGTGGGGCATCTACGTGGGTAAGCAGGCCTTCACCCACTACGACTTCGACGTGTACGAGGACTTCGACCGCGACTACGCGTTCGTGACCGTGTACAACGGCGTGCAGCTCGGCAGCGGCACCTCCAAGCAGGTCTCCAAGGCCGAGTTCGACAAGTACCAGGGCGTCAAGGACGCCAAGGACGTCGAGATCAGCCGCGAGGAGTTCCGCAAGGGCAAGCTCGACCCGACCTCCACGGAGGCTTTCTGGGTCAAGCGGGGCACCGCGCCTGAGGCGACCGGCCCCGACTTCCCCGGCGCCGAGGCCGGCAAGGTCGAGGTCAGCGAGAGCACCTACCGGGCCGCTCGGGTCGGCAAGGGCAACGGTTTCAAGTTCGGTGAGCCCGTCACCGAGATCGTGACCGACTCGCAGGCTTCCACCTACCTGGAGAACCAGAAGAAGGACGCCGCAAAGTACCCGGCCAAGGTCGTCAAGGACGCCCGTGGCAACTGGACCATCACGCACTTCTACGTGCAGCAGTGGTACAAGCCGGGCTCGGACACCAAGTACTACAAGACCGTCTTCTTCATCGTCGAAGGCTTCGCCAAGGACGCCGGTCGCCTCGGCGACAACGTCGGCGGCCAGGGCTTCGCGTGGAACCAGCCCACCGGCAAGTACGTCCGCGTGTTCGGCTACCCGGCCGCGCCGCACCCCGACGGCCACAAGAACTACACCGGCATCACGCCGAAGTGGTGCTACGGCAAGACCACCAAGAAGCTGGTCGGTTCGGCCGCCAAGAAGATCGAGGAGCACGTGGCGCTCAAGTGCGCCATGACCGAGGGCGCCGACGGTGGTCCCTGGCTCCTCAAGTACAGCAACGCCAAGCGCCTGGGCTACCTGAACGGTGTCACCAGCACCTTCAACGACCAGGACGGCAACAACCGCGTGGACTACATCTCCTCGCCGTACTTCGACGGTGAGACGAACGTCGTCTACAAGGCTGCCGCCAACGTCTGGTCCGGCAAGATCGTCTGAATGACGGCTTCCGACGACCGGTCCTGACCGTTCGTAGGTACCGTCAGCAACCGAAGGGCCCGGCATCCGCCGGGCCCTTCGGCGTTTCCGGGCCGGAAAGTGAAGGCGTTTGGACGCATGCGACGCCGAATCGGTGCCATCAACCCAATGTGATCTGCGTCACACTGCCCGAGCGAACCGGATCAAGGGCAGCCGCCGGGCCCGCCGAACCGGCTCACACCTTCTTTATGTTGATCAGGGCAAACAGCCGGAAGCCCGACTTCTACCGACTCCTACGCACCAGGGACCTAAACATCACAGAACGATAACGCCCGGCTTGTCGCATCTTTTCCTCTCAAAGCGGCTACCCGAGTTCAAGATCGACACTGTATGTTCCTGGCTATCCCTTTACTGACGCATGGGACGCAAGAGGCGTTCCACGACAGCGCAAGGAGTTACCTTGAAGCGCATCCTCCTCCCCGCCGGTGGCGCCCTGCTGGCCACCGGTCTGCTGGCTGCCGGCCTCGCCGGTGCCGCCCAGGCCGACCCGGACGTCGACGCCGCCGCTCTCGCTGCCAGCGAGCAGAAGGCCGCTGAGGTCCTGGACTTCTGGACCAAGTCCGACAACGCTGCCCTGAAGGGCGCTACGGCGTACTACTGGGACAACAAGGACGTCAAGAAGATCGTTCAGAAGGGTGGGTACGTCGCTGACGGCAAGCCCGGCCAGTCTGAGCCGATCGGCGCCGAGAAGACCACCACGGTCAAGTCCCAGAACGTGAACCTGCCGAAGTCCATCGGCAAGGTGTTCTTCGAGGGCCGCGACGGCAAGCTGTACTGGTGCTCCGGCACCTCCATCCAGTCCCAGTACCGCAACCTGGTTGCGACCGCTGGTCACTGCGTGTACGACATCGCCGCCAACGACGAGGTCGTCTCCCGCTGGGTCTTCGTCCCGGGTTACTACCAGGGCAAGGCTCCCTGGGGCATCTACGTGGGCAAGCAGGCCTTCACGCACTACGACTTCTCGAACTACGAGGACTTCGACCGCGACTACGCGTTCGTCACCGTTTACAACGGTGTCGGCGGCGTGCTCAACAAGTCGAAGCAGGTCACGAAGGCCGAGTTCGACGCCTACAAGGGCACCAAGGACGCCAAGGACGTCGAGGTCAGCCGCGAGGAGTTCCACAAGGGCCGCCTCGACCCGAAGACCGCCGAGTACTACCACCGTGCGCGTGGCTCCAAGTCCGAGGCCACCGGCCCCGACTTCCCGGGCGCCGAGGTTGCTCAGGTCGAGGTCACCGAGGGCACCTACAAGGCTGCCAAGGTCGGCAAGGGCAACGGTTACAAGTTCGGCGAGCCCGTCGTCGAGAACGTGACCTACAACCAGGCCGTCGCTTACATCCTCAAGCAGGACCCGAAGTGGACCGCTGGCAAGCCTCTGCCGGCTCCCACGGCTGACTACCCCGCGACTGTGTGGGTGGACCGCCAGGGCAACGCGACCCTGACGCACTACTACGTGCAGCAGTGGTACAAGCCGGGCACCGACACCAAGTTCTACCGCACCGACTTCTTCATCTACGTTCACGAGATCAAGGACGTCGGCCGCCTGGGCGACAACGTCGGTGGCCAGGGCTTCGCCTGGAACCAGCCGACCGGCAAGTACGTCCGTACCTTCGGCTACCCCTTCGCCAAGCACCCCGACGGTTCGAAGCCCTACTCCGGCGTGACGCCGAAGTGGTGCTACGGCAAGACCGGTGCGAAGGCCACCAAGGTTCCGAGCCTGAAGATCGAAGAGCACATCTCGCTGAAGTGCGCCGTCACCGGCGGCTACAACGGCGCCCCGTGGCTCCTCAAGTACAGCAACGCCAAGCGCATGGGCTACGTCAACGGCGTGACCAGCGTTCTGTACGACACGGACGGCAACGACCGCTGGGACTACATGTCCTCGCCGTACTTCGATGGTGAGACCAACGCGGTCTACTCCTCGGCGGCGAAGGTGTGGTCGGGCAGCCTCATCCCGAAGGCCGACAGCTGATCTTCGGTATGACACCGGGCTGAGGGTCCAAACCTCCGCTCAACCCCGCTTTACCCGAAGGGCTCGGCATCTGCCGGGCCCTTCGGCCTTTCCGGCGACAAACCGAGAAGAACCCTTACCAGAGTGACTTAAGGGTCGATAGGGTTTTGACGCCCTTCTTGACAACCCCGTGTGGAGCCTCCCTTGAAGCGCCTGCTCATCCCCCTCGCTGCTGCCAGCTTGAGCGCCGCCGCGCTTGCCGTCCCCGCCGACGCCAACCCCCATTGGGTCACCGACGACCTCACCGCCAAGCCCTCGGACGCCTACAGCGCCGCGTACTTCTGGCTCGACTCCAACGGCGCCGCGCTGCGCAAGGCGACCGAGTACCAGTGGGACGCCAAAGACGTCACCAAGCTGGTCGCCGCCCGCGGCGAGGAGAACGCCGCGCCCGACGGCAAGCCCGGCCTGACCGCCCCCACCGGCGCTCCGAAGCCCAGCGCGAGCAAGAACGTCAACCTGCCCAAGACCATCGGCAAGGTCTTCTTCGTCGACAGCGCCGGCAAGTACCGCTGGTGCTCGGCGACCTCGATCCAGGCGCGCAACAGGAACCTGGTGGCGACCGCCGGCCACTGCGTCTACGAGACCGCCAAGGACGTCTACAGCAAGTGGGTGTTCGTACCCGGCTACTACCAGGGCAAGGCCCCCTGGGGCGTCTACGTCGGCGCCTACGCCTTCACCGCCTATGACCTCGACACCTACGACGACTACGACGGGGACTTCGCCTTCGTCGCCGTCCACAACGGTTTCGCCCTGGCCGGCGAGAAGCAGGTGGAGGCCAAGGAGTTCAAGGCGTGGGGCGGCGACAAGTGGATCAAGCCGCGCGAGATCGACGCCAAGGAGTTCGAGAAGTGCCTGCTGAACCTGGGCGACTGCTGGTCGGAGGGCGAGGACAAGCCGGCCGACGTCGTCGGGCCTGACTATCCGAACGCCGTGCTGGAGAAGGTCGAGGTCGGCGAGGAGGCGTACAAGGCCGCCAAGGTCGGCAAGGGGAACGGCTACAAGTTCGGCGAGCCGGTCGTCGAGCAGGTCACCAAGACCCAGCTCGACGCCTACAAGGGGCTCGGCAAGAAGGGCACCGACAAGTTCGGCAACTTCACGATCACCCACTTCTACACGCAGAAGTGGGTGAAGCCCGGCACGTCGCGCAAGTACTTCATGCCGGAGTACGTCATCGGCGTCGCCAAGGACATGGGCCGGCTCGGCGACGTCGTCGGCGGCCAGGGCTTCGCGTGGAACCAGCCGCGCGGCCAGAAGGTCACCGTCTTCGGCTACCCCGCCGCCCGCCACCCCGACGGCGACAAGCCCTACACCGGCGTGACCCCGAAGTGGTGCTCCGGCAAGACCGGCACCAAGACGTACCAGGTCAACACCTTCCGGGTCGAGGAGCACCAGGTGCTCAAGTGCTCCATGACCGGCGGCGCCGACGGCGGCCCCTGGCTCATGAAGTACGACAACGGCAAGCGCACCGGTTACGTCAACGGCGTGACGAGCCTGTTCCACGACCAGGACGGCAACGACCGGATCGACTTCATCAGCTCCGCCTACTTCGACGGCGAGGTGGCCGACGTCTACAACAAGGCCAACTACGCCGAGACCAAGAGCGTCGTCGGCCCGAACGGCGAACTGCTCAAGTAGGACCACCCGCGAAGCCCCGGACCGCCACAGAGGCGGCCCGGGGCTTCGCCCGTCCCGGGGCCGTCACACGGACGTGAGCTCGCGCGTACGCTCCCGCAGCGCCATGACGGCCCGCTCGTTCTTGTAGGGCTCCAGCCGCCGCCGCAGGTCGGCCGCGTACGACCGGGACCGCGCCGACTGCAGCTCCCCCGCCAGCGCCAGCGCGTTGCCCGCCGCCTGGCACGCCTCCTCCAGCTCGCCGCACTCCAGCAGCCCGGCAGCCAGCAGGGACAGGTTGAACATGCGCCCCCGCACGTACCGGGTGTCCATGTCGAGGGAGCGCCGCGCCAGCCGCACGGCGCGCTCCCCCTCCCCCAGGTCGCGGAAGCAGTGGGCGAACTTGGCCGACAGGTAGGCCTCGTCGAAGTAGCTGAGCCAGCGCGGCTCCTCGGTGGGCCTGCGGGCGTCGAAGGCCAGTTCGGCCTGGTGCAGGGAGGCCCCGCAGGACCTCGGGTCGCCGAGGCCCGCGTGCGCGTGGGCCTCCAGGACCTGCGCGGAGGCCAGCAGGGTCTGGACGCCGGCCCGCCGGGCCGCGAGCTGGGCGGCCCTGGCCAGGTCGAGGGCGTGGGCCGGCTGGCCCATGTAGATGGCCTGGTGGGCCATGCCGGCCAGGATCTCGCCGCCCAGGGTGTGGTCGTCGGCGCCCCTGGCCAGGCGGAGGGCCTGGATGAGGTAGCGCTGGGCCAGGCCGTGCTGCTCCATGTCGTAGGCCATCCAGCCGGCCAGACGGGTGAGCTCGGCGGCCGCGGCGGCCAGCTGCTTGCCGGTGGACTCCCCGTAGCTGCCGTCCTTGAGCAGCGGGGAGACGGCGGTGTCGAGGTACTTCACGACGGACGAGCGGACGCGGCCGCTGCCGAAGCGGTTGTCGAGCTCGCCGAAGGACCGGGTCACCTCGTGGATCGCGGCGATGTCGGCCCTGCCCACCCGGCGCGCCCCGGTGCCGTTGGGACGCCCTTCGGGAGGCGCCGTCAGCCAGCGGATGGCTCCGACGGATCCTGCCCCGATCGCGAAGGTGGAGTCGATCAGAAACCTCCGTCGCTCCACGTCGGCCCGCCACAACGCCGTCACGGTCGCGACCCCCTCCTGCCACGTGTGGGTGAACTCCTGACCGAGATCGAGGGGCGTGAGGTTGGTCGGCATGCCCAGGTCCTCCGAGCTCACCGGGCGGCCGAGCCGCAGCGCGAATATCTCCGTGAGCAGGCACGGGACGGGATCCCGTGGCTTCTGACCCCCGATCCACCGCAGCACAGAGCTGTGGTCGTACTTCAGACCCGGGGTGCCGCGCGCGGCCCCCAGGTCGTTGAGGCGCCTGGCCAATCCCTTGTGGGAGAAACCCGCCTCCGCGATGAGCTGCTGGAGCAGTCGGTTAGGCTCGCGTTCCATCGCTCTCCTCGTCACAGGAGTCGGCGCCCGCATCCTTACAGAGAGCTATTTTTATAGCACGTTGCGTAAAGGCTTTTCGGCAGTTCCCAAAGGTCACGCGAACTCCATCGCAATCCCTTCGCCGGTCCTGCTCGGGGTCAGGACCTGGACCCGGCTCACCTGGACGGGGAACTCACCTACCCATGCCGCGGGCGGGAAACCGCAATGTCGTCTGACCTGGGCGGATGCCGGAAAAGAACGAGCGGGGGCCGATCGGCCCCCGCTCGTGACGGCGGATCAGGCGCGCGCGACGCCGTCGGCGCGGGCCTGGGCGGCCACGGCGGCGGTCACCGCGGGGGCCACCCGCCGGTCGAACGGGCTCGGGATGACGTACGTGGCCGACAGGTCGTCGCCGACGACGGCGGCCAGCGCCTCGGCGGCGGCCACCTTCATGTTCTCGGTGATCGTCGTGGCCCGCACGTCGAGGGCGCCGCGGAAGACCCCCGGGAAGGCCAGGACGTTGTTGATCTGGTTCGGGAAGTCGGAGCGCCCGGTGGCGACCACCCTGGCGTGCCTGGCGGCCACCTCGGGATGGACCTCCGGGGTGGGGTTGGACAGCGCGAAGACGATGGCGTCGGGCGCCATGGACGCGATGGCCGCCTCGGACACGGTCGAGCCGGACAGCCCGAGGAAGACGTCGGCGCCGGCCAGGGCCTCCTCGGTGGAGCCGGTGTGGCCGGCCCGGTTGGTCTCGCGGGCCAGGGCCTCCTTGACCGGGTTGAGCCCTTCGCGGCCCTCGTAGATCATGCCCTTGGAGTCGGCGACCGCGATGTCGCCGATGCCGGCGCCCAGCAGGATGCGGGTGACGGCGACGCCGGACGCGCCGGCGCCGGCCACGACGGCGCGCAGGTCGCCGAGCGCGCGGCCGGTCAGGCGGGCGGCGTTGCGCAGGGCGGCCAGGGCGACGATGGCGGTGCCGTGCTGGTCGTCGTGGAAGACCGGGATGTCGAGCAGGTCGCGCAGCCGGTCCTCCACCTCGAAGCAGCGCGGGGCGCTGATGTCCTCCAGGTTGACGCCGCCGAACGACGGCGCGAGGCGCACGACGGTCTCGACCAGCGCGTCGACGTCGGTGCAGTCGAGGCAGATCGGGACGGCGTCGACGTTGCCGAACTCCTTGAACAGCAGCGCCTTGCCCTCCATGACCGGCATGGCGGCCGACGGCCCGATGTCGCCCAGGCCGAGCACGGCGGTGCCGTCGGTGACGACGGCGACCACGTTGGAGACCCAGGTGTAGTCGTTGACCAGCGAAGGATTGTCGGCGATGGCGGTGCAGACCCGGGCGACGCCGGGCGTGTAGGCGAGCGACAGGTCGTCGGCGTCGCGGACCGGAATAGTCGAGCGGACCTCCAGCTTGCCCCCGCGGTGGAGCGCGAAGGCCGGATCGAGGTCGAGCGGTTCGACGGAAGCAGAAGCGGGCGTGGCAGACACAGCGACCCCTGTATTCATCGGAGCGGAAGAGACCTTCGGCGTACGAGCGCGAGTGGGCTGGCTTCGGTAGCTGCCAAGCTCCCCCTCGTCGGTCGTCTCTGAGGGGTTACGGGGGTCACCCGTCTCCCCATAGTGCCACATGGTGAGATGGTCGATGGTGTCGGAGCCGACGCCGTTCCGTTGACGCATCGTTAAACGCAGGATGACGGACCGCAGCTAAACCCCATTTAAACTGCACAAAACGCAAGTTACGTGGCATAACTCTTTCGAGGAGGCCGTACATGGCCCTCAGCCCCAAGGGCCGCCGTGGCTACGCTGTCGGCGCGCTCGCCCTGACCGCCGCTCTCGCCCTCAGCGCCTGTGGCAGCGACACCGGAGGCTCCTCCGGCAGCACGACCGGCGCGAGCGCCTCCGCGGCCGGCGGCGTGAAGCTCGTCCAGCCCGGCAAGCTCACGGTCTGCACGAACATCCCGTACGAGCCGTTCCAGTTCAAGGACGACAGCGGCAAGATCGTCGGGTTCGACGTGGACATCGTCGACCTCGCCGCGAAGAAGCTCGGCGTGACCCAGAACATCGTGGACATCGACTTCGCGGTGATCAAGAGCGGCGCCGCCATGGCCGCGGGCAAGTGCGACGTGGCCGCCGCCGGCATGACGATCACCGACGAGCGCAAGCAGAACATCGACTTCTCCGAGCCCTACTTCGACGCCACCCAGGCGCTGCTGGCCAAGAAGGGCTCGGGCGCCAAGTCCCTCGAGGACGTCAAGGCCAAGAACCTCAAGCTGGGCGCGCAGGCCAGCACGACCGGCCTCGACTACGTCAAGAAGCAGGGCTTCAACCCCACCGAGTACGCCGACTCGGCCAAGGAGCTGCTGGCCCTGCAGGCCGGGCAGGCCGACGTGATCGTCCAGGACCTTCCCGTGGTGCTGACCTGGCTGAAGAAGCCCGAGATCGCCGAGAAGTTCGAGCTGATCGCCAGCCTGGACACCGGCGAGCAGTACGGCATCGGCCTGAAGAAGGGCGCCGACCCGACCCTGCTCAAGACGATCAACGAAGAGATCACCAAGGCCAAGCAGGACGGCAACTACGAGAAGATCTACGTGAAGTGGTTCGGCAAGAAGCCCGGCGAGCTGGGCTGATCCATGGCCGACCAGCCGACGACCGCTGAGCCCGGCCGGGCCGGGCTCAGCCCTCGGAAGAAACAGCGCATCACGCGGGCCGTCCAGTACGTCGTGCTGGCCGCCGCGCTCGTCGCTGTCGTCCTGTACGCCGACTGGGCCAGCCTCGCCCAGAACTTCGCCAAGGCCGACGTGGCCAAGCAGGCGCTGCCCGACCTGTTCACGATCGCGCTGCGCAACACGATCATCTACACGGTGGGCGGTTTCGTCTTCGCGTTCGTGCTCGGGCTGCTGCTCGCGCTCATGCGGTTGTCGCAGGTGCGGCCGTACCGGTGGATCGCGACCGTCTACATCGAGATCTTCCGCGGCCTGCCGGCGCTGCTCATCTTCCTGATGATCACCTTCCTGCCGCTGGCGCTGCCCGGGTTCGAGGTGCCGTTCGGCACGTACGGACAGGGCATCCTGGGCCTCGGCCTGGTCGGCGCCGCCTACCAGGCGGAGGTCTTCCGGGCGGGCCTGCAGGCGGTCCCCAAGGGCCAGACGGAGGCCGCCAGGTCGCTCGGCATGTCCGCGACCCGGGCGCAGGTGACGGTGGTCATCCCGCAGGCCATCCGCATGGTGATCCCGCCGACCACCAACCAGTTCGTGTCCCTGCTCAAGGACTCCTCGCTGGTGCTGTTCCTGGGCGTCTCGGGCGAGTACGTCGAGCTGGCCAAGTTCGGCAACGACCTGGCCTCCCAGTACGCCAACGCCACGCCCATCATGGTCGCCGGCGTGACGTACCTGATCGTCACGATCCCGCTGGGCTACCTCGCGTCCCGGCTCGAGGGGCGTAAGCGGAGGAGCCAATGACGCACGCCATCGAGCTACGAGGGCTGCACAAGTACTTCGGCCGGAACGAGGTGCTCAAGGGCATCGACATGACGGTCGAGCCGGGCCAGGTGGTGTGCGTCATCGGCCCGTCCGGCTCGGGCAAGTCCACGCTGCTGCGCTGCGTGAACCTGCTGGAGGAGCCCACCAAGGGCAAGGTGTTCGTGCAGGGCGTGGAGGTGACCGACCCCGACGTGGACATCGACGCCGTACGACGCCGCATCGGGATGGTCTTCCAGCAGTTCAACCTGTTCCCGCACATGACCGCGCTGCAGAACGTCATGATCGCCCAGCAGCGCGTGCTGAAGCGCGGCAGGCGGGAGGCCGAGGTCGTGGCCCGGGAGAACCTGGAGAAGGTGGGCGTCGGCGCCAAGTGCGACTCCTACCCCACCCAGCTCTCCGGCGGGCAGCAGCAGCGGGTGGCCATCGCCAGGGCGCTGGCCATGAACCCCGACCTGATGCTGTTCGACGAGCCCACCTCGGCGCTCGACCCCGAGCTGGTCGGCGACGTGCTCACGGTCATGCGCAAGCTGGCCGAGGAGGGCATGACCATGCTCGTGGTCACCCACGAGATGGGCTTCGCCCGCCAGGTGGCCGACCGGGTGGTCTTCATGGACGGCGGCGTCGTCGTCGAGGACGGCGAGCCCGCCCAGGTGATCGGCGACCCGCGGCACGAGCGCACCCGCACGTTCCTGCACCGGGTGCTGCACCCGGAGGAGTGAGCCGTCCGGGCCCCCGGTGGTGCCGGGGGCCCGGCGACTCGTGTAATACTCCCGCATGGACCTGACCTCTTACGCAGAGTGGGCGGTCCGCCTGATCAACGATCCCGCCCCTCCCCCGGAGCTGACCGCCCTGCGCGCCGAGCTGGCCGCCGTGTTCGACGTCGCGGGCGACGCGCGCGCCGTGGCCGAGCGCCTCAACGCCCTGCTCGTGCGCTATCCGGTGCACCCGCGGCTGTCGGACCACGACGGCCAGGGCTGGCACCTCCACCTGGCCGAGGACTCCGCCGCCAGCGCGGTGATGGGCCTGGCCGCCGTCGTCGCCGAGGTGGGCGCCGACCGGCTGGGCCGCTGCCACGAGCCGCGCTGCGCCCGCGCCTTCCTCGACACCTCCTCCAACCGCTCCCGCCGCTACTGCTCCCCCCGCTGCGCCACGCGCGCCAACGTGGCGGCCTACCGGCGCCGCAGGAGCGCCCAGGAGGGCTGAGGGGGCCTCTGGGAGGTCACCTGCGGCGCACCAGCGGCCAGTACCGCAGGACGACGCGCCCGACGATCTCCTCGACCGGCCCGAAGTCCCAGCTGTCGCGACGCCCGCCGGCGCGCTGGTTGTCGCTCTCCAGCCACCAGCCGCCCTCGCCGTGCCACTGGGCGCGTTTCACGATGAGCTGATCGGGGTCGCCGGGCAGCCGGGCCACGACGAGGTCACCCGGATGGACGGCGGCTCCCCGGCGGACGAGGAGCCAGTCGCCGGGAACCAGCGCCGGACGCATCGAATCGCCCTCGACACGCACTCTCATGGGCAGAGACCCCCTACTCCACAGGCGTTGGGACCCGAGTAAGGTCGGTTGTGGACCAAGCTGATTCAGCATCAAGGAAGGACTTTCTGATGCTCGCACGACTGCTACGACCCAAGCATGTCGCCTCCGCCCACTGCGACCTGCCCTGTGGGGTCTACGACCCCGCCCAGGCCCGGATCGAGGCCGAGTCGGTCAAGGCGATCATGGAGAAGTACGAGGCCAGCGACGACCCGGTCTTCCGCACCCGCGCGCTCATCATCAAGGAGCAGCGGGCCGAGCTGGTCAAGCACCACCTGTGGGTGCTCTGGACCGACTACTTCAAGCCGCCGCACCTGGAGCAGTACCCCCAGCTGCACCAGCTCTTCTGGGAGGCCACCAAGCTCGCGGGCGCCGCGGCCGCCAAGGGCACCGTCGACGGCGGCAAGGCCGACGAGCTGCTGGCCAAGATCGACGAGATCTCCAAGATCTTCTGGGAGACCAAGGCCGCCTAAACGGCATAAAAGGCTCTGTGCGGTCCAGACCGCACAGAGCCTTTTCCGTTGATGGCGAGTCTGAATCCGCCAAGGACCTCCCGGGGACGGTAAGTTGCAGTTGGCGTCGGAAACGCGAGGAGGAACGTGACCGAGGAAACCGAGACGCGTGCGGAGGGTGTGGCGGGCATCCGCGATGTGGTGAGCATCAGGCTCCCCGCCGCGAGTGCTTACCTGTCGGTGCTGCGCACGGCCACCGCCGGCCTGGCCGCCCGGCTTGACTTCACCCTGGACGAGATCGAAGATCTGCGCATCGCGGTCGACGAGGCGTGCGCCATGTTGCTGAGCGAGGCGGTTCCGGGCACCGACCTGACCGCCGAGTTCGAGCTGACCGGCGACGTGATGAAGGTCGGCGTCGAGGTGGCCACCGTCGGCAGCTCCGCCCCCAAGCGCGACGACTTCGCCTGGATGGTGCTGACCGCCCTGGCCGACGACGTCGACGCCGTGACCGACTCCCCCGACCGCATGGCGATCGTCCTGCGTAAGCGCCGAGGCGCAGCGAGGCCGGCGTGACGGAAAGGACTGGAGCCATGGCCACCAGCGAACACGCCGTACCCGACAGGGTTCGTGCCCGCTTGCTCTTCGCCGAGCTGGCCGAGCTGGGTCCCGAGGAACCGCGACGCCAGCGCATCAGGGACGAGCTGGTCGAGCTTCACCTTCCGCTGGTCGAATACCTGGCCCGCCGCTTCCGCAACCGCGGCGAGTGGCTCGACGACCTCACCCAGGTCGCCACGATCGGCCTGATCAAGTCGATCGACCGGTTCGATCTCAAGCGCGGGGTGGAGTTCTCCACCTACGCCACGCCCACCATCGTCGGCGAGATCAAGCGGCACTTCCGCGACAAGGGCTGGGCGGTCCGGGTGCCGCGCCGCCTGCAGGAGCTGAAGCTCTCGCTGACGAAGGCGATCAGCGACCTGTCGCAGCGCGAGGGCCGCGCGCCCACGGTCGCCGAGCTGGCCTCCTACCTCAAGATGACCGAGGAGGAGGTGCTGGAGGGCCTGGAGTCGGCCAACGCCTACTCCACGGTGTCCCTCGACGCGCCCGACTCCGGCGACGACGACGCCCCGGCGGTGTCCGACTCGCTGGGCATCGTGGACGAGTCGCTGGAGGGCGTCGAATACCGCGAGTCGCTCAAGCCGCTGCTCGAACGGCTGCCGCCGCGCGAGAAGCGCATCCTGCTGCTGCGGTTCTTCGGGAACATGACGCAGTCGCAGATCGCGACCGAGCTGGGCATCTCGCAGATGCACGTGTCCCGGTTGCTGGCCCGTACCCTCGCCCAGTTGCGCGAGGGGCTGACCGCGGAGGACTAACCGTCCCCGTAGAGAGCATGGGTGGTGGGGGGCGCGAGCAGCGCCACCAGCCCGGTCAGGGCGACCACGATCAGCGGCACGCCGATCAGTGGCTGGTCCGACTGGATGAGCGTGACCCCGACGGGCAGCAGGAAGATCTGTGCCAGCACGCCCGGCGACCTCCCCCACCGCTCCGCCCGCAGCAGGCCGCCCCAGGCGACCCAGAGCAGCCCGGCTCCGATGAGCAGCCCGAAGACCGACTCCGCGATGGCCGTGGTGAGACTGTCAGGCGTGCTCACCACCGTCTCCACCGCGACGTAGACGCCGAGCCCGAGCGCGACGAGCCCCTCCAGGGCCACGACGACGGCGGCGACGAGCAAACTCCACGGACGCTTCGACACAGCCAAACCCTATCCGCCCCCGGGTCCGGTCCCGCCGGTGATGTTCCCCCACCCCGAACGGGTCGGCGATCAGCGACTACGCTGGCGATATGCGCGCAATGTTGCTGGTCAATCCCAAGGCCACCACCACCAACGCCCGCACGAGGGACGTGTTGATCCGCGCGCTGGGCGCGGCCGTGGAGCTGTCGGTGGAGGAGACCGGCTACCGGGGGCACGCCGCGACGCTGGCGGCCACGGCCCGCGCCAAGGGCTTCGACGTGGTCGCGGTGCTCGGCGGCGACGGCACGATCAACGAGACCGTCAACGGCCTGCTCAACCCGGTCAACGGCCACGACGTCCCGCCGGCCGACGATCCGAGCTCCGGCCGTCCCGGACTGATCGTGATCCCCGGCGGCAGCGCGAACGTGTTCGCCCGCTCCCTCGGCCTGCCGAACGAGCCGGTCGAGGCCACCGGCGCGGTCCTGGAGGCGCTGCGAGAGGGCCGGCGCCGGACCGTGGGCCTGGGCCAGGCGCGCTGGGAGGGAGAGAGCCGGTACTTCACGTTCTGCGCGGGCATGGGCTACGACGCCGAGGTCGTACGGGCCGTGGAGGGCCTGCGGGGCACGGGGCGGAAGGCCACTCCTGCCCGGTACGTGAACACCGCTCTGCGGCACTATCTGGCCACGGACAAACGGCACGCCCCGATGACCCTGTCCGGGCCGGGCATCCCGGCGGCCGAGGGCGTGTTCATGGCGATCGTCTCCAACACCTCGCCGTGGACGTACCTGGGGGCCAAGCCGGTGACGCCGACGCCGTGGGCGAGCTTCGAGACCGGGCTCGACCTGCTCGGGCTGAGGCGGATGGGGCCCGTCCAGATCGCCGGGCTGATCCGGCAGATCCTCACGGAGAGTGACGCCCTCCCGTCCGGCAAGCACCTCGTCCAGCTGCACGACGAGGCCGAGTTCACCCTCGCCGCCGACCGTCCCGTGGCCTTCCAGCTGGACGGGGACTACCTGGGAGAACGCGAATCCGTAACGTTCCGGTCTACCCCGAACGCGTTACAAGTTCTGGTCTAGCTGGTTACATTCGGTCATTGTGTGACGCATCCGACATCCATAACCGCCAAAACTTCGCCCCAACCCCCTTGCGTGCACTCTCCGTGGCTGGAAGGCTCAAGACTGACGTCGGAACGTAGGACCTTTAACACCCCCAAGGCCCTCCGGCCGTCAGGCGGACAACCCCGGTCCAACACCTGGATTCGGGTAATTGTTCGCGCGAGTTAGTGAAACTCTTCACAAAGTAGTAGCCGCACGGAGCCGACCAAAGGTTCCATCTACTAAGGAGTGGACGCATGGACTGGCGCCACCGAGCTGCCTGCCGTGACGTGGACCCCGAGCTGTTCTTCCCGATCGGCAACACCGGCCCTGCCCTGAGCCAGATCGACGAGGCCAAGCAGGTCTGCCGGTCCTGCCCGGCCGTCGACGCCTGCCTGAAGTGGGCGCTGGAGTCCGGACAGGACGCCGGCGTCTGGGGCGGCCTGAGCGAGGACGAGCGTCGCGCCCTCAAGCGCCGCACCGCCCGCGCCCGTGCCCGCGCCTCCGCCTGACCTGCCTCATCTGATCTGCCCCGCCTGATCCCCCTCCGATCGACCCTGCCTTCCCCGCAGGAGCCGCCCAGCTTGGCGTGATCGATGTGTCCGCCAAGACCCCGTCGCGACGCGTACGCGGCGGCCAGGCTCGTACGGACCGGGCGCCGCCCTCGACGACGGCCGCCCGGCCCGGCGGACTCTCAGGCGGACGGCAACGGGATCGACAACCCGACGTGCGTGCCGCCGCCCTCCCGCGGCTCGATCGTGAGCTTGCCCGACAGCTCCCCCTCCACCAGCGTGCGGACGATCTGCAGCCCCAGACTGGTGGACTTGTCGAGGTCGAAGTCCGCGGGAAGGCCGCGCCCGTCGTCCCAGACGGTGACGTTGAGCCGGTCGGGGGCGGGCTCGACCAGCACCTCCATCCGCCTGGGACGCCCGTGCTGCAACGCGTTCTGCAGCAGCTCGGTCAGCGCCATGGCCAGCGGCGTGGCGATGAGCGAGGGCAGCACGCCGAACGCGCCCACCCGGCGCGGCGTGACCGCCGCCTCGGCCGCCGACACCTCGCCCGCCATCGCGATCACCCGGTCGGCGATCTCGTCGAAGTCGACGAACTCCTCCGGCGCGTGCGACAACGTCTCGTGCACGATGGCGATCGAGCCGACGCGGCGCACGGCCTCCTCCAGGGCCTCGCGTCCTTCGGGCACCTGCAGGCGCCGGGCCTGGAGGCGCAGCAGCGCGGCGACCGTCTGGAGGTTGTTCTTCACGCGGTGGTGGATCTCGCGGATCGTGGCGTCCTTGGTCATCAGCTCGCGCTCGCGCCGCCGCAGCTCGGTGACGTCCCTGATGAGGACGAGCGCGCCGATGCGGCCGCCGCCGACGATCAGCGGGATGGCCCTGAGCTGCACGATCGTGCCGCCCGACTCGACCTCGGTCTCCTTGGCCGCGCGCCCGCTGGCCACGATCATCAGGTCTTCGTTGATCGGCTCGTCGGAGTAGCACAGCGTCGCCGTCACCCGGCCCAGCTCGGCGCCGACCAGGTCGGCGTGCAGGCCCAGCCGCCGGTAGGCCGACAGCGCGTTGGGCGAGGCGTAGGTGACCCGCCCGGCCCGGTCGAGCCGCAGCAGGCCGTCGCCGACGCGCGGCGAGCGGACCAGGATCGGCTCCTCCCCCGAGAACGGGAAACGCCCCTCGGCCACCATCTGCGCCAGGTCGGACGCGCTCTGCAGGTAGGTCAGCTCCAGCCGGGACGGGGTGCGGGCCGAGGACAGGTTCGTGGAGCGCTGGATCACCCCGAGGAAGCGGCCCTCGCCGTTGTCGACCGCCCGGCGCACCGGGATCGTCTCCTCGCGCACCGGGACGCCCGTGGACCAGTCGGGATCGCCCTCGCGGCAGATGCGGCGCTCGTTCCAGGCCGTGTCGATGAGGTGGCGCTCGCCCTTGGCGGCCACGCTGCCGACGATGTCGTCGTGGTAGACGGTGGGGCCGGTGGTGGGACGCATCTGGGCGATGGCGATCCAGCCGTTCTCACCGAGCAGCGGCGCCCACAGGATGAGGTCGGCGAAGGACAGGTCGGCCAGCAGCTGCCAGTCGGAGACCAGCGAGTGCAGCCAGTCGAGGTCCGCCTCGTCGAGTGCGGTGTGGCGGGCGACGAGGTCGCTGAGAGTCGGCACGAGTGCATCATGCGTGCTTTCGCCGCCAACAGCCAAACCGACCCCCTGATCGAATGCGCAGCTCCTGGCCGGGGAAGGACTCCGCACGGCGGGACACGGGCGCGGCACGGGTGCGTCGTCGTGCACCCGGTGCGACTTTCGGGGAATCTCATACTGTGAGAACCGTCACACGGCGGGATCGCTCGATCCCCATGACGGGGCTTCACGGGCATTGCCGGAGGTGATCGACACGGGCGGGGGGCTCCTCGACGACGCGGGCCTGACACCGGCCTCGGTTGCGATCGCGCACGCTGCTGTGGATATCCTTCACAATCAGTCTGAGCTGCCCGGATTCGCGCGTACTTGGCGGTGTGCGCGCTCCGTGCGGATATGCCGTCCTCCCAGGTGGTTGACCGCTCGGGCCGATATGAGTTCCGATGATCTCGCGGTGATCAGACACGCCCTCACCGCCGTGCCAGAAGTGAAGGTGAGAGCGTGACCGACGACGGCCCCCGCGTTCCCAAGTACTACGACGTGAAACGCAGTCTTCTGGAGCTCACCAAGAGCCTGCCCGCGGGCACCGCCCTGCCTCCCGAGCGCACGCTGGCCGTGCGGTTCGAGACCTCGCGCACCACCGTCCGCCAGGCGCTGACCGAGCTGGTCGTGGAGGGCAGGCTGCTGCGCATCCAGGGCAAGGGCACGTTCGTGGCCCAGCCGAAGGTGGCGCAGGTGCTCCAGCTCACCTCCTACATCGGCGACCTGCGCACGGCGGGCCTGGAGCCGGACACGAAAATCCTGGAGATCGGCTACATCACCGCGGACGAGGCCCTGGCGCGGCGGCTGGCCATCAACCCCGGCGGCCGGGTGCTGCGCATCCACCGGCTCCGGCTGGCCAACGGCGAGCCGGTCTCGATCGACACCACCCACCTGTCCGCGCGGCGCTTCCCCCGCCTGCGCCGGGAGCTGGAGGTGCACGCCTCCCTGTACGAGACGCTGCACAACGCCTACAACGTACGGCTCACGGACGCCGAGGAGATCATCGAGACCGTGCTCGCCACCCCGTACGACGCCAAGGCCCTGGGCGTGGACGTCGGCCTGCCGATGCTGCTGCTGACCCGCCACGCCTTCGACGCCGACGGCCACCCGGTGGAGTGGGCGCAGTCCCTCTACCGCGGCGACCGGTACAAGTTCGTCACGCGGCTGCGGCGTCCCTGACCGGGATGGCGGGCGGCGGCTTCTAGGCTGGGACGATGAGCGTTCTCGTCGTGTCCGGCACCGACTTCGGCGTGGGCAAGACCGTCGTGACGGCCGCGGTGGCCGCCCTGGCCAGGGAGCGGGGGGCGTCCGTCGCCGTGGTGAAGCCGGCGCAGACCGGCGGCGGGCACGACGTCGACGAGGTGATCCGGCTCTCCGGGGCGAGCACCACGTTCGAGCTGGCGCGCTTCGGCGAGCCGCTCTCACCGGCCGCCGCGGCGCGGGTGGCCGGGGTGCCGCCGGTGTCGCTGACGGCCGCCGCGCGGTTCGTCGAGGAGCTGGCCGAGAGCAACCGGCTGGTCGTCGTGGAGGGCACCGGCGGCCTGCTGGTGCGCTTCGACGAGGACGGCACGACGATCGCCGACCTGGCCCGGCTGGTGGGCGCGCAGGTGCTGGTCGTGGCGGGGGCCGGGATCGGGGCGCTCAACCACACGGCGCTGACCCTGGAGGCGCTGGCGCACCGGGGGCTCGACCCGGCGGGCGTGGTGATCGGGCGCTGGCCGCGGGAGGCCGGGATCGCCGAGCGCAGCAACGTCGCCGACCTGGAGATGCTGGCCGCGCGGCCGCTGGCGGGAGTGCTGCCCGAAGGGGCCGGGCGACTCGGCCGCGAGGCGTTCGCCCAGCTGGCGCGCGAGGGGCTGGGCGCCACGCTGGGCGGTTCCTTCGACCCGCCCGCCTTCAAGCGGCGGGTGGGGGTGCTCTAGCAGGCGGCCTCGGGCAGGCGGCAGACCTTGACGGTCATCCGGCGTGCCTGGTCGATCAGCCCGCGGAAGCCCTTGAGCGGCAGGCTCTTCGTGGGCCAGGCCGACTCGCCGGCGATGTAGAGCGCCGCGCCGCGCCTGACCGCGATCGCGTGCTCGCCGCTCTCGAAGAACCGGCCGCCGGCGCGCAGGCCGTCGTCGCCGACGTCCAGGGGCTTGGTGAAGTAACGGTGGCGGTTGACGCCCTTGCCCACGTCGGCGCAGCGCCTGAGGTCCGCGCGCAGGACGCGCATGGCGGCCTCGGCGTGCCGGACGCTCCGGTAGACGACGAGCTGCTCGTACTTCATCTCGTCCTCGCTGGAGTACAGGACGGCCCGCGCCGTGAGCCGGCCGCCGTCCCGCCGCCGGTGCGACAGGCACGGGTCGAGCTGGAGCGGCAGCGTGGCGGAGTTCTTGACGGTGTAGGTCTCCCACTGCTTGGCGGGCGGGTGCTTCTCCAGGAACAACATGCCGTGCGGTAAGCCGCCCAGGACCGTGGACGCGGCCGCCAGCGCGGCGACCCCTGCTGCGAACATCCGAACCTCCCCTTGGTCTGTTGGGGAGTGAGATGTTCGCTTTGCGGCAATTGTTCGAGGGTGGGGTTAGCTCTACCGTCCACCGGCACACCAGGCCCATTTCGTGGGGGTCTGGTGGGTCAATACCTTTGACGCATGAAAGTCCCCCGTCCCTGGTCGGCGCGTGCCTGGCTCGACACGTCCCACGTGATGATCGGGCTGCCGGTCGCCGTGGTGCTCGGCGGGCTCACGCTGCTGCTGGCCGTGGCCCCGCCGGTGCTGCGGCGCGGCATCCCGGTGTTCACCCGGGTGCAGCGGTCCAGGTTCGCGGCCTTCCTCGGCGTCCGCATCCCGCCGCCGGTGGCGCCGGCCGGCTGGCGCAGGGCGGCCACCTGGCGGCAGATCGCCTACCACCTGCTGTCGCCCTTCGTGGGCGCGGCGGCGGCCTTCCTCGTCGCGCTGGCGTGGGGCGGGGCCGTGGTGGGGCTGCTGTCGTTCGTGCCGCCGCGGGTGCAGGCGCCGCCGCTGGTCTTCCTCGTCGATCTGCGCGATCCGGTCATCATGGGGATCACCACGGCGACCGGCCTGGCGCTGCTGCTGCTCGCCCCGGTCCTGGCCAGGGGCATGGCGGCGCTCGACCTGTCGGTGGCGCGCACGCTGCTCGGGCCCAGCCGCACCGAGCTGGGGCAGCGCATCGAGACGCTGACCGAGAGCCGGGCCGGCGTGATCGACGCCGCCGACGCCGAGCGCCGCAGGATCGAGCGCGACCTGCACGACGGCGCCCAGCAGCGCCTGGTCTCGCTCGCCATGAACCTCGGCCTGGCCAGGGCCACCCTCACCGACCTGCCCGAGCCCGCCCGTGAGGCGATCGAGCGGGCCCACGAGGAGGCCAAGCAGGCGCTCAAGGAGCTGCGCGACTTCGTCCGCGGCCTGCATCCGGCCGTGCTCAACGACCAAGGGCTCGACGCGGCGCTGTCCGGCGTCGCGGCCCGCGCCCCGCTCCCCGTACGCCTGCGCGTCGACATCGACCGGCGCGCCTCCCCGACCATCGAGGCGGTGGCCTTCTTCATCGTGTCCGAAGCACTGACCAACATCGCCAAACACGCCGCAGCGACCAGGGCCGAGGTGACGGTCCGGCGCGAGCGCGACCGCCTGCACGTGCTCGTCCACGACGACGGCTGCGGCGGCGCCCGGCTCGACGGCGGCACCGGCCTGCGCGGCCTGGCCCAGCGCATCGACTCCGTGGACGGGACGCTGCGCCTGTCCAGCCCGTTCGGCGGGCCGACCACGATCGAGGTGGAGCTGCCGTGCGAGTAGTGCTGGCCGAGGACTCCGTCCTGCTGCGCGAGGGGCTGGTCAGGCTGCTCGACGCGTCCGGCATGCGGGTGGTGGCGGCCGTGGACGAGGCCGAGGGCCTGCTGCGGGCCGTCGAGGAGCACCGGCCGGAGCTGGTGATCACCGACGTCCGGATGCCGCCCACGCACACCGACGAGGGGCTGCGCGCGGCTCTCGTGCTGCGCCGCCAGCATCCCGGCCTGGCCGTGCTGGTGCTCTCCCAGTACGTCGAGGAACGCTACGCCGCCCGGCTGCTGTCCACGGCGGCCGGCGGCGTCGGCTACCTGCTCAAGGACCGGGTGGCCGACGTGGCCGAGTTCATCGACGCCCTGCGCAGGGTCGCCGGCGGCGGCACCGCCCTCGACCCGGAGGTGGTCGCCCAGCTCCTGCTGCGCGGCGACAGCGACCCGCTGGAACGGCTGACGCCCCGCGAGCACGAGGTGCTCAAGCTCATGGCCGAGGGCCGCTCGAACGCCGGCATCGGCCAGGCCCTCGTGCTCAGCGAGGGAGCCGTGGGCAAGCACATCGGCAACATCTTCACCAAGCTCGACCTGTCCCCCGCGGAGGGCGATCACCGCCGGGTCCTCGCCGTCCTGCAGTTCCTCAAGATCAGGAGCATGCCGTGAGGACCATCTGGCTGACGGCGGGAGCCGTGACGACGGTGGCCGCCCTGCTGCTGTCCGTCCTGCTGGTCTGGAACGGGTTCGCCCGCGCCACCGCGCCGCAGGAGACACGGGCCAGGACGGTCCCGTTCGCGCTGGACACGCTGAAGGTCACCACGGGCAGCGGCGAGGTGAGCGTCGAGATCGTGCCGGGCCCCGCGGGAGAGCTGACGATCGCCCGGTCCGTGAACTGGACCTCGATCGACCGGCCGGTGATCACCGAGGACTGGACCGGCGACACCCTGCGGCTGGACATCCGCTGCGGGGCCGCGCGGCAGCCGGACGGCCCGGTGTGCCGGGCGGACTACACGCTGCTGGTGCCCTTCGAGACCGGGGTCGAGGCCAGGACGACCGTCGGTGAACTGGGGGTCAGCAACGTGGTCGGCGACGTGCGGCTGACGACCGTGTCGGGGAACGTGCGGGCCGACGGCGTCACCGGCGAGGTCTGGGCCAGGTCCGGTTCCGGGTCCGTCTCCGGCAACGTGATGCTCGGCGGCAAGGCCGACGTCGAGACCGGCTCGGGCGACGTACGGCTCGACTTCGCCAACCCGCCGCTCACGGTGAGGGCCGTCGCGCGGGCCACCGGCGACGTCGACCTGCGGCTGCCGCCGGAGGCCTACGACGTGACGACCGAGGGTCGCCGCACCGAGGTGGAGGTCGACGCGGTGAAGGGCGCGCCCCGGAAGGTCGAGGCGCGGGCGCCGCTGGGCTCGGTCCGCGTCTGCTGTGGACAGGGCTAGGACGCGGCCGGACGCAAGCCTTGAGATCTGTTTACTCTTGTCACTGGTTGGTAAGTTCCCGGCATGGAGTCTGCGAAGCACGCCGGTGACGTCGCCGTCGCCGTGTCCAAGGCCTACGGCGTCGAGACCATGTTCACGCTCTCGGGAGGCCACGTCTTCCCGCTGTACGACGGCGCGGTCCACGAGGGCATGCGCATCCTCGACGTGCGCCACGAACAGAGCGCGGTCTTCGCCGCCGAGGCGACGGCCCGGCTGACCAGGAAGCCCGGCCTGGCCGTGCTGACCGCCGGGCCGGGCATCACCAACGGCGTCAGCGGCATCGCGACCGCGCACTTCAACGGCTCGCCGGTGGTCGTCATGGGCGGCCGCGCCCCGCAGTCGCGCTGGGGCAGCGGCGCCCTCCAGGAGATGGACCACCCGCCGCTGCTCGGCCCGATCACCAAGCTGTCGTTCACCGCCTCCGGCGCCGACTCGATCGGCCAGGACGTCGAGTCCGCCTTCCGCACCGCCGTCGCGCCCCAGCGCGGCCCGGTCTTCCTCGACTTCTACATGGACCACCTGTTCGCCCCCTCGCCCGCCCACGAGGTGCACACGCAGTCGCCCTCGCCGCTGGAGCCCGACCCCGACGACCTGGCCGCCATCGCCCGGCTGCTGTCCGAGGCCGAGCGTCCGGTGCTGGTCTACGGCTCCGACGTGTGGATGGACCGGGCCGAGGAGGCCGCGCGCGACTTCGCCGAGACCTGGCGGCTGCCGGTCATCCCCAACGGCCAGGGCCGCGGCATCCTGCCCGCCGGGCACGAACTGCTCGTCACCCGCGCCCGCAGCGTGGCCTTCTCCCAGGCCGACCTGGTCATCGTGATCGGCACCCCGCTCGACTTCCGGCTCGGCTACGGCCAGTTCGGCGGCAAGGACGGCGCGCCGGCCCGCGTCGTGCACATCGCCGACGCGCCCTCGCAGCTCGCCACCCACATGCAGCCCGCCGCCAAGGCCGCGGGCGACCTGTCGGTGGTGCTCTGGAGCCTCGGCGCGGCCTGCGGCGACGCGGGGGTCAAGCCCAGCTCGTACGCCTCCTGGCTGTCCACGCTGTCCGAGGCCGCCGCCGCCGCGATCGAGGGCGACGCCGAACTGCTGGCCGCCGACACCGACCCGATCCACCCCATGCGCATCTACGGCGAGCTGGGCAAGGTCCTGGCCGACGACGCCGTGGTGATCGGCGACGGCGGCGACTTCGTCTCCTACGCCGGCAAGTACGTCGAGCCCAGGCAGCCGGGCAACTGGCTCGACCCCGGCCCGTACGGGTGCCTCGGCACCGGGCTCGGCTACTCCATCGCCGCCCGCCTGGCCCGCCCGTCCTCGCAGGTCGTGCTCCTGCTCGGCGACGGCGCCGCCGGCTTCTCCCTGATGGACGTCGACACCCTCGTCCGCCACCGGCTGCCGGTCGTCATGATCTGCGGCAACAACGGCATGTGGGGCCTGGAGAAGCACCCCATGCAGTTCCTGTACGGCTACGACGTGGCCGCCGACCTCCAGCCGCAGTGCCGCTACGACCAGGTCGTGACCGCGCTGGGCGGCGGCGGCGAGCTGGTCACCAAGCCGTCGGAGATCGGGCCGGCGCTGCGCAGGGCGTTCGACTCCGGCATCCCGTACATGGTGAACATCGCCACCGACCCGCAGATCGCCTACCCGCGCAACACCACCGGGATCTGACCCCCTACGACTTCGGCGTGGCCGTGGGGGACGGCGACGGCGTCGGCGTCGTGCAGATGCCGTCGATGACGTAGAGCGTGACCACCTTCGTCTCCGGGACGACCGTGCCGCCGGCCGGCACCGTCTTGGTGATCCTGCGGCAGGCGGGGTCGTCGGTGGTCACGGACGTGTCGCGGACGCGCACCAGCAGCCCCGCCGCCTCGACCATCTCCTGACCCTTGAGGAAGGGCAGCCCGGCGACCTTGGGCACCGTGATGTGCTTGACCGTCGTCGTCGGCGTGCTCGACGGCGACTTGGTCGGTCCCTTCGTGCTGGTCGGGGTGGTGGTGGGCGTGGTCGTCGGTTCCGCCGTCTCCGTCGGCTCCTCGGTCTCGGGGTGCGTGGGCGGCCGGGTCGTGGGCGGCACGGCCGTCTTCGTGGGAGGCGTCGTCGAAGGCTTGGGCCTCTTGGAACCGGTCTTCGTCGGGCCGGGGATGTCGTCGCTGTCGCCATCGTTGGAGGCCGTGACGGTCGGCGTCGGCGCGCCGGGCACCATGCCCGTCAGCGCGACCGCCCCCGCGCCCACGCCGAGCACCACCGCGACCGCGAGGCCGACGACCAGGCCGGTCCTGCGCGGCGCCTTGGCGGCGCGGCGGCCACCCGGACGGCGCTCGCCGACGGCCGCGGTGGTCTCCTCCGACGACGCGGGCAGGTGCGCCCCGGTCTGGAACGCGCCGGCCCCGGCCGGCGGCTGCCCTCCCGGGTAGGCGGGCGGCTGGCCCGGCTGGTGGGCGCCCGTCGGCTGCGAGTGGCCCGCCTGGTAGGCACCGGTCTGGTACGACTCGGGCGGTGCGGCCATCGTGGCGCCCGTGGCCGGCGGCGCGATCTCGGCCACCGGCGTGATCGGCTGGCCCTGGCCGGCCGCGCGGGCCGCCTCGCTCATGGCCTTCGCCGTCGGGAAACGCCGGGCGGGGTCCTTCGACAGGGCCACCTCCACCAGCGTCCGGATCTGCGGCGGGATGTCGGCGGGCAGCGGCGGCGGGGCCTCGCGGATGTGCTTGAGCGCGATCGTGACCGCGCTGTCACCGTCGAACGGCCGCTGTCCCACCAGGCATTCGTAGGCGACCACGCCGAGCGCGTAGATGTCCACGGCGGGCGTGACGGGCTCGCCCTCGGCCTGCTCGGGCGCGCAGTAGGCGGCCGTGCCGAGCACCATGCCGGCGTCGGTCAGCCGGTTTGCCAGGTCGGAACGGGCGATGCCGAAGTCGGTGAGCACCAGCGTGCCGTCGCGCTGCACGAGCAGGTTGCCCGGTTTCACGTCTCGGTGCACGATTCCCTGGTCGTGCACCGCCTGCAGGGCCGAGGCGGCCTGCGCGATGAGTTCCATGGCCGCCTGTGGCGGGATCCGGCCGAGCCGGGCCAGCAGCCGGTCGAGCGGCTCCCCGTCCACGAACTTCATCACGAGGTAGACGGTGTCGCCGCTCACCCCGTAGTCGTAGACGTCGACCACGCCGGAATGGTTGATCGTGGCCATCGCCCTGGCTTCCCCCTGAAACCTGGCGACGAACCCGCGATCATCCATGCGGCCTGGGAGCAGCACTTTGACGGCGACGGTGCGGGCGAGCACGATGTCCTCGCCTCGCCACACCTCGCCCATGCCGCCGGCGCCGATGCGGGTATCCAGTCGATACCGCCCCGCCAGCGTCGTGCCTTGGGCCACCATGACTCCCCCGCTACCCCCCTACATCGGTAACCTCGCCCACCCCGCGGTTCTCCAACAAAGCGAACTTTTGTCGCGGTGAGGTAACACAGTGGTCACGGAAACTCCGAGAGTGTACCTGTCTCAGCAGCCCCATATGCCACTCATATGCCGCAAGCCGTACAAACCCTATCCTGGAGCCTTATGGGCGGTGTTGTCCGCGTTTCCTGGAGATCAGGACCGCCCTCGGTAGGCTGACCCCCATGACGCTCTCACCTGGCCTCCGCTCGCAACTGCTCACCATGGTCGAGAGATCGGACACAGCCGAGCGAGCCGGCAGCGGCGACGTTCCCGTGCTGGCCACGCCCAGGCTGCTCGCGCTGGCCGAACGGGCCACCGTCGAGGCCGTGCGCCCGCACCTGGCCGAGGGCGAGACGTCCGTCGGCACCCGGGTCGAGCTCGAACACCTGGCCGCCAGCGCCGTCGGCGACCACGTCCAGCTCACCGCCGAGCTCACCGGCGTGGACGGCCGCCGCCTGGTCTTCGCCTTCGAGGCTCGCGACCTGAAGGGCACGCTCGTGGGCCGCGGCACGGTCGAGCGGACGGTCGTCGACCGCGCCAGGTTCCTGGCCCGCCTCAGTCGATGACGGCGATCAGGTCGCCCTCCTGGATCACGTCGCCCTCGGCCACCTTGAGCTGCGACACCACGCCCCCGTCCTCGGCGAGCACGGGGATCTCCATCTTCATCGACTCGAGGATGACCAGCGTGTCCCCCTCGGACACCGCCTCGCCCTCCCGGACGACCACTTTCCACACGTTCGCCACCATCTCGGCGCGTACCTCGGCCACCGGCGCTCTCCTCTTCCGACGTCACCAACAATGTCGACCGGGTCAGGGCCGCATTCGCCCGACCAGACCCGTGTCGTAGTCTCCCGCGACGAATGCCGGGTTCTCCAGCAGCTCGGCGCAGAAGGGCAGATTGCTCTTCGGCCCCTCGACGACGAACTCCGCGACCGCCTTGCGGCCCAGCTCCAGCGCCTCGGTACGGTCGGCCCCGAGCACGCACAGCTTGGCCATCAGCGGGTCGTAGAACATGGTCACCGTGTCGCCCGCCGCGTAGCCGGAGTCGACGCGGATGCCGTCGCCGGCGGGCTCGTCCCAGGTGGTGATCCGGCCGGGGCCGGGCAGGAAACGTCTGGGGTCCTCGGCGTAGACCCGGAACTCGATCGCGTGCCCCTCGGGCGCCACCGTGATCTCCGGGCTCTCCCCGGCGGCCACGCGGAGCTGCAACTCCACCAGGTCGAGGCCGGTGACCAGCTCCGTGACCGGGTGCTCGACCTGGAGCCTGGTGTTCATCTCCAGGAACACGAAGTCCTGGGCGTCGGCGTCGACCAGGCACTCGACCGTGCCCGCGCCGAGATAGCCGACGGCCTCGCCGGCCCGCACGGCCGCGGCCAGCATGCGTTCGCGCAGCTCGGGGCCGATGCCGGGGGACGGCGACTCCTCGACGACCTTCTGGTGGCGGCGCTGCACCGAGCAGTCGCGCTCGCCCAGGGCCAGCACCCGGCCGTCGGGCAGGCCGAGGATCTGCACCTCGACGTGGCGGGCACGTTCGACGTAGCGCTCCAGCAGGACCGCGGGCCCGGCCAGCGCGTCGCCCGCGCCGCCCGCCGCGGCCGCCGCGGCGAACCTGGCCGCCGCCCTGGCCGCCTGCTCGAACGCCTTGGCCAGCCCGGCGTCGTCACGGGCCACGCTCATGCCGATCCCGCCACCGCCGCCGGCGGTCTTGACCATGACCGGATAGCCGATCAGCTCAGCCGCGTCGAGCGCCGCGACCAGGTCGGTGACCGGTTCCCTGGTGCCCGCGGCGACGGGCACGCCCGCCCGCTCCATGAGGTTCCTGGCGTTGATCTTGTCGCCCATGCGGTCGATGGACTCCGGCGACGGCCCGATCCACACGAGCCCGGCCTCGATCACCGCCCGCGCGAACGCGACGTTCTCCGACAGGAAGCCGTAACCGGGATGGACCGCGCCCGCTCCCGTGGCGCGGGCCGCGTCCAGCACCCTGGCGGGGTCGAGATAGCTCCGCGCGGGGTCGGCCGGGCCGATCAGCACCGCCTCGTCGGCCTCGCGCACGAACGGCAGCCCGGCGTCGGCCTCGGAATGCACGGCGACGGCACGCAGTCCCATCCGCCTGACCGTACGGATGATCCGCCGGGCGATCTCACCACGGTTGGCGATCAGAACGGGTCCGAGCGTCTCAGCAATCACGCGGACAACCCTATGACCGGCGGCGGCTCGTCCCTTTTCCCGTGAAGTACCGATCAGCGGAGAATGATCTGTAGGAACCCCACAAAGGCGGGCAATCAGTTACACGCGGCCTCTGCCGACCACCCGGGTCAGGGCGTCGAGCGCGGCGGCGTCGTACGCGCTGCCCGCCGTGAGCCTGATGCGCTCCAGCGCCGCCCCCGACCGGTCGCGGTCGGTGGACGGGCCCACCAGGTCGTCGTAGGCGTTGGCGACCCTGATGATGCGGCTGGACAGCGGCGGGTCGTCGGCGATCTCGTCGCACTGCCGGCGGACCACCTCGGCCACCCGGTCGAGCACGCCCGTCTGCCTGATCACCTCGGCCCCCAGCTCGGCGATGCGCCGCGCCTGCTCCGGATCGGCCAGCACGGTGGCGCCGCCCGGGATGGGGTCGCGCAGCGAGAGCTGGCCGATGTCGTGCATGAGAGCCGCGTACTCCAGCTCCAGCAGCTCGGGCTCGGCCATGCCCAGCTCCCGGCCGACCGCCACGGCCAGCCGGGACACCCGGCGCGAGTGGCCTGGCTCGACGTAGCCGCCGACCTCGGTGACCCGCGACAGGGCGCGGACGGTCTGCAGGTAGGTGGCGCGGATGCCGGCGTACTTGCGGAAGGCCACCTGCGTGACCAGCAGCGGCGCGGCGAACACCAGCAACGCCACCAGGTCCATGCTGTGCGTGGCGAGCGCCAGCAGCACGCCGGAGGCCGCCACCGCGGCGCCCAGCGGGAACGCCATGTTGATCTCGTCGCGCACCGCCACCCGGAACGCCGTGCGCAGCCGCTCGGCCCTCAGCAGCGCCGCGATCAGCACGTCGACCAGCAGCGTCACCGTGATCAGCGAGACCATCACCACGAGCGCCGGCCACCAGGTGTGGGCGCCCGGCGGCGGCTTGGTGAGCTGGTAGAGCGGGTCGGCCAGCGGGCGGAAGGCGAAGGCCAGCAGCGCGCCGGTCAGCAGGCGGCGGGCCATCGCGTCGAGCCGCGGCGGCCGGCCGACGGCCAGGTGGGGCAGCGCGCCCGCGATCATCCCGGCCGCGATCACGGCCACGACCTGCAGCGCGGAGTGGCGCAGCTGGTTCTGGCTGAGGTCGAGCAGCAGGGTGTAGCCGAGCGCCGCGGCGGCGCCGATGGGCGCGACCTCCCGGTTGCCCGGCATGGTCAGCCGGGCCAGCTCGCCGACCGCGATCAACGCGCCGAACCCGATGGCGATCTCCGGACGGTCGAGCCCCACGGCCGCCGTGTGCGCCACGCCCGCGACGGCGACCAGCCCGGCCGCGCAGATCAGCAACAACTGGCCGGAGTCGAGCCGGCGCAGGACGGTGGCCGGTGCCCGGTCGGCGCGCCGGACGCGCTCTGTGGTGGTCATGGCCCGCTCACGACCTGGATCGGCATCGTCGGGTCGTCGTGGTCCTTGATCGTCGCCTCGGCGGCGTCGGGCGGCGGCGCCTCGACCCGGCGCGGCGGCTGCCAGGGCGTGCGTTCCAGCGCCCTGATGAACGCGGCCACCATGACCGGGTCGAAGTGCGTGCCGGCGCACTTGCGCAGCTCCTCCACGGCCACCTCGACCGGGCGCGCCCCCCGGTAGGAACGGTCGGAGGTCATCGAGTCGAACGCGTCGGCCACCGCGATCACCTTGGCGAACTCGGGGATCTCGTCGCCGGCCAGGCCCATCGGGTAGCCGGTGCCGTCGTGGCGCTCGTGGTGGTGCATGATCCCGGCGTAGGCCTCGTCGAGGAAGCCGATGCCGCGGACGATCTCCAGCCCGCGCATCGGATGGAGCTGGATCGCGGCGAGCTCCCCCTCGGTGAGCGGGCCGTCCTTCTGCAGCACCTTGGTGGGCACGCCCAGCTTGCCGACGTCGTGCAGCATGCCGGCGTAGCGGATGGCGCGCAGGCGTTCGAGCCTCATGCCGATCTCCTCGGCGATCATGCTGGAGGCGAGCGAGACGCGGGTGCAGTGGCCCCGGGTGTAGTAGTCCTTGGTCTCGACGGCCTGGCAGAGCGCGGCGATGGTGGCGTCGTAGGAGCGCTGCTGGGCGTGGTACTGGCCGAACGCCCACCGGGCCACGAACAGCGGCATCAGCACCAGCACCGCCGAGATCGACTGCACGGTCGCCCACAACCCGGCCACCAACAGCCCGAACGTGCCGTAACCAAGATAGGACAGCAGGAACTGGACCATCCCGCGCAGCGGCACCTCCGTGGCCCGCACGCTGGTCGCCAGGCTGATCATGGTCAGCGTGAGCACGATGTTGAGCGGCACGAACACGGCGGTCGCGGCGGCGTAGGGGCCGATGAGGCTGTCGAACTCGTTGACCCGCGGCACCCCGACCGTGCCGTGCAGCCACTCGTAGACCCAGCCGGAGGCGTAGCCGCAGATGGCGAACTGCGCGCCGTTGAACAGCCGCTTGATCAGCGGCAGCCCCGGGCGCACGCTGACCGCGGCGGTGAGCCCCACCAGCGCCGCGCCCTCCGGCCCGATCAGCACGACCGCGGCCAGCGACGCCGAGAAGCTCACCGACACCGCGAACTGCTCCACGTTGAGCAGCGTCGGCATCGACTCGCACACCAGGAAGAGCAGCGCGAGCACCAGCAGGATGTCGAGATTCTCCGGCGCCACGAGCGGGCCGGAGACGATCGCGCTGTGCCCGATGAGAGCGGCCGCCGCCGCGATCACGGCGACCAGGTAGACCCTCGCGGGCCAGGGCAGGTCACGCATTGCGGCCCCCTACGGCGGTCAGGTCCAGGAAACCCCTGGCGGAAGCGCGCCGATGCCGGCCAGGACCACCGTCGAGGTGACCACGATGACGGCGGCGAGCGACCGGGTGAACCTGTCCTTCAACATCCCACATGCCTCCACGTCGACTTCTGGAGCTCACGCTACAGAACAGGACGTCACCGTACGGGCCGAGCGGGAAATCGCAAGCAAAGTGTAATCAAGCAACTACCTGGCGCGACTCCGCGCCCAGGCCACGGTGCTCTTCACGCCGGTCGGCAGGTCGGTGCGCGGCTCCCAGCGAAGCCCCTCGTGGGCGGGCACCGGATCGACGGCCATCGCCGGCAGGTCGCCGACGCGCGGCTGCGCGAAGCCCGGCTTGTCCGGGGCCCCGGCCGCGTCGGCGATCAGCGAGTGCAGGCGCCTGTCGGTGGTCTGGATGCCGGTGCCGAGGTTGAAGCGGCGGCCGTTGCCCTCGCTGCCGCAGGCCCGGACGAAGCCGTCGACCACGTCGTCGACGTAGACGTAGTCGCGGGTCTGGGTGCCGTCGCCGTAGAGGACGGTGGGGGTGCCGTTGAGCAGGGCGTCGGTGAAGATCGACACGACGCCGGCCTCGCCGTCGGGCGACTGGCGCGGGCCGTAGACGTTGGAGAGCACCAGCGTGGTGTACTCCAGGCCGTAGAGGGCGCGGAAGGTCGCCAGGTAGATCTCGGCGCTCAGCTTGGAGGCCGCGTACGGCGAGCGCGGGTCGGTGGGCGCGTCGCCGGGCACGGGGATCGTGGCGGGCCGGCCGTAGACCGCCACCGACGAGGCGAACACCACCTTGCGCGTGGTGCCCTCCTTGGCCGCCGTCAGCACCGACGCGGTGCCCTCGACGTTGAGCCGGGCGTCGTGCACGGGGTCGGCGACGCTCCTGCGTACGCTGATCTGGGCGGCCAGGTGGCAGATGACCTCGGGCCGCAGCTCGGCCGCCAGCCCGATGATCGCCGGGTCTCGCACGTCGAGGACGTGCAGGCTGAAGCGGTCGCTCTCGGCGGCGTTGACCAGGTTGTCCCTGCTGCCGGAGGACAGGTCGTCTACGGCCACGACCTCGTGTCCGTCCGCGAGCAGGCGGTCGACGAGGTTCGACCCGATGAAACCGGCACCACCGGTGACTAGGACGCGCATGGCGTGAATCCTAGTCGGCCAGCTCCGACCTCACCTGCTCGATGCGAGCCAGCACCTTGGAACGCAGATCGGCGGGGACGGGGTCGCAGCCGCAGTGCTTGGCCACGAGCGCCTTGACCGCCTTGTCGAGGTCGTACTCCTTCAGGCACGGGCTGCACTCGTCGAGATGCACGCGGATGTCGGAGACGTCACCGTCGGTCAGCTCGCCGTCGAGATAGGCGTAGACCTTGTCCAGCACCTCGCGACAGTCGGTGTCGTGCGGGTTGCCACAGCTCATTTCGATCCCTCCGAGGGGACCAGGCCGCGCTCGCGGGCGTAGTCCTCTAGGAGGCCCCGGAGCTGCCTGCGTCCCCGATGCAGCCTGGACATCACGGTGCCGATGGGAGTGCCCATGATGTCGGCGATCTCCTTGTAGGGGAAGCCTTCGACGTCGGCGAGGTAGACGGCGATCCTGAACTCTTCCGGCAGCGCCGCGAGCGCCTGCTTGATGTCGCCGTCGGGGAGGTGCTCCAGCGCCTCGACCTCGGCCGACTTCAGCCCGCTGGAGGTGTGGGACTCGGCGCGCGCGAGCTGCCAGTCCTCGATCTCCTCGGTGCCGGACTGCTTGGGCTCACGCTGCTTCTTGCGGTAGCTGTTGATGAACGTGTTCGTCAGGATCCGGTAGAGCCACGCCTTGAGGTTCGTGCCCTCCTGGAACTGGTGGAACGACGCGAACGCCTTGGCGAAGGTCTCCTGAAGCAGGTCCTCCGCGTCCGCTGGATTCCGGGTCATCCGGAGCGCGGCGGAGTAGAGCTGTTCGAGATACGGCATGACGTCGCGCTCGAACCGCTCGCTGCGCTGCTCCAGAGTCTCCGCGCCTGTCGCGGGCACCGGACCCACCCCCCTAAGATCACCGGTGGCCGGCTGTGGCGGTACACCGTACTCAGGGGAGAATACCCGCTGGCCGATGACCTCCTGGTCATCGGGGCGCGGTCTTTCCAATGTGAGCATGCTCGTCGCAACACGCCCGCGCCCTTGTCTGTTCCCGCAAGATAGAAGGTACAGAGGACCCGGTGCGGGGAACGTCCATACGTACCGGCTGGTAGCCCTTTTTCCGGAACTCAGGAGTCGCGTGTGCTGCCCATTCCGGCCGAGGAACTGAACGGCTCTGGGACGCTCGGGCCGTACTGGACCTTCTACCGCGCCGTCGCCGCCGAGCAACTGAACCGCTGGCTCCCCGGCGAACCGTCGGTGATCCTCGATCTGTCCGGCGGCCGCGGACGCTGGTCCGGCCAGGCCGCGAGGGCGGGACACCGGGTGATCGAAGTGCTCGACTTCCGCCGGACCGTGGACGCGCAGTCCCGTTTGCGGGACGCCGACCGGGTTCGGCACGTACGCGCCGACGATCTGGCGTTTCTTCCCGATGAGAGCGTTGACGCGGTGGTCGCCGAGGAACGCGCGATGTCGATCGAGCTCATGGCCGAGTCGGCGATGAGCGACGTGGCCAGGGTGCTGCGTCCGGGCGGGCGGGCGCTGGTGTGCGTCGACTCGCTGGTGCTCGGCATGGCGATCCTGGCCGAGCAGGAGCAGTGGCAGCACCTGCGGCAGACCGGCGAGGTCATGCTGGTGCCCTGGCCCGACGGCAGCATCACGCGCTGCTTCAGCAGCGGCCAGCTCCGTGAGCTGCTGATGGGGGCGGGGCTCGAGGTGGAGTGGATGCGGCCGCGCACGGTGTTGTCGCCGTCCACGGTGGACCACGTGCTCGGGTCCGACGGGCGGGCCCTGACCTGGCTCGTGCGCACCGAGCTCGACGCCCATCCCGACGACGACGACACGGTGGGCATCCACCTGGTGGCCAGCGCGCGCAAGAGCTGAGCCGCCTCCCGGCTCCCGGCGGCCGCCGGCTTCCGCGCGGGTGTCAGCGGCGGCGTTCGCGTCTTCCCTGGCACTGCACACAGCGGGCGGCCTCCGGCCGGGCCTCCAGCCGGCCCTCGGGCACCGGCTGGTCGCAGTCGACGCACCTGCCGTACGCGCCTTCGTCCAGGCGCCTGATCGCCTCGGTCACCGCGCGGCGTTGCGCGGTCGCCACGGTGAGCATGGCCTGGGCGCGGTCGGCGTCGGTGAGGTCGGAGCCCGCGTCGGCCGCCGAGTACTCGCGGATCGCGACGGGGTCGCCCTGGAGCACCCCGATCGAGCGGTCCAGCTCCGCGAGCATGTCTTCGAGCCGCTGACGAGCGGTCGTGACGTCCACGAATCCGCACCTCCGGGTGAAAAGGGGGAAGCCCGCGGCCAGGACTCCCCGGTTGTCCCGCCCGGCGCGATAAGGGGCATGTTGTGGCGGTGACACCGAGTGAACGGTCGCATCGCTTTCCTCACCGAATGCCCACTTACCATGCTTCTTACACCTTTAGAAAAGGCCGGCTTCCTCCTCGTCGGGCAGCGGTTTGATGAGATCCGGCCCATTGTTCCGGACATTATTGACATCAGTAGAAACGGGATATGCTGCCAGCCTCCCGGCCTCCGCGGGCACCAGGAGTCGTGAGGCGCGCTCGGTGTCGGTGAGGCCCGGGTCGAGCCAGTCGGCCCAGCGGTCGCGCTCGATCATCATGGGCATCCTGTCGTGGATGCGGCCGAGCTGGTCCTCGGCGTCCGTGGTGATGACCGTGCAGGTCACCAGCCACTTGAGCGGGTCGTCGTCGTCGCGGGCACGGTCCTTCCAGAACTCGTACAGGCCGGCCATGGCCAGCACACCGCCGTCGGCCGGATGGATGAAGTACGGCTGCTTCTTCTTCTCGCCCTCGACGGCCATCCACTCGAAGTAGCCGTCGGCCGGGATCAGGCACCTGCGCTTGGCGAACGCCTGCCGGAACGACGGCTTCTCGGCCAGCGTCTCGGCCCTGGCGTTGATCAGCCGGGAGCCGATCGACGGGTCCTTGGCCCAGACCGGCACCAGGCCCCACCTGACGATCCGCAGCTGCCGGACCGGGTGCTCGTCCTCCTTGGAGGACCGGCTCATGACCGCGTAGACGTTCTTGGTGGGGGCGACGTTGAAGTCGGCGCCCAGCTCCTTGTCGGGCTCGCCGTCGAGCTCGACCTGGAACTCCTCCAGCAGCTCGTGCTTCTTGCGCGCCGAGGCGTATCTACCGCACATGTCCCCACATTGCCATACGTCCGGGTCTGCGCTCGCGGCTTCGCCTCCGGCCGGGGCGGTCCGGCCGGCGGGAGGGCGGCGCGTCCGGCCGGGGCGGATCGGCCGGCGGGAGGGCGGCGCGTCGTCCACAGGCCGTGAACGGGCCGTACCAGGGCCAGTAGGCTTTGGACATGCCCGCTCAGCACTGGCCCGCGCCGACGGCCGACACGCCCGTCAACGCCTCCGTCCGCCTGCCCGGCTCCAAGTCCGTCACCAACCGGGCGCTGCTGCTCGCCGCGCTGGCCGACGGTCCGGGCGTCGTCCGCCAGGCGCTGCGCAGCCGCGACGCCGACCTCATGGTGGCGGCCCTGCGCGCGCTCGGCGCCACGCTGACGGCCGTGCGCGAGACCACCGACGCGGTCGACTGGGAGGTGCGGCCGGGCCCGATCCGCGGCGGCGCGCGCATCGACGCCGGGCTGGCGGGCACGGTCATGCGGTTCGTCCCGCCGATGGCGGCGCTGGCCGACGGGCCGGTCTTCTTCGACGGCGACCCCTACGCCCGCAGGCGTCCGATGGGCCCGATCCTCGACGCCCTGCGCACGCTCGGGGCCCGCCTCGACAACGACGCGCTCCCCTTCACCATCACCGGGCCGCTGACCGGCGGCGAGGTCACGATCGACGCCTCCGGTTCCTCGCAGTTCGTCTCGGGGCTGATGCTGACGGCGGCGCGCTTCGCCAAGGGCGTGACGATCCGGCACGTCGGCCCGCCGGTGCCCTCCCAGCCGCACATCGAGATGACCGTCCACATGCTGCGGGAGGCCGGGGTCACGGTCGACGACACCGAGCGCGACGTGTGGCGGGTCGAGCCGGGCCCGATCGCGGCCAGGGACATGACGGTCGAGCCCGACCTGTCCAACGCGGCGCCGTTCCTGGCCGCCGCGCTGGTCACGGGCGGCGCGGTCACCGTCCCGGGCTGGCCGGCGGAGACCACCCAGCCGGGCGACGCGCTGCGCGGCCTGCTCACCACCATGGGCGCCACGGTGACCCGCGACGGCGCCGACCTGGTCGTCACCGGCACGGGCGAGGTCAAGGGCCTCGACGCCGACCTTCATGAGGTGGGCGAGCTGACCCCCACGATCGCCGCGCTGGCCGCCCTGGCCACCACGCCGAGCCGCATCCGCGGGGTCGGCCACCTGCGCGGCCACGAGACCGACCGGCTGGCCGCGCTGGCCGCCGAGATCAACGCCCTCGGCGGCGACGCGGAGGAGACGGCCGACGGCCTGCTCATCCGTCCCCGCCCGCTGCACGGCGGCGTGTTCCACAGCTACGACGACCACCGCATGGCCACGGCCGGGGCCGTGATCGGCCTCGCCGTGCCGGGCGTGGAGGTGGAGAACATCGCGACGACCGCCAAGACGTTGCCCGAGTTCGTCCAGATGTGGGCGGCGATGCTGGAGTCCCGATGAGCGGTGATGGTCGCGCGTTTCGGGGCAGGCGGCGGGGGCACTTCGCAGGAGGGTCCGGCGTGAGAGGAAGCGAGCGCATGGGAGCGGACCGCTGAGAAAGCGGGAGTACGACGAGGACGACGTACGGGTCAGGCCGGGCAAGGGCTCGCGCCCGCGCACCCGCATCCGTCCCGCGCACGAGGACGCCGTGGAGGGCTTCGTGGTCGCCGTCGACCGGGGCCGCTACACCACCCTGGTCGAGCCCGACCGCGGCCACAGACGCAAGCAGCAGCAGCGCCGGCTCGTCGTCGCCATGAAGGCCCGCGAGCTCGGCCGCAAGGGCATCGTGGTCGGCGACCGGGTGGCCCTGGTCGGCGACGTGTCGGGCCGCCCCGACACGCTGGCCAGGGTGGTCCGCGTGGAGCCGCGCACCTCGATGTTGCGCCGCTCGGCCGACGACACCGACGACACCGACGGCATCGAGCGCCCGGTCGTGGCCAACGCCGACCAGCTCGTGATCGTCACGGCGCTGGCCGACCCGCCGCCCCGGCCCCGGATGATCGACCGGATCCTGGTGGCGGCGTTCGACGCCGAGATCGACGCCCTGCTCTGCCTGACCAAGTCCGACCTCGCCCCACCCGACGAGCTGGTCGCCCTGTACGAGCCGCTGGGCGTGCCGCACATCGTGGTCCACAAGGGCGGCTCGCTCGACGAGCTGCGCGACCACCTGGCCGGCCGCATCAGCGTGCTGGTGGGCCATTCGGGCGTGGGCAAGTCCACCCTGGTCAACGCCCTGGTCCCTGACGCCAACCGCGCGGTCTCGCACGTCAACGCGGTCACCGGCCGCGGCCGGCACACCTCCACCTCGGCCGTCGCGCTGGAGCTGCCCGAGGGCGGCTGGATCATCGACACGCCGGGGGTGCGCAGCTTCGGCCTGGCCCACGTGTCGGTCGAGACCGTGCTGGCCGCCTTCCCCGACCTGGTGGAGGGCACGGTCACCTGCCCGAAGGGCTGCACCCACCTCGGCGACGGCTGCGCGCTCGACGCCTGGGCGGCCGCGGGCAACGCCGACCCGGCCCGCCTGGAGTCGCTGCGCCGCCTGCTGTCCAGCCGCGAGGGCGCCCCCGACGAGCCCGCCGCCTGATCGTCGGCCGGTCAGGGGCGGTTGGGGCGCAGCGTCCAGGTGACGGTGAGGCTGGAGACCAGGGTGCCGGCCGCGTCGCGCACGTCGACCAGCACGTCGAAGACCGGCCGCTCGCCGGCGTCCAGCCTGCCGACGACCTCCTCTCTTGAGGCGGCCACGCGCGCCTGCGCCCGCACCTCCCCCAGGGCCACCTTCCGGAACTCGATGGTCGCCGTCGTGGGCAGCGGCACGCTGCGGCTGAGCTGGTCGCCGAACCTGGACAGCACCGCCGCGCCCGACGCCGACTCGGCCAGGGTGAACAGCGTGCCCGCGTGCGGCCCGGCCACGTGGTTGTGCAGCTCGGGCCGGTCGGGCAGCCGGCATTCCGCCCGGCCGTCCTCGACCGCGTCGAACACGATCCCCAACGTCCGGGCGAATGGAACGGTTTCGAGAAGGAAGGCACCTACATCAGTGGACATAGGAGACATGTTACTGGTCAGTAGGTGAAAAGGGAGTTACCAGAAAAGGGTCGCCGGTGACTGATGTCCGGCACGACCGACGCGATAGCGTGGCTGACCGTGCAGGGTTACAACGACGATCTACGCCTCGCTCACGTCATGGCGGACGCCGCCGACGACCTGACCATGCGGCGCTTCAAGGCGGTCGACCTCAAGGTCGAGACCAAGCCCGACCTGACGCCGGTCAGCGACGCCGACCGCGCTGTCGAGGAGGCCATCCGCGGCACGCTGCGCCGGGCCCGGCCGCGCGACGCGGTGGTGGGCGAGGAGTTCGGCAGGACCGGGTGGGGAGCCCGGTCGTGGATCATCGACCCCATCGACGGCACCAAGAACTACGTGCGCGGCGTGCCCGTCTGGGCCACGCTGATCGCGCTCATGGAGTACGGCAAGGTCGTCGTCGGCCTGGTGTCGGCCCCCGCGCTCGGCCGTCGCTGGTGGGCGGCGACCGGCGGCGGCGCCTGGACCGGCAGGAGCCTGGCCAAGGCCACCAGGATGAGCGTCTCCTCGGTCACCGCGCTGGAGGACGCCTCCTTCTCCTACTCCAGCTTCGGCGGCTGGGAGGAGCTCGGCAAGCTGGACAACTTCCTCGACCTCGGCCGCGCCTGCTGGCGCACCCGCGCGTACGGCGACTTCTGGTCGCACATGATGGTCGCCGAGGGTTCGGTCGACGTGTCCGCCGAGCCGGAGCTGTCGCCCTGGGACATGGCGGCCCTGACCGTGATCGTCGAGGAGGCCGGCGGCGTCTGGACCGACCTCGCCGGCGTGCGCGGCCTGGAGGGCGGCAGCCTGGTCTGCACGAACGGCGCCCTCCACGACGAGGTGCTCAACCGGCTCAACGGCACCACGATCACCTCCTGAGCCCGCTTCAGGCCGTCTCGAAGTCGGTGCACAACCAGCGGTGGCCGTGCCGCTCCAGCCGTACGGCCAGGACGTGGCTGCGCTCGCCGCAGTGCACCAGCACGCACATCTCGACGGCCCCTTCCCTAGGCTCCTTGACGTGCGGGCTCCCGACGAACGGCGGCCGATCGGCGGAGATCATCCGCCCGGCCCTGACGAGGTCGCGGTAGGCCCCGCCGGTGAGCCGGTCGGCCACCGACTCCGGCGGGCGGCGGCCCGTCAGCACCTCGGCCAGCGCCTGCCCGAGCTGGCGCAGCCTGCGTTCGTCGGGCCGGGCTCCGGGCGGGCCCCAGACCAGCGGGGTCAGGGCCAGTGCGCCGTGCGTGGGGTCGTCCGCCATGCGCCCTCCAATTGACTCAGGGGGAAGAAGGAAACGCCTTAATGAGTTTTCGGCCGGGGCCGCCGGATACGAAATCCGCCAACTTTACCCGGCCGCCGTCCTCTTTTCTCCCCTTGGGTGGAGAAATGCATCGCGGGGCTGGATCCCCTATTTCTTTATCGGTTGTTCAGAGCGACAACACCCGGGCGACCGCATTCATCAACGAGTCGCGGTAGGAAGCTCCGTACAACACCACGTGCACCAGCAGCGGATGGAGCTGGTGCAGCGGCACCCGCGCCCGCCACCCCGGCGCGAGCGGGAACTCCTCCTGATAGGCCCCCATCACCCGGTCCAGGTACGGCAGCCCGAACAGGGCGAGCATGGCCAGATCCGTCTCCCGGTGCCCGCCGTGGGCCGCCGGATCGATCAGCACCCCGGTGCCGCCGGACCACAACACGTTCCCGCTCCACAGATCCCCATGGAGGCGGGCGGGCGGCTCCGGCGGCCCGGCCACCTCGGCGAACCGTGCCACGGCCCGCTCGACCAGCGTCACGTCCGCGGCCGGCAGCCGCGCCCTGCGCAGGAACGGCAACACCCGCCGGGAGGCGTAGAAGGACGGCCAGTCGCCGTCGGGCGAGTTGTCCATGGGCAGCTCGGCGATGAACCCCGGCCAGGGCGCGCCGAACCCGGCCGCCCCGGCGCGGTGCAGACGGGCCAGGTCACGGCCGAACCGCAGGGCCGCCTCGGCGGTGGGCGCCTCCTGCGGCACCCACGACAACACCAGCCGGTCGGGACCGGCCTCCACGACCTCGGGCACGGTGATCGCCTCCCCCAGCCAGCGCAACCCGGCGGCCTCGGAGGCGAACACGCCGGAGGCAGGCCCGATCTTGGCGAACACCTGCCGCCCGTCCTCCAGGACGCCGCGCTGCAGCCGCCATCCGTGGGAGGAGCCGAGGTCCTCAGTCGATCGCATCGGCGATGTGCGCGGCCACGCCCTTGGCGGCCGTCTCCAGCATGGTCAGCACCTCCTCGAAACCCTCGCGGCCACCGTAATAGGGGTCGGGCACCTCGGCGCCGTCCGGCGCGCCGGGGTCGAACGAGCGGAACAGGCGCACCTCGACGCCGGCGGGCGCCAGGCGGCGCAGGTTGGCCGCGTTGTCCCGGTCCATCGCCAGCACCAGGTCGTAGCGGTCGAACCAGTCCCGCGTGAACTGCCTGGCGCGGTGGGCGGCGCCGTCGTAGCCGTGCTCGGCCAGGATGCCCAGCGCCCGCTCGTCCATCGGATCGCCGGCGTGCCAGCCGCCGGTGCCCGCGCTCTCGACGACCACCCGGCCGCCGAGCCCGCGCTCCTCCAGGGTCCGGCGGAGCACCACCTCCGCCATCGGGGAACGGCAGATGTTGCCCATGCACACGAGACACACGCGATAGCTCATGTATCCCATCTTCGCTGGTCAAATTGATGGAGAGGACCAGGCGCGTTCACCGAACGTTCACCCTTGTTGGGGGGTCTGAGTCACTTTGCCTGCATAACTTCATGGACGACTAAGGACCAAGTGAGGGGAACCAACCGTGAAGTATGCAGGCCGGCTCGCCGCCGTCGCCGTCGTCGGCGCGCTCTCGCTCGCTGCGTGCGGCACAGACAACAACAGCTCCGGGAGCACGACCGCCACCAGCTCCGCCGGCGCTCCCGCCGCGGGCAACGACAACGGCCTGAGCGGCACCATCAACGCCGCCGGCTCGTCGGCCCAGGCCAACGCGATCGACCAGTGGAAGAAGGACTTCCAGGCCAAGAACTCGGGCGTGAGCCTGAACTACCAGCCGAGCGGTTCGGGTGCCGGTGTGCAGTCGTTCATCGCGGGCACGGTCGACTTCGCGGGTTCGGACTCCGCTCTCAAGGACGACAAGGGCGAGCCCGCCCAGGCCGACGCCCGGTGCAAGACCGGCAAGGCCATCAACATCCCGATGGTGACCGGCCCGGTCGCGGTGGTCTACAACCTCCCCGGCGTGGACGGCCTGCAGCTGTCGCCCAAGACCATCGGCGGCATCTTCGACAGCAAGATCACCAAGTGGGACGACGCGGCCATCAAGGCCGACAACCCCGACGCCAAGCTCCCGTCCACGCCGATCTCGGCCTTCCACCGCTCGGACGAGTCGGGCACCAGCGACAACTTCACCAAGTTCCTCAAGGCGACCGCCGGCTGGCCGTACGAGCCCGCCAAGGCGTGGCCCGCCGAGGCCAAGGGCCAGGGCGCCAAGGGCTCGGACCAGGTCGCGGCCAGCGTCAAGAGCACCGAGGGCTCCATCGGCTACGTCGAGCTCTCCTTCGCCGAGAACTCCCAGCTCAGCAAGGCCAAGGTGGCCAACGGCTCCGGCGAGTTCGTCGAGCTGACCGCCGACAGCGCGGCCAAGACGGTCGAGACCGCCGAGATCACCGGCACCGGCAACGACCTGAAGCTGAGCATCGACTACGCCACCAAGACGGCGGGCGCGTACCCGATCGTGCTGGTGACGTACGAGATCACCTGCGAGAAGGGCCTCGCGCCCGAGCAGGCCAAGCTCGTCAAGGAGTTCCTCACCTACACCTCCAGCGACGAGGGCCAGGCCGCGCTGAAGGACCTCGGCTACGCCCCGCTCGCGGGCGAGCTGCTCACCAAGGTCCGCACCGCCGTCGGCGCGATCTCCTAGCAGAACATGACGACCAACGTTCGTACCCGTGGGGGCGGGCCGGCCACGCGCCGGTCCGCCTCGCGGCGCAGCCATGGTGAAGGCCCGTTCAAGTTCGTCTCCACCGGCGCCGGCGTCCTGCTGCTGGGCATCATGGCGGCCATCGCCGTGTTCCTCATCAGCGAGGCCGTCCCGGCCCTGCAGGCGAACAAGGGCAACTTCTTCACCGACCTGATCTGGGAGCCCAACGGCAGCCAGGTCTTCGGCATCGGCGCGCTGGCCTTCGGCACCGTACTCAGCTCGGCGATCGCGCTGGTCATCGCCACCCCCATCGCGGTGGGCGTGGCGCTGTTCATCTCCCACTACGCGCCCCGCCGCCTGGCCGGGCCGCTCGGCTACCTGGTCGACCTGCTGGCCGCCGTGCCCAGCGTCGTCTACGGCCTGTGGGGCGTGACGTTCCTGGTGCCGCTGCTGCGCACGCCGTCGCAGTGGCTCAACGAGCACCTCGGCTGGTTCCCGCTGTTCTCCGGCGAGGGGGCCATCGGCGGCAAGACCATGCTCGCCGGCGGCATCGTCCTGGCGATCATGATTCTGCCGATCATCGCGGCCATCTCGCGCGAGGTCTTCCTCCAGGCCCCGAAGATGAACGAGGAGGCGGCCCTGGCGCTCGGCGCCACCCGCTGGGAGATGATCAGGATGGCCGTGCTGCCGTTCGGCCGGCCCGGCGTCATCAGCGCCGCCATGCTCGGCCTCGGCCGCGCGATGGGCGAGACCATCGCGGTCGCGCTGATCTTCCCCGCCACCTTCGACATCAGCTTCGAGATCCTCACCCCGCACGCCAACAGCATCGCGGCCAACATCGCCAACGGCTTCGGCGAGGCCACGCAGGTCGGCCGGGGCGCGCTGATCGCCTCCGGTCTGGTGCTGTTCGTCATCACGCTGCTGGTCAACATGGGCGCACGCATGGTGATCAACCGGCGCAAGGAGTTCAGGGCGGTGGGGGCATGACCATCCAGCACATCTCAACCGGCCGCCGGATCAAGGACAGGTTCGTCCAGGGGCTGGTCTACCTGGCGTTCGCGCTGGCCGTGGTGCCGCTCGTGTCGGTCCTCTGGCTGGTGATCTCGAACGGCCTGGCCCGCTTCGACCTGGAGTTCCTCACCCACTCGATGCGGAACATCGGCGCCCGCGACGTCGGCGGCGGCGCCTACCACGCCATCGTCGGCACGTTGGAGCAGGTCCTGCTGGCCTCGCTCATCTCGGTCCCGATCGGCCTGTTCACCGCCATCTACCTGGTCGAGTACGGCCACGGCGGCCGCCTGAGCCGGGCCATCAGCTTCTTCGTGGACGTCATGACCGGCGTCCCTTCAGTCGTTTCCGGCCTGTTCATCCTCGCCTTCTGGGTGCTCTTCCTGGGCAACCCGTTCTCCGGCTTCGCCGGCGCGCTGGCGCTGTCGATCCTGATGATGCCGACCGTGGTCAGATCGGCCGAGGAAATGCTCCGGCTGGTGCCCAATGACCTGCGCGAAGCCTCGTACGCGCTGGGCGTGGCCAAGTGGCGCACGATCCTGAAGGTCGTGCTGCCGACCGCGTTCACCGGCATCGTCACCGGCGTCATGCTGGCCGTCGCCCGCGTGGCCGGCGAGACCGCGCCGCTGCTGCTCACGGTGTTCTTCACCGACTCCATCAACAACGATCCGTTCAGCGGGCCGCAGATGGGCCTTCCGCTCTTCGTCTTCGACCAGGCGGCCCGTCCCAACGACACCGCCATCGACCGCGCCTGGGCCGGAGCCCTCACGCTGATCCTGATCGTCATGCTGCTCAACCTGGTGGCGCGCCTGATCGCCTGGTGGCGCAGGCCCGCCAGGGGCCGATAGGGGGTAACCGCCACAATGTCCAAGCAGATCCAGGTCTCGGGCCTCGACGCGTACTACGGGTCGCACAAGGCGATCGAGGACGTGTCGATGACCATCGAGCCGCGCTCGATCACCGCGTTCATCGGCCCGTCCGGATGCGGCAAGTCGACGTTCCTGCGCACGCTCAACCGCATGCACGAGGTGATCCCCGGCGCCCGCGTCGAGGGCAAGGTCATGCTCGACGGCGAGGACCTGTACGCCCCCACCGTCGAGCCCGTCTCGGTCCGGCGCATGGTCGGCATGGTCTTCCAGCGCCCCAACCCGTTCCCCACGATGTCGATCTACGAGAACGTGGCCGCCGGGCTCCGCCTCAACGGCCGGGTCGGCAAGTCCACCCTCGACGGCATCGTGGAGGAGTCGCTGAAGGGCGCCAACCTCTGGAACGAGGTCAAGGACCGGCTGAACAAGCCCGGCGCCGGCCTGTCCGGCGGTCAGCAGCAGCGTCTGTGCATCGCCCGCGCGATCGCGGTCAAGCCGCAGGTCCTGCTCATGGACGAGCCGTGCTCGGCGCTCGACCCGATCTCGACGCTGGCCATCGAGGACCTGATGGCCCAGCTCAAGGAAGAGTTCACGATCGTGATCGTGACCCACAACATGCAGCAGGCCGCCCGGGTCAGCGACCGGACCGCGTTCTTCAACCTGGCCGCCCAGGGCAAGCCCGGCAAGGTCATCGAGATGGACGAGACCTCCCGCATGTTCACCAACCCTTCAGAGAAGGCGACAGAGGACTACATCACGGGACGCTTCGGCTGATGACCCCACAGCAGGCGGCATCCACGATGAACGGGGACACGCGGACCAAGCCCGTACTGCTCATCGCCGACCCCGACGACGCCGTGGTCGATGACCTGGCCACGGCGCTGGAACGCGAGGGCGTGGCCGTCACCGGCGCGCCGGACGGCGCCCAAGGGCTGCTGCAGGCGGGGGCGCTGCAGCCGGACGTGGTGCTCGTGTCGGCCACGCTCCCGGTCATCGACGCGGTCGACTTCGTCCGCGCGGTACGGCTCGCGCGAGCCGTGCCCGTCCTGCTCGGCGTCGGCGAGGGAAACGCCGAACAGGCCGTACGCGCGCTCGCGGCGGGGGCGGCGGCCTGCGTGGCCCGGCCCTACCGGGTGCCGGAACTGCTGCCGTTCATCCAGGCGGCCTCCCCCGAGTCCCGCAAGGTCCTGGCCGTCGGCGGCGTCGAACTGGACGTCCACGCCTACCAGGTACGCGTCGACGGCCGCGCCGTGCACCTCCCGCTGCGCGAGTTCGAGCTGCTGCAGTACCTGATGCGCAACGCCGACCGCACGGTCACCCGCGAGCAGATCATGCGGCACGTGTGGCACGCCGCCGCGACCACGTCGACGAACACGATCGCGGTGCACGTCAAACGGCTGCGCGCGCGCCTCGGCGACAACGACGACCAGCTCATCCAGACCGTGCGCGGCGTCGGCTACCGGCTGGTCACGCCGGGCACCACCGGAACTCCCGCATGATCCGCGCGGCGACGCCCTCGACGGTCGCGATGCCGTCCCCCACCTCGGCGCTGCCCTCGGTGAGGACGGCGACCGCGTAGTCGTGGCCGCGGCCCCGGATCAGCCCCACGCTGACCGTGGCCCAGCGCCCGTTGGAGACGCGCTTCAGCCAGCCGTTCTTCAGGCGCACCCGCTCGCCCGCGCAGGCCGCGGCGGACAGGCCCCAGTCCTGGCCGCGGACGACCGCGCCCATCAGCCTGAGCACCTGCGCGCGCTCCTTCGACTTGAGCGGGCTCTTCCCGGACACCAGCGCCTTCATCAGGCGGACCTGGTCGTCCACCGACGTCTCGGTGATGCCCCAGCAGTAGAGGTCGACGCAGTCCCCCGGCACGCCCCTGGTGTGCTTGAGGCCGAACCTCCGGCCGGCCTCGGTGAAGCCCGCCGCGCCGCCGATCCGCAACCAGAGGCGGTCGGCCGCGTGGTTGTCGCTGTAGCGGATCATGAGCTCGGCGTCGCGCCTGACGGACTCGGGCAGCTTGCGCCACCGTTTCCCGAGCAGCAGCGCCATCAGGATCTGGACCTTGGCCGTGCTGGCGGTGATCAGCCGTTCGCCCGGGTGGTAGCGGTAGACGCGGCCGGTCGTCAGATCCCTGACCATGGCCGTGACCGGGCCCGGCCGGCCCGCCAGGAAGCGGTCCAGCCGCTCGGTGATCTTCTTGGCCGGGACGGGTTTCACGGCCTTCGGCTTCTCGGCCGGGACCTTTCCGGCGATCGCCGGGGGGCCGAGGCGGTGCGGCATGCGTACCGGCCCGGGCGCGGCGTGCACGGTCACCGGCTCTGCGTGCCTACTCACCGTCCCCGGCGTCACCGCCCGCGCGCTCACGGTCCCGCGCGCCGCGTGGGTGGTCAGCGCCGCGCCCGCGGCCGTGTCCGGGGCGAGCAGCGGCGGCGGCAGGAGGGCGAGCGCGATGGCCAGCCGTGGAAGCGTCCTCAGGCTGCCCGCGATCATGCGGTGAATTATCACGAAAAATGGCAACACCGCGCTACGAGTCGCCGGAAATCATCTTCACCTACTCACCACTCCACAAAGACCCCCACCACCCCGGAGACGCGCGATGTGGCCACTGGTACGATTCCCCTCTTTCGGGGTTTGTCAGCACTCTCGGGGCAAAAGTGACAACGGGGCCGACTTTTCCGCAGTATCAGGGGCAACAGCAGCAGCAACAGTGGCCGGCCATGCAGCCGCCGCCTCCACCACCTCCATCCAGTCCTCCTTCTCCACCCAGGCGCCGGACCGGCTTCTGGGTCACCATGGGCATCGTCTCGCTCGTGGTGGCGGTCGCCGTGGGCGCCGGCGTCGGTCTCGTCCTGCGCGGCCGCATCAACGGCGCCCAGGACCCGCTGCGCCGCCAGGAGGCGGCGGGTAAGAGCGACCCGAACGCCGTGATCGTCACCGACCAGGAGATCGAGAAGCTGGTCTACGAGCACGGCAAGGCGCTGAGCAGCGGGAACGCCGACGCGTTCACCTCGATCTTCGACAAGGGCAACGCGGCCCTCGTCCGCGACCAGCGCAAGGTGTTCACGAACCTGCGCAAGGTGCCGCTCAGCGAGGCGTCGTACAAGGTGATGCGTCGCGAGGGCCGCGCCGAAGACAGCTTCGGGCGAGCCTTGAAGTTCACCCAGGACGTCGCGTTCGTCCACCGGTTCGCCGGCATCGACCTGCGGCCGGTCTCGGAGTGGTACCGCTGGACGCTGGAGAAGGCGTCCAAGGACGCACCACTGGTCGTCACCAAGGTGGACGGCGCGCCGCCGCCCATGGTGACCGAGGGCAGCAAGTCCGTGTACTACCCGGGCCCATGGGACATCTGGCCCGACATCACCGTGGTCCGCGCGGGCGCCAGCATCGTCCTGTCCCGTCCCCAGGACGCGGCCATGGCCAGGCGCGTCGCCCCGGTGGTCGCCAGTGCGGCGAAGAAGAACCTGGACTTCTGGAAGCGTAACGGCGACGCCACCGCACCCGTGCCGGCCGGGTTCGCGGTCGCGCTGGTCGAGGGGCAGAACCAGCTCGGCAACCTGTTCCGCAAGGAGAAGGCGCACGAAGCGGGCGTGTCCATCCCCATGCTCGCCTGGGCCTCCCTGGGCGACGACGTCAAGGTCGGCGGCACCCGGGTGGTCATGGACACCACCACGTCCTTCTTCCGGTCGTCCGAGGGCATCCTGGAGATCAGCACGCACGAGCTGGCCCACTCCCTGCTGGCCGGGCTGGACAGCGCCGACTTCTCCCTCTTCGGCAAGCCCAACTGGGTCATCGAGGGCTTCGCCGAGTACTCCGCCAACCGCGGCCACCCGATCAACCAGAACATCCGCTTCCAGGAAGGCCGCGCCTACCTGGCCGGCCGCCTCAGCACCCGCTTCTCGGGCCAGCTTCCCGACAACCCGTCGTGGGACTCCAACGGCATGACGAACGTGCACTACCTGATGGGACACCTGGCCATGCGCTACATCGCCCAGCGGTACGGCGAGCAGAAGCTGACCAGCGCGGTGATCGCGGCCTACCGGGCCAAGGGCGACGACAGCGAGGCGGCACTGTTCAAGGTGCTGGGCGTGAGCAAGGCGGACTTCGAACGGCAGTGGGCGTCCTACGTCCGCGGGCAGCTGGCCTGAACGGGGAACAACCATGACCGACCACTCCAACACCCCACCCGGCCCGTACGGCTCCCCACCCCCCAACCCGTACGGCCAGCCGGCTCCCAACCCCGGCGCCTACCCTCCGCCCGCGCAGCCGTGGCCCCAGAACCCGGCCGCGTACCCCCCGCAAGGCACGGGACCGGCCGCCTACCCACCCGCCGGCTACCAGCAACCGCCCGCCAACCCGTACGCCCCTTCTCCTGGCGCGTACGCCCCGCCAACGGGCAACCCAGCCGCATACCCACCGCCACCAGGCAACCAACCCCCCTACTCACCACCACCGGGCAACCAACCCCCATATCCGCCTCCCATGGGCAACCAGCCCACCTACCCGCCGAACCCTCCCTCCCCCGGCGCACCCTCGCCCTACGGCCAACCCCCGCAGCCCCCCGCACCCGGCAGCGGCACACCGTACGGCAGCGCGCCCACGCCCACGCAGCAGAGCCCCCGGCCCAAGTGGAAGACCGCCCTGCTGGCCACCGGCGCGGCCGTGGTCCTCCTCTCCGTCAGCACGGGCACCGCCTGGTTCGTCGCCACCACCGGAACGCCCGGCGGCGGCATCACCGCGTTCGGCGACGGAGGCGGCGACGGGGCAGAATGGGACGTCCCCCTCCCCAACGCCGGAAGCTGGGACTTCACCACCGCCCTGGCCTTCGGCAGCTGGCTGACCGACAAGGTCGTCATCCGCGCCCAGAAGGACGGCGTCCTCGCCTACGACCTGACGTCCGGAAAACGCTCCTGGGGCATCCCCTCGCCGGGCGCCCAGCTCTGCGGCGCCACCCCGGACCTGTCCGGCGGCAAGGCCGCCATCGCGTACGGCAGCAGCAACTCCTGCGACCACCTGGCCGGCATCGACGCCACCACGGGCAAGCTCACCTGGAAGATCAAGATCCCGGCCGAGAAGTCCAACCTCGCGAACTCCATCAACGTCCCCCGCATCATGAGCGCCGAGGGCGTGGCCGTCACCGAGCTGGACGACGCGGTGGTCGCCTACCGCCTCTCCGACGGCCACAAACTGTGGAGCGCCGCCGCGTCCGCCGACGACGGCTGCCACATCAAGGACATCAACACCGCCGCCACCCGGGTCGCCGTCATCCTCGACTGCACCTTCCGAGGCGGCACCCGCCTCCAGTACATCGACCCCAAGACCGGCAAGATCACCAAGCAGGCCACGCTGGGCCAGCTCAGCCTCATGACCAGCCTCCTGTCAGCCTCTCCCGCCATCATCCGCAGCGAGTCCGGCGGCCAGAACAACTTCACGGTCTATTCCGACGCCGCCACCAAGGTGACCGAGTTCAAGACCCCCGAGGTGGACATGCTCGCCATGAACACCGTGGCGATGGTCAACGGCCTGTTCGAACAACGCCGCTACACCATCCACGGCGACCGCCTCTACCTGGCCACGTTCCCGGAGAACGTCCCGCAGAGCATGCGCTCCCGCAACAAGGCCCTCGCCTACGACCTCAAGACCGGCAAGCAGCTGTGGGAGTCGTCCGGCACCCACGACACGATCCTCACCTACGTACGTGCCGACGACCAGGGGCTGCTGGCCGTCGAAACCGGCGACCGCCGCGACCTGGCCCCCCGCCTCATCCGCCTGGACGCCGCCACCGGCAAGGCCACCGAACTCGCCACCCTCCCCCAGAAGTACGGCACCGAGGCCGAGAAGGCCCGCGTCTTCGAACGCAACGGCGTAGTGATCACCGTCCCCTGGACCTCCGTAGCCACCAGATACGCCGTCACCTACGTCAACACCAAATCCTGACCCCAACAACAGAAGGGCCCCACGCACCCAGCGTGAGGCCCTTCTCCCATCTCCCCACCATCACCCCCACAGCCCCCAACCCTGCACCGCGTGAGGTGGCGGGTTGCGTGTGCGCGGTAGGTGGACCTGTGAGCGACTCTGCTGGGGAGAACGATCCGAGGGCACCCCAACCCACTGCTCCGACCAGCAGAGCCACCCAGCGCCACTCCATAGATCGACGGAGCATCGAGGCCAGCCAGCCTCCTCACCGGGCACCTGGCCAGGAGGTCGAGAGGCCCCGAGAGCCCGTGGAAGCCTCAGAGTGAAGTGGACAGTCCGGGGATGCGTGGCATATGCCGGGATACATCAAGTGCCGAAGGGCACGCCGCACCCCCCGTTCGTCCCCAACGTCTCCGTCTCATCCCATCGGCTGCGTAGGCGGGGACCGGCCTCGAAACTCGAAGATGTGCCGCGCGTCTGCGGACTGATGACACCTGAACTCTGTCTACGATCGCGGGATTAGCCCACCGCACGCAGGCGGATAACGGCCGACATTCAGCGGAGGCGCAGGGCCGCCCCCAAGGACGGCGCTGAAGGAACATCGGACCGGAGGCCGGATACGAACCCCACGGCTCTCCTGCAAGGCGGAACTGACTAAGCCCCCTCAGCCTCCTCCGAGCAGGGCGGGACACGAGCCCTCAGTCTCCGAAGTGGGCCAGCTCGGACTGACCAGAGGCAGAACCCACTAAGACCCACCGGAAGCCGTACCTGCGCCTTACACCAGCGCGCCTCCAGCCGCGAGCCGATCCGGCGCCCCACCGTCCCATCGGGCCACCGGCCCATCGGGCCACCGGCCCATCGGCCGTCGAGGCGACCCACGAGCGGGTCCCCTGAGCCGGCGCCCGCCCACCCCCAGCACCCGCGGCGCCCCGCGACAAACACCCTGGAAAGAGGAACACCCCGCCGGAAATGCGGAAAAGGGTTCCGGCCGAAGCCGGGACCCTCCCCGAACGCGAAGAAGCCCCACACGGTTCGTGTGGGGCTTCTTCGAAAGATTGTCCGGCGGTGACCTACTCTCCCACACCCTCCCGAGTGCAGTACCATCGGCGCAGAGAAGCTTAACTTCCG